>JACPCF010000025.1 GCA_016179965.1 Candidatus Rokuibacteriota bacterium | reverse complement strand
CTCGAAGCCCTGGGGGGCGAACTTCTTGGGCCTCGACCAGCCAATGAGGGGATCAACGAGCGCGTGAAGCTCGGGGGAATCGAGCCGCTCGGCGACGTATTCGAGTGTGTCCCGGCGGATTCCTCGCTTCTGGCTGTCTCGGTATACGAGGCCATACGCCACACCTAGTTCGCGACAGCCAGCGCTCAAACTCGCAAAACGCTTGAGGATCGCCTCTCGAAGGGGGTCCCGGCAGAGGGCCAGCGGGATCACGTCAGCGGTCCCGGGCGGAGAAAGATGGCGCGCCACGGCCACGAAGTCGTCGGCGGCCAGGTCCTCCGCATTCACCCACCCACGCTGGGTGAAGACCGGATGGTCGGGAGTGCAGTGCACCTCCATCCCGTCTGCGAGGCGAAGCCGTCCGACCTTTCTGACGCCGCTCGGCCGGACACCGAGGGCCCTGAAGGGGCCGTCCTTCGTCAGGACGAGGTCGCCGGTGCGGACCTCGGTGATCGGCTTCACGGTGCCGTCTGCCAGCTCGATAAGGGCGTCACCTCTCAGGCACTTGTTGAAACCGTACCCCGCGAACTTCTCCATGAGGTCGAAGATCTTCTCCGCCTTCCGCTCCGGGATGCCTCGGCCCTTCGCCCCCTCGATGAACTTGGCCCGCTGCTTGGCCATCAGCTCCCGGTCCTTCTTCCCCATGGCGCGCCGGAGGATGTCGGCCTCGCCCATCGTGAAGCCGGCCATCTCCGAGGCGATCTGCATCACGCTCTCCTGGTAGACCATGATCCCGTACGTCTCCCGCAGATACTTCTCCATCAGCGGGTGCTCGTAGGTGATCTTGGCCCGGCCGTGCTTCCGGTTGATGTAGTCGGGGATGAGATCCATGGGGCCGGGCCGGTAGAGGGACACCATGGCGATGACGTCTTCCAGCCGCTCGGGCTTGAGGCTCTTCAGGTGCTCGCGCATGCCCCCAGACTCCAGCTGGAAGACGCCGAAGGTCTTGCCCTCCGACAGGAGCTGGTAGCTCTTCGGGTCGTCGAAGGGGATCGCGTCCAGGTCCACCGGTTTCCCGGTCGCTTCCGCCACCAGCCGGGCGGTGTTGGCGAGGACGGTCAGCGTGCGGAGGCCGAGGAAGTCCATCTTCAGGAGGCCGATCTTCTCGATGGGCCCCATGGCGTAGCCGGTGACCACCTCGTTCCGCTTCGGGTCCTTGTAGAGGGGGACGTGCTCGATCAGCGGCTCGTCCGAGATCACCACGCCCGCGGCGTGCTTGGAGGCGTGGCGGGTGAGCCCCTCCAGCGACTTGGCGATCTCCCAGAGCTCGGCGAGCTCGGGCTGGCTCCTGATCGCCTCGGCCAGCGCCGGAGACTGCGAAAGGGCCTCGTCCAGGGTGATGTTGAGCGGGAACGCGGGGACGAGCTTGGCGATCCGGTCCACCTCGTTGTAGGGCATTCCGAGGACGCGGCCGACATCTCGGATGGCAGCCTTGGCCCCGAGAGTGCCGAAGGTGATGATCTGGGCGACGTTCCCCCTGCCGTACTTCTGGGCAACGTACTCGATGACCTCGTCGCGCCGGTCGTCGGCGAAGTCGATGTCCATATCGGGCATCGAGATCCTCTCGGGGTTGAGAAACCGCTCGAACAGGAGCCCGTACCGGATCGGGTCGATGTTGGTGATTCCGAGCGCGTAGGCCACCAGCGAGCCGGCGGAGGAGCCGCGCCCCGGCCCCACGGCGATCCCCTGGGCCTTGGCGTAGCGGATGAAGTCCCACACCACGAGGAAGTAGCCCGCGAAGCCCATCTTCTCGATGACGGCCAGCTCCTGCTCGAGCCGCTCGACCACGGCGTCGGGGGGCGCCGGGCCGTAGCGCTGACGCAGGCCCTCAGTGGCGAGCTGCGTCAGGTAACTCTCGAGCGTGTGCCCCTCGGGCACCTGGTACCGCGGGAGGTGGAACTGGCCGAAGCTCAACTCAAGATTGCAGCGTTCCGCAACCGCCAGAGTATGGCGGCAGGCCTCCGGCAGGTCCGCGAAGACCCGCTGCATCTCCTCGGCGGACTTCAGGTAGAACTGGTCGCTGGCGAAACGCCAGCGGTTCGGGTCCCGCATCGCGGTCCCGGTCTGGATGCAGAGGAGCGCCTCGTGAGCCCGCGCGTGGGCGGCCTCGAGGTAGTGGGCGTCGTTCGTGCCGGCCACGGGGGCGCCGATGGCTGCGGCGATCCTGACCGTGGCCTCCGTCACCCGAGCCTGCTCAGGGAGCCCGTGGGACTGAACCTCCATGAAGTAGTAGTCCTTGCCGAACACCTCCTGGAACCAGCCGGCCACCTGCCGGGCCTTGTCCTCCTCGCCCCCGGCCAGGAGCCGCGAGACCTCAGAGTTCAGGCACCCGGACAGGACCAGGAGACCGTCGGAATGCTGGGCCAAAAGCTCCTTATCTACCCGGGGCTTATAGTAGAAGCCTTCAAGGTACGCTTTAGAGACGAGCTTGATGAGGTTCTTGTACCCCTCCCGGTTCCTCGCCAGGACGGTGCAGTGGTTGGCTCCTTCGTAGGAGCCGTCCAGGTTGGCCCGCTCGAACCGGCTCCCCGGCGCGACGTAGAGCTCGGCGCCGAGGAGCGGCTTGATCCCCGCCTTCTGGCAGGCCAGGTAGAAGTCCACCGCCCCGAAGAGATTGCCGTGATCCGTGAGGGCCAGCGCGGGGAAGCGGAGCTCCTTGGCCCGGGCGACGAGCTTGTCCAGGTGGCTCGCCCCGTCCAGGAGGCTGTACTCCGAGTGAACGTGCAGGTGGACGAAGTCCGAATGGGTCATTTCCCGCACTCCCGGCGGATGAATTCCACCAGCCCGGTGACCTCCTCCCTCGAGCGAGACACCTCCTCCACCGTCGGCTGGAGGGAGTCCAGGAGCGGATATCGTTCGGCGACGTAGTAACCGCTGATCTTCCGGCAAGCCTTCGCATAACGCGCCACATCCGGCATGTACACGGCGGCTTCGTTCACCAGGACCTCCAGGTCGTGCACTTTCCTGAGACTCCAGCCCTTGGACAAGAGGTACGCTTTCAGGAATTTCTCAAGGGCCTGCTGGAGCCAAAATCCGGCCTCTTCGGGGTCACCGTCCTCCAGGGCATGGCCGATGCGCCGCCAATCCCTCGCATAGTGGGATTCCTCACCCGGCATAGAGGAGTTTCCCGCGGGCGATGATCTCCTGGAAGAACTGATCCCCCCCGGCGAGACGGCGCTGTAGCTCGTCGGGGGTCACAACGATCGGCTCCACCGGAATGCGCCGTGCGGGGTCCGCGATCAATTCCCTCACCGCCACCCAGCGATCAATGAACCGCTCCGACGTGTCCTTCACGATCAAAAGGTCGATGTCGCTGTCTGGCGTTGGCTCGCCGTAGGCGTAGGACCCGAAGAGGATCACCTTCAGGGGCTGATACCCCTCGGCGATCCGCTTGACGATGTCCTCGATCTCGTGCCGGGTGGTCACGTCACTCCCACTCGATGGTGCTCGGGGGCTTCGAGGAGATGTCGAAGACGACCCGGTTGACGCCCTTCACCTCGTTGATGATGCGGTTCGAGATCCGCCCCAGCAGCTCGTACGGCAGCCGCGCCCAGTCTGCGGTCATGGCGTCCTGGCTCATGACCGCGCGCAGGGCGATCACCTGGGCATAGGTGCGGAAGTCCCCCATCACCCCCACCGTCTTGACCGGCAGGAGCACCGCGAAGGCCTGCCAGAGCTCCCGCTCGAGCCCGGCGCGCCGCACCTCCTCCTGGACGATGGCGTCGGCCTCGCGCAGCAGCTCGAGCCGGTCCTCGGTCACCTCCCCCAGGATCCGGATGGCCAGGCCCGGGCCGGGGAACGGCTGCCGCCAGACGATCTCGGGCGGGAGCCCGAGGAGCTCGCCCAACTGGCGCACCTCGTCCTTGAAGAGCTCGCGCAGGGGTTCCAGGAGCTTGAACCTCATGGTGGTCGGCAAGCCCCCGACGTTATGGTGCGTTTTGATGGTCGCCGACGGCCCCCGAAAGGAGACCGACTCGATGACGTCGGGATAGAGCGTCCCTTGGGCGAGCCAGGGGATCTCGCCCAGCTTGCGGGCCTCCTCCTCGAACACGGCGATGAACTCGGCGCCGATGCGCTTGCGCTTGAGCTCCGGGTCGGCCACCCCGCTGAGCTGCTGGAGGAAGCGCTTGGACGCGTCCACGTGCACGAGGTTGATCTTGAAGTGGTCCCGAAAGGTGTGGACTACTGACGCGGCTTCACCTTTGCGCAAGACCCCGTTGTCAACGAAGACGCACGTGAGCTGGTCGCCCACCGCCCGGTGGACGAGGACCGCGACCACGGCGGAGTCCACGCCGCCGGAGAGCGCGCAGAGGACCCGCTCGCTCCCCACCGTGTGCCGGATCGCCTCCACGGCCGCGTCGATGAAGGAGGCCATGGACCAGGTGGGGTTGGCCTCCGAGAGGGCGACGAAGTTCTGGAGGATCGTCTTCCCCTGCGGGGTGTGGACGACCTCGGGGTGAAACTGGACGGCGTAGCGGCGGCGCTTGGGGTCGGCCATCGCCGCGACGGGGCAGTTGTCGGTGGAGCCGAGGGTCACGAACCCCCTGGGCGGCTTCAACACCGTGTCGCCGTGGCTCATCCAGACCCGGATCCGGTCGCCGTGCTCCGGCCTCACGCCGTCGAAGAGGCCTTCGCTCCCCTCGAGGCGGAGGTCGGCCGCCCCGTACTCCCTCCGCTCGGCCGGGATCACGTGTCCTCCAAGGAGGTAGGCCATGGCCTGCATCCCGTAGCAGATGCCGAGGATCGGGATGTCCGCCTCGAAGAGCTTCCGCGGCGGGAGCGGGGCGCCATCCTCGTAGACGCTGGAAGGGCCCCCGGACAGGACGATCCCCTTGTAGCCGCCCGCGAGGATGTCGTCGAGCGGGTGGAGGCAGGAGAAGATCTCGGAGTAGACGGAGAGCTCGCGGATGCGGCGGGCGATCAGCTGGGTGTACTGGGAGCCAAAATCGAGGACAGCGATCTTATCCATTACCGGCCATGGTCGCCGGTTGACTACTTGGGCAGCCCCAGCTTCTGCGCGCGTTGGAAGACTTTCCCCTCAGTCTTGATGGCCGGAGCGATGATGAGCTCGGTGAGCTGGAGCTCGCGGATGTTGCGGGCGCCGACGGATCCCATGCAGGTCCGAATGGCCCCCACGAGGTTCTGGGTGCCGTCGTCGGTGAAGGCGGGCCCGAAGAGGATCTGCTCGAGCGGCCCCGTCACGCCCACGCGGATCCGGGTGCCGCGCGGCAGGTTCTGGTGGGGCGTCGCCATGCCCCAGTGGTAACCGCGCCCGGGGGCCTCTTCCGCGCGCGCGAACGCCGAGCCGATCATCACGGCGTCCGCCCCCGCGGCGAGGGCCTTGCAGATGTCGCCCCCGGTGGTCATCCCGCCGTCGGTGATGATGGGCACGTAGCGCCCGGTCTGCTTGTAGTGGAAGTCGCGGGCCGCCGCCGAATCCACGGTCGCGGTCACCTGGGGGACGCCGAGCCCGAGGACCTCGCGGCTGGTACAGGCAGCGCCCGGCCCCACGCCAATGAGCAGCGCGTCAACCCCGCACTGCATCAGCTCGAGGCAGGCCTCGTAGGTCACGCAGTTGCCGACGATCAGCGGGATCGAGAGGTTCTTCTTCAGCCTGCTGAAGTCGAGCGGGGTGTACTCGGTGGCGAGGTGGCGGGCGGTCGTGACGGTGGACTGCACGACGAAGATGTCGGCCCCCGCCTCCTCGGCGATCTTGGCGAAGCGCTCGGCGCGCTGGGGGATGGAGGAGACCACGGCGGGGCCGCCGCCCTTCTTGATCAGGCTGAGCCGCTTGTGGATCAGCTCCTCCTTGATGGGCTCACCGTAGATCCCCTGGATGATGCGGGTCGCCTCGTCGAGGCTGGCCGCCACGATGTGGTCGAGCACCTCATCGGGGTTCTCGTACCGCGTCTGGATCCCCTCGAGGTTCAGCACCGCCAGACCGCCCAGGCGTCCCATCTCGATGGCGAGGCGGGGGCCCACGACGCCGTCCATGGCCGCGGCGATGATCGGAATGTCGAAGCGCCGGCCGCAGAGTTCCCACGCGATATCGACTTCGTTGGAGTTCACGGTGACGGCTCCCGGCACCAGGGCGATGTCGTCGAAGCCGTACGCGATCCTGGCCTTGCGCCCCCGCCCGATCCACATGCCCATGTGTCGCCGCCCTCCCCTACTACTATATTTCGGGGTAGTGTACCGGTTCAGGGCCTGGGCCTCCCCTGTCAAGGACCCTGGGGGTGGGTCTGCTCCCAGATCAGCCGGAGGCCCTCGAGCCTGAGGTCGGGGTTCACGTGCTGGATGGAGCGGGCCACCCCCTGGATCAGGGTGGCGAGGCCCCCGGTGGCGATGACCTTGGGCTCCCCGTCCATCTCGGCCCGGATGCGCTCCACCAGCCCGTCCACGAGGCCGGCGTAACCGTAGACCAGCCCCGACTGGATATTGGTCACGGTGTTTCGCCCGATGGCCTCTTTCGGCCTCACGAGCTCCACCCGGTAAAGGCGCGCCGCCCGGGAGAAGAGCGCCTCCGCCGCCAGGGTGAGGCCGGGGGCGATGGCGCCGCCGATGAACTCGCCGCGGGCGTTCACACAGTCGAAGTTCGTGGCCGTCCCGAAATCCACGACGATGAGGGGCGGGCCGTAGAACTCCACGGCGGCGACGGCGTTGCAGAGGCGGTCGGCCCCGACCTCGTGAGGGTTGTCCACCCGCATGGGGATCTTGACGTTGACCCCGGGCTCGACGCTGAAGGCGGGGAGGCCGAAGTACTTCTCGCACATCCACTCGAGCGTCTGCTGGACCGGCGGGACGACGTTGGAGATTGCCACCGCCCTGATCCGCCCGGGGTCGATTCCCTGATTGCCGAGGAGGGTCCGGATGAAGACGCCGTATTCGTCAGCCGTCTGCTCGCGGCGGCTGGTCAGGCGCCAGGAGACCAGCAGGCGGCGGCCGTCGAAGACGCCGAGCCCCGTGTTGGTGTTCCCCACTTCAATGACCAGCAGCATGGCCGCCTCCTGTCAGTTCGCCCGCCCCTCCCGGGGTCAGGCCTGAGTAATTGACTTATGGTCCCAGGGCGGCGATCCGCCGGACGAGGGCACCGGCGTCGGTCCTCACGAGAAGGGCCCCATCTTCTGCCAGGTCCAGGGCCGTCCCGTTCACGCCCTCCCCGATCGTGACGCGCTGGCCGAGAGTCGCCGAGCCGCGGCGCCACGCTTCCCGCGCCGGCTCGAAGCCCTCCCCCACCCACCGCCGGTACCAGGCCTCCAGGCGGTTGAGCACGGTCCTCAGCAGCTGCTCCCGGTCGAATGGGTGTCTCGCCTCGAAAGCCAGTGACGTGGCGCGCGCCGCCAGGTCCTCGGGGAAGCGCTCTTGGTTGACGTTGATGCCGATGCCGAGAATGACGCTGGCGCCGGCGTCACGCCCGGCGAAGGACTCCGCCAGGATCCCCGCCACTTTGCGTCCCCGGAGGAGCAGGTCGTTCGGCCAGGAGAGGGTCACCCGCAAGCCCGACGCCTCCGCCAGCGCTTCGGCCACGGCGACCCCGGCCACGAGGGAGAGCTGGGGGAGCCGCGGCGCGTCCAGAGTGGGACGGAGGACGATTGAAACCAGCAGCGCGGCTCCCGGCTCGTCGATCCAGCGCCGCCCCAGGCGCCCGCGGCCCTGGGTCTGGTGCTCGGCCACGACGGCGGTCCCCTCCGGCGCCCCGGCCTCGGCCAGCCGCCGCGCCTCGGTCTGGGTCGAGCCCACTTCGCCCAGGCTCACCACCGGGCGCGACGCCCAGCCGTGGACGGCTTCACCTGTCCGCATCATTGATACGCAATTACTCAGGCCTGACCCCAAGGAGCTTCTGTCGGACCCCCATCTGTTCCTGGAGCCGCCCTTTCTCCCGCTCCACCACGTCCCGTGGGGCCTTGGCCATGAACTCCCGGTTCCCCAGCTTGGCCTTCAGGAAGGCGATCTGCTCCTCCGCCCTCTTGATCTCCTTAGCGAGACGCTGGCGTTCGGCGGCGAGGTCCACGAGGCCTTCCAGCGGGACGAAGCATTCCACCCCCTGCGCGATCGCCATGGCGGAGGCAGCGGGGCGCTTCGCCCGCGGGTCCACGGTCGCGTCGCAGCGCGCCAGGCTCTGGACGAGGGCGGCGTGCGCCGTCAGGAGCTTCGCGGCCGGGCGGGTCGTGGGCCTGAGGACCGCACGCAGGGTCGTGGACGGGGGGATGCGCATCTCGCCCCGGATGTTCCGGATGGCGGTGATCACGCCGATCAGCAGGGCCATGTCCTTCTCGGCCGCGGGGTCCTGGGCCTTCTTGGCCGCCTTGGGAAACGGAGCCAGCATGATGCTCGACCCCGCGTGGCGGGCCCCCGCGCGAAGCGCGCGGGCCCCCACGCCAAGCGTGGGGAGTCGTTGCCAGATCTCCTCGGTGATGAACGGCATGAAGGGGTGGAGGAGCCGGAGGGTCGTTTCCAGGACTTCGGCGAGCGTCTGTTGGCTGCGGCAGCGCGCCGCGGGGTCGTCGCCCCGGTAGAGGGTCAGCTTCACGCACTCCACGTACCAGTCGCAGAACTCGTGCCAGACGAACTGGTAGGCCGCGCCGGCGGCGTCGTTGAAGCGATAGGTGGCGAGGGCCTTTCGGACCTTGCCGATCGCGACCGCCAGGCGGCTCCGGATCCAGCGGTCAGGCAGGCCGGGCGCCACGCCGTCGGCCTTCGCCGGATCGTAATCCTCCAGGTTGGTCAGGACGAACCGCGCCGCGTTCCAGATCTTGTTGGCGAAGTTCCGGTACGCCTCCACCCGCTCCTCGCCGAAGCGAATGTCGCGCCCCTGCCCCGCCAGCGCGGCCAGCGTGAAGCGGAGGGCGTCGGTTCCGTACTTGTCCATGAGGTCCAGGGGATCGATGATGTTCCCCTTGACCTTGGACATCTTCTGGCCCTCCAGGTCGCGGATCAGCGCGTGCAGGTACACGTCGCGGAACGGGACGTCGCCCATGAACTTGATGCCGAGCATCACCATGCGCGCGACCCAGAAGAACAGGATGTCGAAGCCGGTGACGAGGCAGGACGTCGGGTAAAACGTCCCGAGCTCCGGCGTTTCGTGCGGCCACCCGAGCGTCGAGAAGGGCCAGAGCCCCGACGAGAACCAGGTGTCCAGGACGTCCTCGTCCTGGCGGAGCGGCCCGCCGCACGCGGGACAGCAGGGGAGGTCCGTGCGCGAGACGTGGACCGCGCCCTCTTTGTCGCAGTACCAGGCCGGGATCCGGTGCCCCCACCAGAGCTGGCGGGAGATCGGCCAGTCGCGGATGTTCTCCATCCAGTGGTAGTAGGTCTTGGTCCACCCGCGCGGGATGATCTTAATCTTCCCGGAGCTGACCGCCTTAATGGCGGGCTCCGCGAGGGGCTTCATCCTGACATACCACTGGGTGGAGACGAGCGGCTCGACGACCGTCTTGCAGCGGTAGCAGACCCCCACGCTGTGGCGGTAGGGCTCGATCTTCTCGATGAGGCCCAGCCGCTGCATGTCCTCGACGATCCGCTTCCGGCACTCGAAGCGGTCGAGCCCGGCGTACCGGCCGGCCCGCTCGTTCATCTTGGCGTCGAAGCCGATCACCTGGCGCACCTCCAGCCCGTGCCGCTTGCCGATCTCGAAGTCGGCCGGGTCGTGGGCCGGCGTCACCTTGACGACGCCGGTGCCGAACTTCGGGTCCACCGCCTCGTCGGCCACCACCTTCATCCGGATGGTGCCCTCCACGGAGCGGACCTCGAGGACCTTCCCGACGTACTGGGCGTAGCGCCGGTCGCGGGGATGCACCGCCAGGGCCGTGTCGCCGAGCTTGGTCTCAGGGCGCACGGTGGCCAGCGTGAGCGGGCCGTACTTGATGTAGAAAAGCTGGGCGTCGCGCTCCTCGTGCTCCACCTCCAGATCAGAGAGCACCGTCTGGCAGCGCGGGCACCAGTTGACAATGTAGTCGCCCCGGTAGAGGAGCCCTTCCTCCCAGAGCCTCACGAAGACTTCCCTGACAGCCTCGGACAACCCCGGGTCCATCGTGAAGCGGGTGCGCTCCCAGTCGCAGGAGGCGCCCAGGCGCTGGAGCTGGCGGATGATGGTCCCGCCCGATTCGTCCTTCCACTTCCAGATCCGCGCGATGAACGCGTCGCGCCCCAGGTCTTCCTTGGTCTTGCCCTCGGCGGCGAGCTGACGCTCGACGACGTACTGGGTCGCGATGCCGGCATGGTCGGTGCCGGGCACCCAGAGGGCGTTCAGACCGTCCATCCGCTTCCAGCGGATCAGGATGTCCTGGATGGTGTTGTCGAGGGCGTGCCCCATGTGGAGGGAGCCGGTGACGTTGGGGGGCGGGATGACGATGCAGTAGGGCTTCTTGGGGGAGGCCGGGTCGGCGCGGAAGTAGCCGCGCTCCAGCCAGTGACGGTACCAGCGCTCCTCGACCTGCCGCGGGTCGTACCGGTCGGCGATCATTGCTCTCTATTCTACCGCTAGCCCGGGTTATTCGTGAGCTCGCACGGCCCCCTCACCCCACTCATGATCCCCTCACCTTCATCCTCTCCCCCCTCACCCTACCTCTCCCCAGTGGGGAGAGGAGAAGAGGTGAGGGGGTGCGCACGACGCGGAACGCGTGTTCACGCACGAGGCGGGCCAGGGTGGCGCGGGTCGTCACTCGGCGGGAGCCGCCGCGGCGAGGCGCCACCCCCCCGCCGCCCGGCGGAACACCAGGCTCCAGGGACGACGGTCGTCCGGCGATACGGCGGCCACGGCGACGGAGGTGGGCGGCGTTCCCACCGCCTCATCGCAGGCGAGGTCCGCCTCCAAGCGCGCGGGGAGCCTCGGGCGGAGGATGGGCGGCACCAGCCCCGCCAGCGCCCGCTCGTTCCGCGCGCTCAGGGCCGACAGAAAGCTGGCGAGGAAGGCGTGAAACTCCCGATGCCAGCCGTTCACGACCTGCCGCCGGGCCAGGACGAACGTCTCCGCGCCGGGGTCGTAGCGGTACAGGTCTTCGTGCTCGGTCTGGCCCTCGCAGCCGGGCTTCCAGCCCGGGTATCTCACCTCGTAGCGGAACGAGGCCTGCTGCGCGCCCAGGGAGAAGCGGCCGACCAGCAGGCCTCCCTCTGTCACCGCGTCGGTGGACCAGGCCAGGCTGATGGACGTTCCCTGCCTCCGCCAGAGTTCCAGGCGAAGACCGGTGCTGCCACGGCTCGACTGGGGGCCGACCCAGGCGACGAGGAATTGGGGATCTCCCCCCCGGGTCGAGGGCATTTCGTGGAGGACCGGCACTCCCTCCCGCTGGATCGCGCGGATCAGCGCGGCCCCGGACCCGCTCCGTCCGTAGACGCGGACGCTGTTCCCCCATCCGCCCGGCGAGAGCTGAAACGCGCCGACGGTGAGGCCGCTCGGCCGGAGCGCCAGCACCCGGAACGCCGTTCCGCCCCAGGCCTCGTTGAAGGCGTCGAGCCGCTCCTGGAGAAATCCCTCCGAGGCGAAGAGGCTGCCACTCGCGAGGTTGTCCACAATCTCGGCGTCGAGGAGGGCGTAGATCTCCCCGATGCTCTCGGGGGCGGGCTCGTGTCCCGAGAGCTCCAGCGCCCCCAGCCCGGCGGCCGCGATGGCGCGAAAGCGCTCCAGCCTGCCGGACGGGACATCGCGCTCGGTCCCGGCCGCCGAGGTCCCCAGGGCGAGCCACGCGACGAGGAGTCCAAAGACCATCCGGCGCTTCACGGGGATATGGTACAACAGAACGCGGAGGCCCGCGGTGACCCGGCTGCTGGATCGCTACGTCTTTCAGGAGCTCCTCTACCCCTTCCTCGTCGGGGTGGGGCTCTTCACCTTCTTCCTCACGATCGACCGGATCTACAGCCTCACGGATCTGGTGGTCACGAAGGGCGTGCCCTTCCACCTCGTGCTCCAGCTCCTGGTGTACATGCTGCCGTCGTTCCTGGCCCACACCCTGCCCATGGCCCTCCTGGTGGCGGTCCTGTTGGCCGCCGGCCGCCTGGCCTCGGATCTGGAGGTCGTGGCGCTGAAGGCCTCGGGCGTGAGCCCGCTGCGCCTCTTCGTGCCGTTCCTGGTCGCGGCCATGGCCGTGACGACCCTCACCGCCGTCCTGACCCTGGCCCTGAATCCGGCGTCGAACAGGGCGTTCCAGCGACAGCTCTTCAAGATTCTCCAGAGCCGGGCCTCGACGGGGATCAAGGAGCGGGTGTTCAACACCGCCTTCGGCCAGTTCGTGATTTACGTGGAGGAGGTCTCGGCCTCCCAGGTGGGGCTCCGCGGGCTCCTCGTGGCCGACGAGCGGGACCCGAAGCTCTCGCGGATCGTCACGGCCCGCCAGGGGCGGCTCTTCACCGACGAGGAGAACCAGCGCATCACCCTCCGGCTCATCGACGGGGCGATCCACGAGTCGGACACCGACACCTCATCCCGCTACCGCTACACGACCTTCGGGCTGTACGACATGAACCTCTCCGTCGAGACCCCGTTCAAGAGCGCCCCGCGGCTGGACAAGCCCGAGAAGAACCTGCCCCTGTTCGAGCTGCTCCGAACCGCGCGCTACCTCGACCGTGAAGGGCAGATCACCACGCCGTACTTCCTGGAGTTCCACAAGCGCTTTGCCTTCCCCGTCGCCGCCCTCATCTTCGTCATGGTCGGCTTCCCCCTGGGCATCCGGGCGCACCGGGGCGGGTGGGGCGTGGCGCTGGTGGGGAGCCTGGGCATCCTGGTCGGCTACTACCTCACGCTGAACTCCCTCGAGGGCGTCGCGCTGAGCCGCCGCCTGGCGCCGGCGGTGGCGGTCTGGACCCCGACGGTGGTGTTCGGCCTCGTCGGGCTGGGGTTGCTGCGCTTCAGCACCACGGACCTGCCGCCGGCGTGGGTGAACGCCGTGCTCCGGTTCCGGGACCGGCTCGCGGCGCGGGCGCCGGCCCGGGGCCGCCCGATCTCCCGGCGGCGACCTCCACGCCTGCGGGGACCGCGGGATTCGAGTCACCTCTTGGATCGCTACCTGGTCCGCCAGTTCCTCATGTACGTGGGGTTCGGCGTCAGCGTCGGGGCGGCGCTCTTCGTCGTCGTGGACCTCTTCCAGACCCTGGACCGGTATCTCCGCGTCAAGCCGCCTCTCCTCTACATCCTGGAGCACTTCGTCTATCGGCTCCCGGCAGGGCTCTACGAGGGCTTCCCGGTGATCGTCCTGGTCTCCACGATTTTCCTCTTTCTGGCCCTGAGCCGCCAGCACGAGCTCACGGCGCTCAAAGCGGCCGGCGTCAGCCTCTACCGCGTGAGCCTGCCGATCCTGCTGCTCGCCTTCGCGGTCAGCCTGGCCTCGGTGGCATTCCAGGAGACGGTGCTTCCCGTGCTGAACGCGAAGGGGGAAGAGGTGGACCGGATCAAGATCCGGGGCGAGCTCCCGCGCCACCTCCAGCGACGGACCCAGATCTGGTACCGGAGCTCGGATTCGCGCTTCTTCCGGCTGGAGTTGGTGGATCCCGTCGGCCAGCAGATGGACGGGGTGACGGTGCTCGAGATCGACCGGAATTACCGGCTGCTCAACCGGCTGGACGCGGGACGGGCTCACTGGACCGCGAATGGCTGGGAATTCGAACGCGGCTTTTTCCGGGAATTTGGGAGCGACACCAGCGTCGAGGCCGTGCCGTTTACGCTGAGCTCGCTCGAGCTCCCGGAATCGCTCGAGGACTTCACGCGGACCCAGCAGCCCCCGGAGACGATGAGCTTTCGCGAGCTCCGGGCCTACCTGATCAAGTTGCAGGAGAGCGGCCACCAGGTCGGCAAGTACCTCGTCCAGCTCTACTCGAAGCTCTCCTTCCCGCTGATCCACGTGATCATGGTGCTGGTGGCGATTCCCTTCGCGCTCCAGTGGCCGCGGGGCGGCCGCGTCATCGGCATCGCCCTGGCGATCGCGATCTCGATGGGATACTGGCTGGTGAGCTCGCTGGCGCTCTCGTTCGCCAAGGCGGATCTCCTGCCGCCGCTCCTGGCCGCCTGGACCCCCAACATCGTGTTCGCGGGGCTCGGCGTCTCGCTCTTCCTGCGCGCCCGAACGTAGAAACTCGGAGGGGGGCTCCGCCCCCCTTCCGATGCCTCCCCCCGGGATTGCGCGGGCCAAGCCCGCGCTCGGAGCGGTCGATCAAACGCGCGTGGTCTAGCGGGAGCGGTCGCGGAGTTCGCGGAGCGTCTGCTCGAGGCGGCGCTGCTCCTCGCCGTAGCCGGACCAGTCGCCTCGCCGGAGGGCGTCCTGCGCCCGGCTCCAGGCCTCCCACGCCCGCCGGACCAGGCCCTGAAGGCCGGCATCGCCCGGAGGCCCGGGCGCGACGCCCGCGGCGGGTCGCCCGACGGCGTCCCCGATCCGGGCGCGCCCGCCGAAGATCCGCTGGAGCGACTGCTCGAGCGTCGGCTCCATGGCGATCTGGTTACCGTAGGAGACGAACACGCGCCGGAGTTCGGGCAACGCGCCCTGCTCGGAAGCCGCCAGGTAGAGGGGCTGGACGTAGATCAGGGACTGATCGAGGGGGATCGCCAGGAGCGAGCCCCGAATCGTCGTGGAGCCCCGCTGATTCCAGAGCGAGAGCTGCTGGGAGATGGTCGGATCCTGGTCGATCCGCGCGTCGATCTGCCGCGGCCCGTAGACGAGCTTGGCCTTGGGGAAGTTGTAGACGATGAGGCGTCCGTAGTTCGGCGGGTCCGTGCGCGCCGCCAGCCAGGCGATCATGTTGTCCCGGCGGCTCGGGTTGAAGAGGGTGAGGAGGATGAACTCCTCCTTCTTCTCCCCGGGCAGACGCATGATCGTGTAGTACGGCTCCATCTCCCGGTCCCGCCCCTCCACCGTCCGCCGCGGGATCGCCCAGAGGTCCTCCTTGTTGTAGAACACCTGGGGTTCTTCCATGTGATACGTGGCGTACATCTTCGCCTGGATCGAGAAGAGGTCCTCCGGATAGCGGATGTGGCGCTGGAGATCCGCGGGCATCTCGCCGAGGGGCTTGAAGAGCCCCGGGAAGGCCCGGGCGTAGGTGCGGATCACCGGGTCGGTCGGGTCGGCGAGGTAGAACGTCACCGTCCCGTGGTAGGCGTCCACCGTGGCCTTCACCGAGTTGCGGATGTAGTTGCCGAGGTCGCGCACGGGCTGGGAGTAGGGATACCGGTCGCTCGCCGTGTATCCGTCGATCATCCAGACGAGCCGGCCGTCGTCGGTGACGACGAGATACGGATCCCGGTCGAAGCGGAGGAATGGCGCGATCTGACGCACCCGCTTGGCGACCTCCCGGTGGATCATGATCCGGCTCTCGCCGGTCAGGTCGTCGGAGAGCACGATCTTGATCTCGCCGAAGCGGATGGCGACGGCCAGCTTGGTCAGGAACGACCCGACGGGGATCCCGCCCCGCCCCGCGTAGCGCGTGTAGACGTTCTGGTCCCCCGCCGGGTAGTCCAGCTCCTGGGATTTGGTGCGGACGAAGACGTAGTCGTTGGAGATCTCCCCGTAGTAGATCTCGGGCCGGGTGACCTTGAGGAACCCCGAGGAGACCGGCGGGATGTCCTTGACGAAGAACTCCGGCAACCCCTCGGGGCTGATCCGGTTCACCGGCCCGACGATCACCCCATAGCCGTGGGTGTAGGTCAGGCGCTCGTTGATCCAGATCCGGCTCGGCAGGTGCCGGTAGGAGAGCTCGCGGGGGGAGAGCATGATCTGCCGGTACTCGCCGTCGATGAGGTAGCGGTCGTTGTCCACGTCCGTGAACTTGTAGTAGGTCCGGATCTCCTGGAGCTGCCCGAAAGTGGTCAGGAGGGGACGGTGGTCCCAGAGCCGGATGTTCTTGATCGTGGGGTTGTTCCGCTCCAGCGCGGCGGCGGTCAGGTTCTCCTCCGCGGGAAAGTCCTTCTCCTCGATCCGGTCCAGGCCGTAGGCCTTCCGGGTCATCCGGATATTGTGGACGATGTAGGGCCGCTCCGCGACCAGCTCGTTGGGAGTCACCCGGAAGCGCTGGAGGAACGCCGGGTAGAGACCGAGGCCGCCGACCCACACGGCCCCCAGCACGACCAGGCCCGCGACGAGGAACCGCCAGCCCGGGCGCCAGACCTGAAAGAGACAGGCCGCGGCGCAGAGAAGCGCCAGCACCACCAGGATCCCGAGGACCGGCAGCGAGGCGTTCACGTCCGTGTAGGAGGCGCCGAACACCACCCCCCGGGAGGAGTACAGGAGGTCAAAGCGATCGAGCCAGAACCCCCAGGCCTTGAGCCCGAGGAACGCCGCCCCCAGGGCGAGCAGGTGTGCCCGGGCCCCCGCGGCTAGGCGCGGCCCCCGGGCGGTCAGCACCAGGCTCCGCTGGAGGACGTAGAGCGCGAGGCTCAGCCCGATGGTGGCGACGAGGAGCAGCATCGCCCATCCGTACAGGAGCCGCCAGAACGGGAGCGTGAACACGTAAAAGGACAGATCGCGGCTGAAGAGCGGGTCGGTGGTGTCGAAGGGCGTGCGGTTGAAATACTCCAGTACCGTCTCCCAGCTGCCGCTCGCCGAGACCCCCGAGAAAAAGGAGATGACCGCCAGGACCGGGAGCAGGAGGCGCCGGATGAGCGGCTCGAGCACGACGCGGCTGGGGAGGCCTAGCTGATCCTCGAGCTCCCAGAGCACGTCCGGCCGCGCCGTCCGCGCGGCGAAGGTCAGGTTCAGGGAGAGGAAGAGGAAGGTCCCGAGGCCCACCCCGAGGAAGAGCCAGCCCCGCAGGGTGAGGATGGTGACGAAGACCCCGACGTATCCCACCTCCTGGAACCAGAGCCAGTCCGTGTACAGAGGCACGGCCTGGCCCACCAGGGCCAGGACGATGACGATCAGCAGGAGCCAGAGGATGGGTCGGGGACGTCGGTTGGCCATCGCGCCTCCTTAGGACAGGGGGGTCGTGCCCCGGCGGAGCCGTCCGCCCGGGATCACGTGCCGTGGGTCCATGAAGAGAGGTACCTCTCCTGGTCCGGGGTCAGCTCGTCCACCTGGATGTCCATCGAGGCGAGCTTCAGCCGGGCGATCTCGCGGTCGATCTCCCGGGGCACGCCGTACACCCGCTTGTCCAGCGCCTTCCCGTGCTTGACGAGGTGCTCCACCGCCAGGGCCTGATTGGCGAAGCTCATGTCCATGACCGCCGCGGGATGCCCCTCGGCGGCGGCCAGATTGATCAGGCGCCCTTCGCCCAGGACGTAGATGCGGCGGTCGCCGGGCAGCGTGTACTCCTCCACGAGGGGGCGCACGGTCCGGCGGGAGCGGCTCAGGGCCGCCAGGGCCTCGAGGTCGATCTCGACGTTGAAGTGGCCCGAGTTGGCAAGGATGGCGCCGTCCTTCATCCGCGGGAAGTGCTCCTTCCTGATCACGCCCGTGTTGCCGGTCACGGTCACGAAGACGTCGCCGATCTCGGCGGCGCGGCTCATCGTCAGCACCTGGTACCCGTCCATCACTGCTTCGAGCGCCCGGAGGGGGTCCACCTCGGTGATCACCACCTGAGCGCCCATGCCGTGGGCGCGCGCCGCCACGCCCCGGCCGCACATGCCGTACCCCGCGACCACCAGGATCTTGCCGGCGAGGAGGGTGTTCGTCGCGCGGAGGATCCCATCGATGGTGGACTGCCCGGTCCCGTAGCGGTTGTCGAAGAGGTGCTTGGTGTCGGCATCGTTGACGGCGATGATGGGGTACGCGAGGACGCCCTCCCGCTCCATGGCCCGGAGCCGGATCACGCCCGTGGTGGTCTCCTCCGTGCCGCCGATGACGCCGGGAAGCAGCTGCCGCTGGGCGCCGTGGAGCGTGGAAATCAGGTCGGCGCCGTCGTCCATGGTGATCTGGGGGGTGATGGCGAGCACGGCCTGGATGTGCCGGTAGTAGCGCGCGGTGTCCTCCCCCTTGTGGGCGAAGACGGGGACGTCGAATCCCTTGACCAGGGCCGCGGCCACGTCGTCCTGGGTGGACAGCGGGTTCGAGGCGCAGAGGGCGACGCGGGCCCCGCCGGCCTTGAGCGTCGTCATCAGGACCGCGGTTTCCGTTGTGACGTGAAGGCAGGCCCCCACCCGGACGCCGGCAAGCGGCTGCTCCTTGGCGAACCGCTCGCGGATCTGGCGGAGGACCGGCATGGAGTGCTCGGCCCACTCGATGCGGAGGCGCCCGGCGGCGGCCTGGGCCAGGTCCTTGACGTCGTGCTCGGTCACAGAGTCACCTCGCGGAATATCATTGGCGCGTTCGAGCGGCGGCTTCGCCACCGCAACCTATTGCCCCTGGGGGGAGGCAGCCCCCGAAGCCCCGAGCGAAGCGAGGGGGCGGCTTCGCCGAGGGGCGTCGGAAGGGGGGCAAAGCCCCCCTCCGAGTTAGAGTTAGGCGTCGTCCCGGAGGTCTTTGACGCGGTCGGTGCGCTCCCAGGTGAACTCGGGCTCGTTCCGGCCAAAGTGCCCGTACGCTGCCGTCTTCTTGAAGATCGGCCGGCGAAGGTTCAAATACTTGATGATGCCCGCGGGGGTCAGGTCGAAGTGCCGCCGGATCATGTCCTGGAGCTTCCCGTGGGGGACCTTGCCCGTCTCGAACGTGTCCACCATGATCGAGACCGGATCGGCGACGCCGATGGCATACGCCACCTGGACCTGGACCCGCTCCGCGAGCTCCGCGGCGACGATATTCTTCGCGATGTGCCGGGCCATGTAGCACGCGGACCGGTCCACCTTGGTGGGGTCCTTCCCCGAGAACGCGCCGCCGCCGTGAGGGCACGAGCCGCCGTAGGTGTCCACGATGATCTTCCGGCCGGTGAGTCCTGTATCCCCCATGGGTCCACCCCTTACAAACCGCCCCGTGGGGTTGATGTGGAAGACGCAGCGCTTGGGGTCCAGGAGGTCGGGCGGGATCGCGGGCTGGATGACGTGCTGGATGATGTCCTCGCGGATCTGCTGGAGGGTGACGTCGGGGCTGTGCTGGGCCGAGACGACCACCGTCTCCACCGAGCGCGGCTTGCCGTCCACGTACCGGACCGTGACCTGGCTCTTGCCATCCGGCCGCAGGTACTCCAGGACGCCCGTGCGCCGCACCTCCGTGAGCCGGCGGACGAGGCGGTGGGCGAGCATGATCGGGAGCGGCATCAGCTCCGGCGTCTCCCGGCACGCGTAGCCGAACATGAGCCCCTGGTCCCCCGCGCCCAGCGCGTCCACACCCATGGCGATGTCCGCCGACTGCTCGTCGATGGCCGTGATGACGCCGCAGGTCTCGTAGTCGAACCCGTACTTGGCGCGGGTGTAGCCCACCTCCTTGATCGTCTCGCGGGCGATCCGCGGGATGTCCACGTAGCAGGAGGTCGTGATTTCGCCCGCGACGACCACGAGGCCGGTGGTGAGGAGGCATTCGCACGCGACGCGGCCGACGGGGTCCTGCGCGATGATCGCGTCGAGCACGGCGTCGGAGATCTGGTCGGCGATCTTGTCCGGGTGTCCCTCCGTCACCGACTCCGAGGTGAAGAGGTGTTCGGCCTGCACCATGTCACTCCTCCCGCTCGAAAGTTTCCTTTGGCTCTAAGAACGGTACGTTAGCACATCGCCGGAACGGCCTCAAGGAGAATTGGCTCGATCCCTGATCGTGAGGCGCACGCGCTCCACCCAGTCTTCGCCCGGCTCCAGGGCCAGAGGCCAGACCAGGAGCAGCGACGCGCCCTGGAAGATCCGCTCCAGGCCCGCTTCGGAGAGCGAGACCGTTTCCACGGGCGCCCACCCGACGGCGGCGGGCCGCTCCCAGCGGACGGCGGCGGCGAGCGCCACCCATTCATCCACGAGCTCCACGCCGACCCGGTCAGCCGCGGCGCCTCGGCTGCGGAGGCTCGGCCGACCGGGGAGGTCGTAGTACCGTTCCGGGAGGTCGCCCCCCGTCAGGGCGAGGTTCCACTGCACCGCCCAGCGCGCCCTGAGTCGGCGGCTCCCCTTCCAGCGGAGGTGGTAGCTCACGCTCACCTCGGAGGCCTTCTCCCGGGCTGTCACCGTTTTCTCAATGAGGAGAGGCCATCCTCCGGGATTTGCTCTCGAAAAGAGTATGGCGAGCTGACCGGGCCGACGGCGAATTCGGTGCTCCATCGGCTGGTCCCCGAGAACCACGTCTGCCAAGTCCCAGGGGTGGAGCGGATCGAGCTCCCCCGATTCCGGGAAGAGCCCATCCAGGAGGGACGCGCGCCTGAAGCGGTCATACACCAGCAACTCGGCGAGGCCGGCCTCCTTGACCTCCAGCCGCTCGTGGATCGTCCTCGCGCCATTCTCGCTCCCCTGAGCGGGAGCGGCCTTGACCCGCGCATGGTAGGCCTCCGGCCGGCGGGTCAGCACGTCAGCCAGATCCAGCGGCTTGGCGAGAGACGCCAGCTCGGTGACGCTTCCCCCCGCCGACGGGTGGAGCGTTAGCGCCAGCGTCCGGGTCCGGACGCGCAGCTCGGCGCGCCCGTCGCCGTTGAGGTCCCCGCGGCTCCAGGCCATGGGTGGAGCCTTCGTGGCCTCGGCCAGCAGCCGCTCGGCCGCGAGGAGGGCCTGCCGCGCGCCCCGGCGGAGATGAGGGAGGTAGCATCCGCCGAACACTCCGTGCCAGTAGGTGTCGTTGCCCTGGCCGCGCCAGAGATGCCTCCGGGCTTCGCGAAGCCTCGGATCAGCGGGGCGCTGGGCCAGGCAGTCGTGGAGGGCGCGGGAAAGCCGCAGCATGGTCCAGTAGAGGTCGTTGACCTCCGGATACTTGACGAGGAAGTTCCGCCAGAACCCGCCGCGGAGGAGCGTGACGAGCCGTTCCCCGTCGGGGAGCGCCTGGATGCGGTGCTTGGCCTCCTCGAGCTCGCGGGCGGCGTCGGCCGGCAGCGCCCACTCCCCCATCTCCCGGTAGGCCGCGGTGGGGAGGTAGATGCTGCCGCGTGGGGGGTGGCTGTCGAGGTATCGGGAGGGCGTGGAGGCACGCAGCCACGAGGCGCCGACCACCGCCTCGAAGAAGCGCCGGAGCCAGCCCGCTTCGTGACAGAGCCGGTGCGTCCCCGGCCAGACCCCGAACTTCTCCCCGTCGTCCACCAGCGTCAGGCTGCCCGCCGTCTCCCGCCTCTCGGCGAGGTAGGCGAGGGTGTCCTCGGGCTCGGCGAAGGGGACCAGATACCGCAAGCGCTGACTGATCGGAAACACCGCCAGGGTCGCGCCCTGCTCTTCGGTCAGATAGTAGCCGCCCAAGTCGGCGGGGTTCAGCCCGGCCAGGCCGAAGTGGCTGTCGTCCACCAGGACGTACTCGACTCGCGCCTCCCGGAGCGCCTTCGGCAGGTGGGGCTCCCAGACCCGCTCGGCCAGCCACATCCCCCGCGGGGTCACCCCGAAGTGACGGCGGATGAAGTCAGTGAGCTCGCCGATCTGGCCCACCTTGTCCCAGTCGGGCAGGATGGGGAGGATCGGCTCGTAGAAGCCGCCGGTCAGTAGCTCGACCTGCCCCCTTGCCGCCAGCGTCCCCAGCAGGTCGAACGTGCGGGGCGCCTGTTCCTTCAGCCACATGAGGAGCCCGCCCGATGTGTGAACCGTAGCGGGCAGCTCCGGGAACTGCTGGAGGAGGGCCAGGAAGGGGTGGTAGGCGTGATCCGTGGCCTCGCGGATCACCCAGTCGAAGTTAGCCGTCGGCTGGTGGTTGTGAACGCCGAAGAGGAAGGTCAGCGGATCGCGCGCGCTCGGCTCCCGGCGGGCATCACTCACGGTCGAGGTCCCGGTGAGTGACCGTGGGCGGGAACCCCTGGGCCTCGAGGAACGGGCGGAGCTCTTCGACGAGGACGACGGACCGGTGCCGCCCTCCGGTGCAGCCGAGCGCGACGGTGAGGTACGCCTTGCCCTCCCGCTGGTAGAAGGGCAGGAGGAAGGCGAGCAGGTCTTTGAGCCGGTCCAGGAGCTGGCGGCTCTCGGCGTGCTGGAGGACGAAGTCCCTCACCGCTGGCGCCCGACCATCGAGGGGGCGTAGCTCTTCCACGAAGTGAGGATTGGGGAGGAAGCGGACGTCGAAGACCAGGTCCGAGTCGTACGGGAGGCCGTGCTTGTAGCCGAAGGAGACCAGCGACACCGTGAGGGCGCCCCGCGTCCTCGCCTCCCCGTAAAAGTCCACCACCAGCTCTTTGAGCTGGTGGACGGTCAGGCCGGAGGTGTCCACGATCCGATCGGCGATCTCCCGGAGGTCGGCCATCGCCTTCCGCTCGGCACGGATCCCGTCCAGGACGTTGCCCTCCCCCGCGAGGGGGTGCCGACGCCGCGTCTCGTGATAGCGCCGGACGAGCGACTCGTCCCCCGCCTCGAGGAACAGCACCTCCGTGGGGTATCCCTTCGCCTTCAGCTCCTGGAGGGTCTCCACCAGGTGGGCCAGGTACTCCCCCTCCCGGACGTCCACGCCCAGGGCGATCCGCCGGATCTCACGGGTGGACTGGGCGCAGAGCTCGGCGAACGTCGGGATGAGCGTCGTGGGCAGGTTATCCACGCAGAAGTACCCCATGTCCTCGAAGCACTTGATGGCGTAGCTCTTCCCCGCCCCGCTGAGGCCGGTGATGATGGCGAAGCGCGGCTTCTCGTTCATCCGGGAGTGCCGGGCCAAGTGGCAAGCCAGACAAGGCCCGAGGGAGGAGCCGGCCGGAGGCGTACGCGGTTGTACGGTGAGGACCGGCGACGACCGACGCTGATCAATGGCCGAAGGCCATCCCTGGCGCGGGGGACCCATCCAGTGGATGGGTCGCACGAAGTGGGTCGTGGCGAAGTCAATTGGCCCGGCATCAGGCCACCGGCTCGATGAGACCGAGCCCGCCGTTCTTCCGGCGGTAGAGGACGTTGACCGTCTCGGTGGCGGCGTTGGTGAAGACCAGGAACTGATCGTCCCGGAGCCCGAGCTGCATCACGGCTTCCTCCACGGACATGGGCTTGGCGGGGACGCGCCGGGAGACCACCAGCGGGCCCGCGGCGGGCTCGCCGTCGCTCGGCATGCGGGCGGGGGGCCGGTGGCGCGAGACCCGGGGCTTCCGCTGGCGGAGCCGGTCCTTGACCTGCCGCACCTGCCGGGTGAGCGCGTCGATCGCCAGATCCACCGCCGCCGCGAGGTCCCCGGCCGTCTCTTCGCTCCTGAAGACCCGACGCTTCGCGAGGAGCGTGATGTGCGCGGTTCTGCGGTACTTCTCGGCCGACAGCATCACCTTGGCCTCGATGATCTTCGGGAGGATCCGCCCCAGCTTGCCGACCTTCCGCTCCACCATCTGGCGGAAGGCGGGTGTGGGGGCGACGCCGTGGCTGCTGATGATGTAACGCATGGCCGGCACCTCTAACGCTTCTTCGGGGCGAGCCGCCGTCGGTGGGAGGGCAGGATGCCGAGCTCCTCCCGGTACTTGGCCACCGTGCGTCGGGCGATGACGAGCCCCCGCTCCTTGAGGACCTGGGCGATCTCCTGGTCGGAGAGCGGCTTGGAGGGCTCTTCCGTCTCCAGGAGATCGCGGATCATCTTCTTGACGGAG
This sequence comes from Candidatus Rokuibacteriota bacterium, assembly GCA_016179965.1. Classification (GTDB taxonomy): domain Bacteria; phylum Methylomirabilota; class Methylomirabilia; order Rokubacteriales; family CSP1-6; genus CSP1-6. The sequence continues at coordinate 39,828 of JACPCF010000025.1, read as the reverse complement.
AGCGAGGACACCATGTCCCCGGCGCCGGTGGCGATGCCGCTGTGGAAAAAGTACTTGAGCTCGAAGAGCCCCTGCGGGGTCTGCACGTACTTGTTGGTGGTGACGCGGCTGATCGTGGACTCGTGCATGCCGATGTCCTCCCCGACGTCCCGGAGCGCGAGCGGCCGGAGGCAGGCGAGCCCCTTGTCGAGAAACTCCCGCTGGAACTTCACGATGCTCTCGGTGACGCGGTAGAGGGTCCGCTGGCGCTGGTGCACGCTCTTGATGAGCCAGATGGCCGAGCGGAGCTTCTGCTCCACGTACTGCTTGGCCTCCTGGCCGGAGCCGCGGAGGAGGCTCCGGTACAGGGAATTCACCCTGAGGCGGGGAATCCCGTCCTCGTTCAGGACGACCGTATACTCGTCGCCCATCTTGTGGACGAACACGTCGGGGGTGATGTAGCGGGTGTCCGGCGCCCCGAACCGCCGGCCTGGCTTCGGCTCCAGGGCCTGGATTTCCTCCACCGCCTCCATGATCCGCTCGATAGGGAGCCTCAGCGCCTTGGAGATGTCCAGGTACCGGCGGCGCTCGAGGGCCTCGAAGTGCTGCTCCACGATCTCGATCGCCACGGGGTCGGGCATGGGGTCCGCCCGGAGCTGGTTCAGCAGGCACTCCTGGGGAGTCCGGGCGGCGATCCCCGGCGGGTCGAACTTCTGGATGAGTTCGACGAGCACCTTCTCCACCTCGGCGATCCCCGCGCCCGTGTTCTTGGCGATCTCCTCCAGCTCGCAGCGAAGGTAGCCGTCCTCGTCGAGGTTGCCGATGATGGCCTCCCCGATGGCCCGGACGCGCGGGTCGTCGGACGCCATCCGGAGCTGCTCGTCCAGGTGGTCCGCGAGGGAGGAATCGTTGCGGCTGAAATTCTCGAAGGGCGGCTCCTCCCGGTCCTCCTGCTGCACCAGCGTGGGCTCCTCCGGATAGTCGAAGATGGCGGCGGTGAGATCGAAGGGCAGCACGTCCGTCTGGGCGGGATCGAGGGATGCCCCGTCACCGGCTGGCGCCTCCGACGTGGGCGGCGTCGCGGCGGGAGCGGGGCTCGCCTCCTCGGCGGCCCCGTCGGGGGCCTCGGCCCCGTCGGGGGGCAACTCCTCCAGGAGGGGATTCTCGAGGAGCTCCTTCTGCACCAGCTCCTGGAGCTCCAGCGTGGACAGCTGGAGGAGCTGGATCGCCTGCTGCAGGAGCGGGGTCATCACGACCCGCTGGGTCTGCCGGAGAGAGAGGCGCGCCTCGATGGCCATCGGGATCGTCCTCGCCCCTGGACCCTAGAGCGAGAACTTCTCGCCCAGGTAAATCTCGCGGGCGGTGGGGTTCTGGGCCAGCTCCATGGCGGTGCCCGACACGAGGATCTTTCCGTCGTAGAGGATGTAGGCGCGATCGGTGATGGCGAGTGTCTCGCGCACGTTATGGTCCGTGATGAGGATGCCGATGCCCCGCTCCCGGAGCCGGGCGACGATCTCCTGGATGTCACCGATCGCGATCGGGTCGATCCCGGTGAACGGCTCGTCGAGGAGGAGGTACCGGGGCGACGTGACGAGCGCGCGCGTGATTTCCAGGCGCCGCCGCTCCCCGCCCGACAGCGTGAACGCCTTGTGGCGGGCGAGGGGGGTCAGGTCCAATTCTTGGAGCAGCTCCCGGAGCCGGCCGATCCGCTCGCTGTGCGAGAGGTCCAGGGTCTCGAGAATCGCCAGCAGGTTCTCCTCGACGGTCAGCTTCCTGAACACGGAAGACTCCTGGGGGAGATACCCGATCCCCATCCGGCAGCGCTTGTACATGGGCAGGTCGGTGATCTCCTCGCCCTCGAGGAAGATCCCCCCGCCGTCGGGCTTGAGGAGCCCCACCATCATGTAGAAGGATGTGGTCTTCCCCGCCCCGTTCGGGCCGAGGAGGCCGACCACTTCGCCCCGCTGGATGTCGAAGCCGACGTGATCAACGACACGCCGCGCGCCAAAGCGTTTGAGCAGCCCCTGAGCGATCAGGCCTTCCATGGGAGGCTCACGGGCACGGGAAGGGGCCCGACACCTTCGGCCTGTCGCTCCGGCGTTCCTGCGATTTCGGGTAGAACACCGCCTTCACGCGCTCCTGGTTGCCGCTCTGGACCACGCTCCGCTCCTCGGCCAGGTAGATCGTGATCCGGTCGCCCGTCACCACGTTGTCCTCCTGCCAGACCCGCGCGTTGCCGATGAGCACGACGCGCTGCTCGGCGTCGTAGTATTCCGCCCGCTTCGCGGTGCCGGTGCGGCAGTCCTTGGTGATGATCCTGACGTTGCCCACCGAGACGGTCCGAACGATGCGCTCTCCCTTTTGGTCCAAGTACACCTCAGTCCGGTCGGCGTACTGAACCGAGTTATTCTGACGCGCCACCACGTTGCCGGTGAAGATGACCAACCCTTCTTTCTGTAGGCTCTCCATCTGGTCCGCGTCCACGGTCACGGGCTGATTCTTCTCGTCCTCCTCCGGCTTGGGCGCGGGGGCGTCCGACCGGGCCGCCGGCTTCTTCGGCTTGGCGGGCTGGGCCGGAGCGTCACCGGGGAATGGCGGGACCGCCGGGCCCAGGAGGGCTCCGAGGAGCGCCAGAGCGAGGAGCCCCTGCCCCCTCACCGCGCCCGCTCCCCGGCTCGCTCGGAGAAGGTGGCCCGGAGGCGCCCCTTCACCTGGGTCCGCTCATCCGCCATCCAGGCCTCCAGTCCCTGGCCCCTCACCATGGCGCCCTGGCGGAAGATCGTCACCGGTTCGCTGGTCCAGAGGCGTCGCTCCTTGGCCTGCCAGGAGAGGCGGTCGGTCTCGAGCCGGAGGCCGTCGCTCGAGACCAGCACGACGTTCTTGCGGATTTCCACGTTCTTGGTGGCGTCCAGGAGGTCGCCCTCCTCGCCGGTAACCGTCCAGGTCCGGTCGGGGTCCTGGATCGTGACGGTCACCTTCCGCATGACGGTCTTCCCCTCGCGCTCGAAGACCTCGGCCTGGTCGGCCGTGAGCCGCCACTGAACCTTGCCGCTCCCCTGTTCCTGGAGGCGGACCTCCTTGATGCGGTAGTCGGCCTTGCTCGGGGGAAGGTCATGGGGGGGGCGGGTCAGGTACCCCCGGATGACGAGGACCCCCACCACGAAGAGGGCGAAGAGGGTCACCCCCGTGAGGATCCAGCGTGACAGCCGTTGGGGCGAAAAGGCCATACCGGATGCAAGTCTAATACCAGGTTGCCCATCCAGGCAAGATCTAAGAACGGGCGGGGGGTCAGACGATCTTGGCGCGAAGGATGTCGTGCAGGTGGATGATGCCCAGGGGGCGCTGGGCCTCGTCCACGATGACGAGGCTGGTGATGGCGAAGGACTCCATGACCTGGAGCGCCTTGGCCGCGAGCTCGTCTTTCCCGATGAGCTTGGGCGACCGGGTCATGCAGTCCCGCGCCCTGAGGGCGGCGATCGGCTGGTCCTTGAGGTGGACGCGGCGGAGGTCACCGTCCGTGAAGATCCCGACCAGCCGCCCCGTGGCCTCCACCACCGTTGTGACGCCGAGGCGCTTGTCGGTCATCTCACGGATCACCTCCGCCATGGGCGCGTCCTCGTGGACCCTGGGGACGGCCTCGCCCGCGTGCATCAGGTCCGCCACCCTGAACAGGGCCCGCCAACCGAGGGCGCCGCGCGGGTGGAGCGCCGCATAGTCTTCCGGCCTGAGCCCCTTGAGATCGAGGAGGACCATGGCGAGCGCGTCCCCAAGGGCCAGCGCCGCCGCGGTGCTGGAGGTGGGGGCCAGGTTCATCGGGCACGCTTCCTCCGCCACGCTCACGTCCAGCACCACGTCGGACTGCTTGGCCAGCGTGGACGTGGGCGTCCCCGTCAGGAGGATGAGGGGCACGCCGAGCCGCTTGAGCTGGGGGAGGATCGCGAGGAGCTCGTCCGTTTCTCCCGAGTTGGAGATGGCCAGGACGACGTCGTCGCGGGCCACCATGCCGATGTCGCCGTGGACCCCCTCCGCCGGGTGGAGGAAGTAGGCGGGGGTGCCCGTGCTGGCGAACGTGGCCGCGATCTTTCGGCCCACGAGCCCGGACTTCCCCATGCCCGTGACGATCACGCGTCCCCGGCAGTCGTGGAGGAGGTCCACCACCGTCAGGAACCGGGCGTCGAGGCGGGACACCAGGCCGAGGATCCCCTCCGCCTCCAGCCTGAGGACGCGCCCGGCCAGCTTGAGCCGGTCGTCCCTCGTCATCGGCCGAGGGCGGCCCGAATGGCCGTGATCTCCGCCAGCAGCCGCGGGAGGTCGTCGAGGCGCAGCATGTTCGGGCCGTCGGAGAGCGGGCGGCCGTCCTTCAGCCTCCGGTCGGGGTCTTCGTGGATCTCCATGAATAATGCGTCGATTCCAACCGCCACCGCTGCTCTGGCCAGAGCGGGGACGTACTTCCGCTCGCCGCCCGACCGGGTCCCCTCGCCGCCGGGTAGCTGCAGGGAGTGGGTCGCGTCGAAGACGACGGGATAGCCGAACTCCCGCATGATCTGAAAAGCTCGGAAGTCCACGACCAGGTTATTATAGCCGAAGGTGGTGCCACGTTCGGTGAGCAGTATCTGGTCGTTCTGAGTGGAGCGGAGCTTTTCCACGATGTTCCCCATCTCCCGCGGCGACAGGAACTGCCCCTTCTTGACGTTCACGGGCTTCCGCGTGCGCCCGCAGGCCAGGACGAGGTCGGTCTGCCGGCAGAGGAAGGCCGGCACCTGGAGCACGTCCAGCACTTCGGCGGCGGGCTCGACCTCCGAGACGTCGTGAACGTCCGACAGCACGGGGCAGCCGACGGTCTCCCGGACGCGCCGAAGGATGCTGAGCCCCTGGCGGAGGCCTGGGCCGCGATAGGAGTCCACCGAGGAGCGGTTGGCCTTGTCGTAGGAGGACTTGTAGATGAACGGCACCTTGGCGTCCCGGGCGACGCGCGCGAGCCGCTCGGCCAGCATCAGGGCGTGGGGCTCGTCCTCGATGGCGCAGGGGCCGGCGATGAGGGCCAGCGGGTTGTCGCCTCCGATCCGGACCTTTCCGACGACGACCTCCCGCGACCCTCGCATTGGGGGGTCGGCTCCGCCGACCCGCTCGGGTGCCCGCTGAGGAGGCTCGCCTCCGCTCGCGCGTCCGGCCGGCATGGTCCTAATGCCCGCCGTGAGCCAGGGCGGCCTTGATGAACGCGGCGAAGAGCGGATGGGGCTCCACGGGCCGGGAGCGCAGCTCGGGGTGGAACTGGCCGGCGACGAACCAGGGGTGGTCGGGGAGCTCGATGATCTCCACGAGCTGCTTCTCGGCCCAGAGGCCGGAGACCCGGAGCCCCTTCTTTTCCAGATCCTTGAGGTACTCGTTGTTCACCTCGAAGCGGTGGCGGTGGCGCTCCTGGATGATCCCCTGGCCGTAGGCGCGGGACGCGGCGCTTCCCTCGGCGAGCAGGATCGGGTAGAGCCCCAGCCGCATGGTGCCGCCCTTGGCCGTCACGCTGCGCTGCTCCGGGAGCAGGTCGATGACTTTGTGGCGCGCGTTGGGGTTGAACTCTGACGAGTTTGCTCCGGCGAGTCCGCACACGTTCCGCGCAAATTCGATCACCGCGCACTGCATCCCGAGGCAGATCCCGAAGAACGGGACCCCGCGCTCGCGGGCGTACCGGATGGACTGGATCTTCCCCTCGATGCCCCGGTCGCCGAAGCCGCCGGGGACCAGGATGCCGTGGATCCCCTGGAAATGCGGGGCGGGCCCGTCGCGCTCCACCTGCTCGGCGTCCACCCAGGTCACGGTGACCCGGGCCTCGTTGGCGATGCCGCCGTGGGCCAGCCCCTCCGAGAGGCTCTTGTAGGAGTCCTTGAGCTCGACGTACTTGCCGACGACCCCGATGTGGGTCTCGTGGCGCGGCGACTTGACCTTCCGGACGACGGCTTCCCAGCGGGAGAGATCGATGGGGCGATCCGGGAGCCCCAGGAGCTTCACGACGCTGGCGTCCAGCCCCTCACGGTGGAAGACCAGGGGCACCTCGTACACGGTCTCTACGTCCTTGGCGGTGATGACCGCGTCTTCCTCGACGTCGCAGAAGAGCGCGATCTTGGACTTGATCCCGGGGGGAAGGTACCGATCCGTCCGGCAGAGGAGGATGTCGGGGGTGATCCCGATGGCGCGGAGCTCCTTGACCGAGTGCTGGGTCGCCTTGGTCTTGAGCTCGGCGGCGGCCTGGATGAACGGCACCAGCGTGAGGTGGACGTAGATCACGTTCTCCCGCCCCACGTCCTTCTTGAGCTGGCGGACGGCCTCCAGGAACGGCAGGCCCTCGATGTCGCCCACGGTGCCGCCGATCTCGACCACCACGACGTCCACGTCCTTGGCCACCTTCCGGATCGAGGCCTTGATCTCATCGGTGATGTGCGGGATCACCTGCACCGTGCGGCCCAGATAGTCGCCCCGTCGCTCCTTCTCGATGACGGCCCCGTAAACCTTGCCGGTGGTGACGTTGTGGTCCCGGGTCATCCGGGCGCTGGTGAAGCGCTCGTAGTGGCCCAGGTCGAGGTCCGTCTCGCCCCCGTCATCGGTGACGAACACCTCGCCGTGCTGGTACGGGCTCATGGTCCCCGCGTCCACGTTGATGTCCGGGTCCATCTTCTGGAGCGTGACCCGGAATCCGCGGGCTTCCAGGAGCGCCCCGATGGAAGCCGCGGCGATCCCCTTGCCCAGGGAGGACACCACGCCTCCCGTTACGAAGATGTATTTGACTGGCACCTCAGCCTCCTTTCGGCGGGGCCGATCCATTGGCGCACCAGGGCCAGCTCCTCCTCGCGGGTCCTCGCCAGCCCATCGAGGCGGCAGTCGCGGAGGCGATCCAGCAGCTCCCGCATCCGCGGGCCGCGCGCGGCGCCCAGCGCCAGAAGGTCGTCGCCTCCCAGGAGCGCGTGAACCGTCCGCCCTTCGGCGAGAAACCACTCGACCTGACCGCGCGCGGGGGCATCGCCCACGAGCCACGCCCCCGCCAGACTCTCGAGCGGACGCTCGCGCATGAGGGCGGCGCGGCCGCTGGGCGGGGCCTCCCGCTCTCGGGCGAGGCGTTCGGCCAGCGCGGGCCCGTCACGGAGCGCGGCCGTGAGCCGGGCCAGGGGCTCGCCGGCCAGGGCCAGCCGCTTGAGGCCGCGCTGCGCGACGTCCTGGGGGGTGCTTGCCAAGAGGGCCAGGAGTCCCAGCGGAAGGGCGTCGTAGGCGATGGCGTGGCGGCGGAGCCAGTCGAGCAGGCGGCCCAGCTCGGCGACCCTCCGCGCTGTCCGAGAAGAGAACCGGTGCGCGGCGTCGAGGATTCTGAAGCCGCCCCACCGCCCGAGGGTGGTCAGGCTGCGCGGGCCCTCGGGCTCGGCCAGGATCAGCTCCAGCTCTGCCGCGAGCCGCTGCCCCGAGAGAGCTGGGTACGGCGCGACTTCGATCGCGAGCCGCAAGCCGCGCAGGCTGGCGGGGTCCAGCGTCAGCCCCAGCCGCGACTGATACCGGGCGGCCCTCAGGATGCGCGTCGGATCCTCCACGAAGGAGAGCGGGTGAAGAATGCGGAGCCGGCGGCGAGCGAGGTCGGCGGCGCCCCGGAGCGGGTCGAGGAGATCGCCGAACCTCTGGGGCGCTAGCGCGACGGCCATGGCGTTCACGCTGAAGTCCCGCCTGGCCAGGTCTTCCTCGATCGAGGCGGGGGTGACGTCGGGCAGGCAACCGGGCGTCCGGTACCGCTCGCGGCGCGCCGTGGCGATGTCCACCCGCGGCCCGCTCCCCCCTTCCAGCGTCGCGGTGCCGAACGTCCGATGGACGAGCAGATTGCCGCCCCACTCCTCCGCCAGGTGGCGGGCCAGGGCCAGGCCGTCGCCCTCCACTGCGATATCGAGCTCGGCGGCCTGGCGCCCGAGCCGCAAATCCCTGACAAAACCGCCCACCGCGTAAGCCCTCGCGCTCATGGCCTCCGCAGTCGCTCCGATCCGGCGGAGCCGGGCGAGCGTGGCGCCGGGCAGCTCGCGCTCCAGGCGGGGCAGAAGCGACAGCGCCGGGCGCCCGAGCTCGCCACGCGCAGGCTCCACAGCGCCCACGATCCGCCGCCCCTCCCTCACGAGCACGGCGGGAGCGCCCGCGAGGAGGGCGCGGCGCACGGTCACCTCCGACGCGCGCACGCTGACGACGGGGCTTCCCCACCGCGCCACGTCCTCGGCGCGCCTCGATCCCAGGCCCAGGGCGCGGGCCCTCTTCAGATCGGCGGGAAGAATGACGCCCGCCACGTTCCGCTCGTGCGCCACCAGCAGGCGCAGGCCGCGCCGCCGGAGCAGGCCGAGCGCGTCCCGGACGCTCGCCCCGGCCGGGCACACAGCAAGCGAGCGGTGCATAAGCTCGGCCGCCCCCGGGTCAACCTGAGGATAGGTCCGTCGCTGGAGGACCATCATCGCGGCACCGCCGGCGCTCGAACGGCGCCCGGGGAGGTCCGTGACCACACGGCGGCCCTCATGCGCTGGCCCGGGCTCTCGGATGGAACCGGCGGTACATGTCGCGAACGGCCGCCGACGGCAGGTGGGTGTAGATCTGCGTCGTGGAAATGTCCGCGTGACCGAGCATGGCCTGAATGGATCGGAGGTCGGCCCCGCGCTCGAGCAGATGGCTGGCGAAGGAGTGGCGGAGCGTGTGGGGCGACACGACCGCCCGGACGCCGGCGCGCCGGGCGGCCTTCTTGATGATCCCCCAGAGCCCCTGGCGGGAGAGCCTGCGGCCCGCGCGGTTGACGAAGAGGGTTCCCGGGTCGGCGCGCGGGGTGAGCGCGGGCCGCGCGGTCTTGAGGTACACCCGCAGCCAGTGGAGGGCCTGGGCGCCCACGGGGACCAGCCGCTGCCGGTCCCCCTTCCCCGTGCAGACGACATAGCCGGCGGCGTGGTTCACGTCCTCGATCCGGAGGGCGAGGCATTCCGAGGCGCGCATGCCGGTGGCGTAGAGGAGTTCCAGAAGGGCTCGATCCCTGAGGCCGATCTGATCGTCCGTTGGCGGGGATTCCACGAGAAGCTCGGTTTCTTTGGGCGACAGGGTCCGGGGCAGCCGGCGCGGCGGTCGCGGCGCCTCCAGGCGCTCGGTGGGGTCGCGCCCCAGGCGTCCCTCCCGTACGAGGAAGCGGTAGAGCCCGCGCACGGCCGACAGGTGTCGGGCCACGCTCCGCGGCCCGAGTCCCGCCTGGCGGAGAGCCAGCAGGTAGCGCGCCACCTGATCGGCGCTGGCGCGCTCGATCGTCGAGCCACGGCGGCGGAGAAATCGCGTGAACCCCGACAGGTCGCGACGGTAGGCGGACAGAGTGTTGGGGGAGGCCCCCCGCTCCGTCTGGAGGGCTTCGAGGTGCTCGGTCACGGAATCCATCAGCGATGAGGAAAAACGCCGACGCCCCGGGCATGCGGGCCGGGTCGCTGATGACCGGCCCTCGCCGAGGCGTCCTTCGCCGGCTGGGGGAACAGGAGCATCCGAGGTCCTTCAGGTCGGAAGTATATCAACCTGCCCCAGGGGAAGGCAACTTTCGCCCGCGCCGACGCCCCAGCGCGAGCAGCGCGGGGCCCTCCTCGCCGCGGAGGGCGAGACTCGCGGCGGCATAGGTTCCCACCGCTCCGCCGATCGCGGCCGCGAGCCACGCCACCGCCGCCGCCGCCGCCCGTGGCGCTCAGGGGCCAGGTCCAGCGCAGGAGGCCGCACCAGGCGCTCATCACCGCGGTCGCCACCGCCACCCGCCAGAGGCTCTTCGCCATGCGCCGCCCGCCCAGGGTTCCGAGTCGCCATCGGAGCAGCCAGAGGAGGATGGCCAGATTGGCGGTGGCCGACGCCGAGGCGGCGAGAGCGAGCCCGCCATGCTGGAGCGGCCCCATCAGGGCGACGGCAACAACGACGTTGAGAGCGACAGCCGCGATACCGGCCTTGACAGGCGTGCGGGAGTCCCCCAGCGCGTAGAACGCCTGCGCGGCGATGCGCGCCGCGGCGAACGCGGTCAACCCCAGGGCGTAGAAGCCCAGCGCCCAGGCGGTGGCCTGGGTCTCCGCGGGGCCGAAGCGCCCACGCTCGAAGAGCACGCGCGTGATCGGCTCGCGGAGGAGCCAGAGTCCCGCCGAGGCCGGGATCGCCACGAAGCACGAGAGCCGGAGCGCGAAATTGATCGTTTCCTGGAAACCGGACAGATCGCGGCGCGCCGCCTGTTCGGCCATCGGCGGGAGGGCGGCCGTGGCCACGGCGATCCCGAACACGCCGAGCGGGAACTCCACGACCCGGTCGGCGTAGTAGAGATACGAGATGCTCCCCCCCGGAAGGAGGGAGGCCAGTAGCGTGTTCACGAAGACGTTGAGCTGAACGGCGGCCAGGCCGAACACCGTCGGCCCGAGGAGCTGGGCGATCCGGCCCAGCGCCGGATGGGACAGTTCGGCGGACGGTCGGAGCGGCACCCCGGCCCGCCGGATCTCCGGCAGCTGGATGACGAACTGCCCGAGCCCCCCGACGAGAACGCCGACGGCGAGGGCCATGATGGGAACCTTGAAATGGGGCGTCAGCGTGAGAACCGCAGCGATGATTCCGACGTTGAGGACCGCCGGCCCCAGCGCCGAGGTGAAGAATCGGCGGTGGGCGTTCAGCACCCCCATGGCGAGGGCCGCTAGTCCCACGAAGATGAGGTACGGGAACATCACGCGAGTGAGCGTGGTGGCCCGTCGCAGCTGGTCGGCGGAGAAGCCCCAGGCCATCACGCCCACGATCTGCTCTGCCAGCAGGATGCCGAGGGCGGCGACGAGGCACAGCGCCAGCAGGAGCGCGCCGGCGACCGCGCGGACCATGCGGTTGAACTCGACGCGCGGCCGGGTGGTCAGGTAGTCGGTGAACACCGGGATGAAGGCCGCGCCGAAGGCCCGCGCCACCACCACGTCGCGGGCGAACCCCAGGATCCGGCTGGCCAGCGTGGCGAGGCCGATGCTCCCCACCGCCCGGACGACCCCGGCCTCCACCGACGCGAGCGTGCCACCGTTCTCGTTGGGATCCGGGAGCGTCACGGGCACAAATTCCTTGACACGCGACGGGGGCGAGGGTACCTTCTTCCGACGTGGCCAACATCAAGTCCGCGAAGAAGCGGGTCAGGCAGAATGAGCGCCGGCGGCTCCGGAACCGGGCGATCCGTACCCGGATCCGCACAGCGGTCAAGGCAGCCCGCGAGGCCGTCGGAGCCAAGGCGCCGGCGGCTCCCGCCTCGGTGCATGAGGCGATCCGCATTCTCGACAAGGCGGTGTCGAAGGGCGTCATCCATCCGAACACCGCCGCCCGCAAGAAGTCGGCCCTCGCCCGCCACCTGGTCGCCCACTAGCGTCCCTCCCCGCGCTGGCGCAGCCTACCCAAGATTTCCATGGCCCGGGCGGCCACGATCTGTCCGCCTCCCTCCCCGTAAAGGCTCGCGCACGCGATGTAGCTCGGCCGGGCGTACTCCTCGGCCGTGAGGAAGTACCCGGCGTAGTCGTTCGCGATTCCCACGACGAAGGCGTCGCCGAAGAGCCTCCGCCCCTCGGCCTTCACCGCCTGGCCGAGGCGGGTCTGGAGTTCTCCGGGGACGGTCACCCACGCGCTGGCGCCCACGGCCACCCCGACCATCTCGGATTGGGAAGGGAACCCCCATCCCACGCCGACGGTCAGCCAGCCCGGCACCCATCGGCCGAGACAGTTCCTGAGCGACAGGCGCGGCGGCGGCAGGCGAAGGCGGTCGGACACCGCGCGGAGCTCCGATTCGCGCTGCACGGGAGTTCGCCGCCACGTGGTGAGGACCTCCCGCGCGAGCGTGTCGGCGGTCTGCCGGACGCCAGGCCAGCCGCGGAGCGCCGGGCTCACGTCGCCGCCGGCGCCGTTCGTGTAGAGCGCCGGGACGCCCAGGGCCCGCTCCAGCTCCAGCGAGGCGGCCCCCATGACGTCGCCCGAGAGCAGCAGGTTCTCCTTCCCGAGCACCGTCCCGTGGATGGCGTAGTTCCAGAGGAGCGCGATCGGCCGCCCATCGAGGGCGACGACCTTCAGCACGCCGACCTCGGGATCCAGCGGCAGACCCACCCGGCTCCGGATCACGTCCTTCACCTCTCCCCGCCCGACGCCGACGCGCGCGGGGGCTTTGATCCGGTCGGCCTCCTCGGCGGCCTGGGCCATGCCGCCGAGGAGGTGCTCGCGGACCCGAGGAACGAAGCGGTCGAGGGCGAGGAACGCGAAGAGCCGCGACCGGGAAAATCCCCCGGGGCCCGAATGGGTGTGGGAGGCCGACAGGATGACGGCGTCGTAGCGGAGGCCGAGGGCCGCCAGTCGCTCCCTGAGCTCCGGCACCATCTCCCCGTCCGGCCCCACGAGGTCCACCGCGATCCACAGCACCCGCCGCTCACCCCACTGGAGGACGAGGGCCCGGGCCATGATGGGATCATGAGCGCCCGTCGAGGGCTTGAACCAGAACGCGGAGGGGTAGCGGTTCAGGACGTCGGGGATGAGGAGTCGTCGGCCCGCCCCCCCGTAGCCCGCGAGCGGCACCCCGACGGGGGGCGTGACGTCCAACGCGCGCGCTCCCGCCAGCAGCGGGGGGCGTGACGCGCCGGCGTCGCCGGCCGCCGGCCCGCCCACGGCCGACAGCAGGGCCAGCGCGACCAGGAAGGCGCGCCTCATCCGGCCCGGCAGAGGTCGGCGACGAGGAGGGTCAGCTCGGGCCGCGGGCGCCCGCCGCTCTTCAGGCTCCGCTCGACCTCCCAGCAGCGGGCGAGGGCGCGGGCGAGCCACGGCGCGGAGAGGGTCGCGGCGCGCGCCGCCAGGCTCTCGACGGCGAAGGGAGGGCGGCGAAGGAGACGAGCGATCTCCTCCGCCGACGTTCCCTGCCTCCGCCACTCGGCGACCTGCCACGTCGTCCGCACCTGTCGCGCGAGCAGGCCCAGGATCGCCAGCGGCTCCTCGCCCGACGCGAGCAGGCTCTCCAGAAGCGTCAGCGCGCGGCCGGTCTCGCGACGCTCGATGGCGTCGGTCAGCTCGAACGTCCTGAGCAGTCGATGCTCGCCGACCACGCCCCGGACATGGTCCTCCGTGATGGAGCGCTCCCCGGCGAAGAGGAGGGCCTTTTCCAGCTCGCCCGAGAGCGTCGTCAGATCCTCGCCGGCCCAGCGGACCAGCAGCTGGGCCGCGCCCTCCGTCAGGTCGGCCCCCTCCTCCCGGGCGCGGGCCTGGAGCCAGGAGACCAGGGCCCGCCCGGCGAGGCCGCGGACTTCGACCACGGAGGCGGGCGGCAGGGCTTTCAGGAGCCAGTGGCTGGGCGCCAGCGGTTCGCTGGCGAGGAAGACGAGCCGCGCGTAGGGGCTGGGATCCCGGCAGTATTCGACCAGCGCGTCCCCGGTCTTCGCCGGGAGCGCCTGGGCGTCCTTCACCACCACGAGGCGAGCCGCGGCCAGTAACGGCAGCGTGAGCGCGGACCGCACGACGTCCTCTCCCGCCGTCTCCGCGCCATCGAACACCTCGCGGTTCAGCGCGAGGAGGGAGGGGTCCGAGAAGAGGGCGCCGGTGATCTTGGCCAGGGCCTCGTCGAGGAGCCGGGGTTCGCCGCCGTGGAGGAGGACGATCGGTGGAACGCGTTCACGCTCCACGTCGCGGAGGAATCCGGCGTAGTCCATCCGGCGGGGAGCTAGAACCGGTCTACTGCCAGGTTGACAATGGCGCGCCCGATGTCCACGGCCGCCAGCCGCAGGGCGGATTCCTCGCTGGTGATCGTGGCGGCAACCTGGCCGGGGACCCTGAAGTCGGCCTTCTCCTGGATGCCCTCCTGGCGCCAGAGCGTGACGTTCTGCCTGACGTCGCGGAATTGGAGGTTCAGGGTGACGGTCAAGCGGTATTCGCGGACGTTGGCCCGGGGATCGAAGGAGAGCGAATCCACCCGGTAGCCGACGATCTCGCCCTCCAGGATGGAGTCGGCCTCCTCCAGCCGCACGACCTTGAGCCTCCCGCTGGTGACGAAGGCGTCCACGACGGCCCGCGTCAGGAAGTTCTCCACCGCCGGCTCCTGGGTTTTGTTGACGAACACCGGGACGGCCACGGTTCGGATGTGCCCCGGCAGGCTCCCGCGGAGGGAGTAGCCGCAGCCTGCCAGGAGCACGATGGCCGCGGCGACGAGGGCCCAGACTCGACGGCACCGGCTCATGCTCAAGTAGACCTCACGGACGCGCGAGCGCAAGCGAGCCACCTCTGCGGGCACCCGCGCCAGTTCATTTGGCGCGGGTCGTCACGATGTTCACGAGCCTGCCGGGGACGACCACCACGCGATCAACCTGGCGCGCCTGGAGCCAATCGCGGACGCGCTGGTCCGCCAGGGCCCGGTCGCGGATTCGCTCCTCCCCGGCGCCGGCTTCCACGGTGAGGCGGCTCCGCACCTTGCCGTCCACCTGGACGACGATGAGGACTTCTTCGCGGGCCAGCGCCCGGGGGTCGGGCTCCGGCCACCGCTGTCGGCACACGCGGTCCTTGTGGCCCAGCCGGGCCCAGAGCTCCTCGGCCAGGTGCGGGGCGAACGGGCCCAGCAGGAGGATCAGCGCTTCCACGGCTTCCCGGAGCAGGGCGCCGCGCTCCTCGCGGCTCATCGTGTCCTGGGAGACGGGCTCGAAGGCGTAGAGGGCGTTGACCAGCTCCATGATGGCGCTGATGGCCGTGTTGAAGTGGAATTTGTCCTCGATGTCGTCGGTCACCCGCTTGATCGTCTCGTGGACGGTCCGCCGGAAGCGCCTCCCCTCCTCGGAGAGCGTGTCGGTCCGGGGCTGACGGCTGGCCCCGTTCAGCTCCTCGAGGTGCGCCGCGACGAGGCGCCAGACGCGGTTCAGGAAGCGCGAGGCCCCCTCCACGCCGCGATCGTTCCAGTCCAGGTCCTTTTCCGGCGGCGCCGCGAAGAGCGAGAACAGCCGAACCGTGTCGGCGCCGAACGCCCGGATCAGATCGTCGGGGTCCACGACGTTCCCCTTGGACTTCGACATCTTGGCGCCGTCTTTGACGACCATGCCCTGGGTTAATAGATTTACGAAGGGTTCGTCGAGCTTGGTCAGGCCGAGATCGCGCAGCACCTTGGTGTAGAAGCGGGAATAGAGGAGGTGGAGCACGGCGTGCTCGATCCCGCCGATGTACTGGTCCACGGGCATCCAGTAGGCGACGGCCTCGGCGTCCAGCATCCCGCGCGTGTAGGTCGGGCAGCAGTAGCGGAGGAAGTACCAGGAGGACTCGACGAAGGTGTCCATCGTGTCGGTCTCTCGGCGCGCCTTCGCCCCGCAGCGGGGACAGGTCGTGTTCACGAAGGGCGCCACGTCGGCCAGGGGCGAGCCGCCCTTGCCCCGCAGCTGGACGTCCCGCGGCAGGATGACGGGCAGGCGCTCGTCCTTCTCCGGGATCATGCTGCAGCGGTCGCAGTACACGGCGGCTGATCCCCCAGTCGCGGAGGCGGTAGTGGACCCGGGGCTCGCCGATCCCCTTGGCCACGAGCCAGTCGATCGCCTTTCGCTTGGCCTCGGCGACCGTCAGCCCGTTAAGGAACCCCGAGTTGATCTTGGTCCCGTCGCCCGTGTACGCCTCGCCCACCCACCCGGCCGGGCGCTGGACGGTCTCGATGATCGGCAGGTCGTGCTCCTCGGCAAAATCCCAGTCCCGCTGATCCTCGCCGGGGACGGCCATGATCGCGCCCGTGCCGTAGCCCGTCAGCACGTAGTCGGCGATGAAGAGCGGGATCTCCTCCTCCGTGAAGGGATTGATGGCCCGGGCCTTGAGGCGGAGCCCCTGCTTGGGGCGGTCGGCCGCCAGGCGCTCGATCTCAGACTGCCGGGCGACTTCGGCCCTGAACTGGACGACGGCGCGCCGTTCGGCGTCGTCCTCCAGCAGCCGATCCACCAGCAGGTGCTCCGGGGCCAGGACGGCGTACGTCATGCCGAAGGAAGTGTCCGGCCGGGTCGTGAACACCCTAATTGCGCGATTCCCTTCGCCGACGACCCGGAGATCGAACTCAGCGCCCTCGGACTTGCCGATCCAGTTGCGCTGCATCGTGAGGACCCGCTCGGGCCAGCCCGGGAGGCGATCGCACCAGGCCAGGAGCTCCTCGGCGTACTCGGTGATCTTGAAGAACCAGCCCTCGACCTCCTTCGGCACCACCTCCGCCTCGCACCGCCAGCAGCGCCCCGCCTCCACCTGCTCGTTGGCCAGCACCGTCTGGCAGGAGGGGCACCAGTTCACGGTGGAGCGCTTGCGGTAGGCGAGGCCGCGCTCGAACATCCGGATGAAGATCTGCTGCTCCCACTTGTAGTACTCGGGATCGCAGGTGGCGAGCTCCCGGTCCCAGTCGTAGGAGCACCCCATCTGCTTGAGCTGGGCCCGCATGTACTCGATGTTCTCGTAGGTCCACACCGCGGGATGGACGCCGTGCTCGATGGCCGCGTTCTCGGCGGGAAGCCCGAAAGCGTCCCACCCCATCGGGTGCAGCACGTTGAAGCCGCGCATGGTCTTGTAGCGCGCCACCACGTCGCCGATGGCGTAGTTGCGGACGTGCCCCATGTGGATGCGCCCGGACGGATAGGGGAACATCTCCAGACAGTAGTACTTAGGGCGGCCGGAGTCCTCGGAGACCTTGAACGCCTTGGCCTCCTCCCAGACCTTCTGCCAGGTGGCTTCGATCTCACGGAACGGATAGCGGTCGGAGCTTTCCTGGGGGGACATATTAGTGCTGATTTTTCCACACTTAGGCCAAGGAAGCAAGAAAGGTCCCCGGGGGCCGGCCCCGCGCCAAACGGCAGGTCGGCCCCCGGGGGGGCTGGGGGCTACTTCATCTTGAGGGTCAGACCGATCGCTTTGGCGGCCTCTTGGGCCTTCGCCACGGACTCGGCATGCTTCGCAGCTTGCTTCATGCTAACGGCTTCGTCGTGGAGCATCTTTGCCTGAGCGGCCAGCGCCCTCGCGCTGGCGGCGCTCCCGTCGAAACGGTTGCCCGCCGCAGCCATGATCTGGGCGATCAGCGCCGGGCACTGGCCGGCCACCGCGGGACTGACGGAGAGGCCGACGGCCAGGAGCAACGTGGTAATCCCGATGATCGGGCGGTTCATTCTGAATCACCCCCTTTCCTTTGGGGCTCGCTTCCAGGGAGGCAGGGCCCGTTTCAGCGACTCTACCCTAAAAAACCACGAACAGCTCCTCAAAGTTCCGTCAGGGGTCGACTGTCCGGTAGACCCCCGCGGGAACCAGCCGGTAGACCCGCACCGGCTGAGAGACATTCTTGAGTTGATGCTCACCGGTGTCCTGGAGCACGTAGTGGTGCTTGATCCGCTCGGCCGTCTCGGGGCCCACCCTGACCTCGCCCCCCTTCGTGAGCCCCGCGGTGCGGGCCGCCAGGTTTGTCGTCGGGCCAGAAGCGGTGAAGGTCCAGCGGCCGCCGCCGCTGGCATCCAGCTTCGTCGCGCCGACCAGCGCCGGGCCGCTGTTGATCCCGACGTGGATTGCCACGGGCGGGTAGACCCCGACGAACTCCTGGTTGAGCTCGACGACCTTGCCGAGGAGCTCGAAGGCCGCGCCCGCAGCGTTCTGGGCGTGGCGTGTGCGGCTCCCCTCGCTCTGGAAGATCACCATGAGGCCGTCGCCCGCCGTTTCGTTGACGTCGCCGTGGTGGGCCCGGATGATCTCGAGGAAGCCCGAGAAGTAGGCCTGGATCATCCGGTTGAGCTGCTGGGGCGCGAGCTGCTCGGAGAGGCGCGTGTAGCCTTCCACGTCGAGGAACAGGACGGACACGTCCGCCTCGCGCTTCTCGAGCTCACGCGCGTCCGGGTTCTGCTCGAGCAGCCGCTTCACGGACTCGGGCACGAACTTGGCCAGCTCGCCCTTGACCTGCTCGAGCAGCTCGACCTTCTTCATCGACTCCGTGAGGCTCTGCAAGGTGGTCGCGAGCTCGGCATTACGCGCCTCCAGGTCGGTGCGCGCGGCGTCGAGGCGGTTCGCCATGTCGTTGATCACCCGTCCGAGATCACCGATCTCGTCCCGCCTCCCCGCCGCCACCCGCGCGTCGAAGTCCCCGGCGCCGATTCGCCGAGCGGCGGCCGCCACCCGGGCGATCGGCTCCAGGACGACACGGCCCAGGAAGACGATCACAGTGGCCGTCACGCCGAGGATCGTCAGCGCGGCGATCGCGATCTGCCGGTTCCGGGCCGCCCGAAGCTCCGCATCCAGCTTCTCGACCCCGAGGGTGATCCGGACCACGCCGCGGACCCGGTGGTCTTCGCCGTGGCACGCCTGGCACCTCTTGCGGTTCTCCAGGGGTCGGAAGAGGGTGAGCACTCGGCCGCCGTCGAGGGACTCGTAGGTCTCCTGGGACGTGATGGTCTCCACGGCCCGCGTGAACAGCGGATGGCTGATCCGCTCTCCCGGCTCGCGGTGCATCCGGTAGATGCGCTTGACCACCTCCGGGTCCAGCTTGGCGAGCTGGTTCACCCGATTCAGCGTCTCGAGGTCGGAGAACGCCTCCACGCCGTTCGCCCGATACACGTCGAGCCGACGGACGTCCTTGAGCTCCGACCTGAGGTCCTGCACGAGCCGGCGGATGACGTCCGGCCGTGCCTGGAGCATGCCGCTCTGGATGCTTCCGAGTATCTGGGCCTCGCGCCCGATGTTCAGGATCACGAGGAGGCCGAAGCCGACGATCAGGATCCCGGCGATCAACGCGATGACCTTGACGCGAAGGCGCCGCTGCAGGTGGTCGAGGAGCATCATCCCCACGTCCGTTACGGCCTCACCTGCACCTCCAGTGTCATGTCGGGATGGATGGCGCACTGGACCTCGACGCTGCCAGGCTGCGAGAAGCGAACCGTATCGGAGCGCCCGGGACGCTGGAGTATGTCAAACTCGGAGCCTTTTGTCTCTGAATACACGTTGTGGTTCGCGCTGTCCGCGTTCACGAATGTAATCCGATCCCCGACCTTGATCGTGATCTGGTGGACGGAAAAGGTGCTGTTCTTCTGGATGATCGTGAAGTCAGCCGCCGTACCATAAGCGTGAACGAGAAGGGCACCCAGCGGAGCGAGCGCCAGTGCTGCTCCCCGGAGCCATGTCATCATGATTAGTGCTGATTTTTCCACACTTAGGCGGGAGACGCAAGAAAGCTTCCCGGGGGCCGCGCCGCCGTGCGTGGCGGGACGGGCCCCCGGGGTCGGCTTCGCGGCTACTTCTTCATGAGCTTGAGACCCATCGCCTTGGCAGCCTCGTCGGCCTTGGCCACCGCCTCGGCGTGCTTGCCCGCTTTGTGCAGGGCGTCGGCTTCCGCGGCCATCGCCTTAGCGCTGGCGGCTCCCGCGTCGAAGCGGTTGCTCGCCGCGTCATTGATCTGCTTGATCAGTGTCGGGCACTGAAAGGCCAGGACCGGCCCCGCGGACAGAACCAGCCCGAGGGCTCCCGTCGCAACCGCCATGATCAGTCGGCGCATCCTGAACTCACTAGGGCCTACATCTTCTTCTCCAGCTTGACTCCGAGAACCTTGGCCGCCTCGTCGCACTTCTTGATGGCGTCGGCGTGCTTGGCGCCGTCGTGGAGCTTCTGGGCGTCGGCGATCAGCGGCTTGGCCGCCTTCACCTTCGCATCATCCGCCTTCATCTTCCCCACGGCCTCGTTCAGCTGTTTGATCAGCAGCGGGCACTGGCCGGCCATGGCGGGGCTGGCCACCAGGATCAGCGCGGCGATCGCGATCACGAGTGCCTTCATGAGCATTCACCCCCTTCCGTTGTGGAGTTCACTCCCATTAACCGGCGGACCCTCCGGAAAGTTCCCCCCCTCCGCCGCGGCGGCCGGGTGGAAGAAGGCGTGGATCTTCTGGGCGAGCTTCGGAGTGACCTTGGGAACGGCCGCCAGCTCCGCGACGGAGGCCTCCCGGACCTTGCGGGCGGAGCCCAGGGATTTCAGGAGGGTGGTTCGAATGGCCGGGCCCACGCCGGGAATCTGGTCCAGTACCGACTGGATCGTCCGCCGGCTCCTGAGGGTCTTGTGGTAGGACACGGCGAACCGGTGGGCCTCGTCGCGGATTTTTCTGAGCGTCAAGAGCCCGGGGGCGGTCAGGTCGAGGGCGAGCGGCTGGAGGCTCTCGGGCGTGTACACCTCCTCCTCCCGCTTGGCGAGGGCCACCAGGGGGATCCAGTCCAGCCCGAGGTCCTCCAGAATTTTTACCCCCACGTTGAGCTGGCCGCGGCCCCCGTCGAGGAGGATCAGATCCGGCAGCACCCCTCCCTCCTCCAGGGCCCGGGCGTAGCGGCGCGCGAGCACCTCCCCGAGCATGGCGTAGTCGTCCGCCCCCTCGACGCTCTTGATCTTGAAGCGCTTGTAGTCGTCCTTCTTCATGCCCCCGTTCTCCCAGACGACCATGGAGCCGACGGCCTCGCTCCCCTGGATGTTGGAGATGTCGAAGCCTTCGATCCGGTTGGGAAGGCCGGGGAGGTTCAGCGCGCGCCGCAGCTCCTCCTGGATGACCTGCTGGCGGTTGTCCCGGGAGAGCAGGTGAGTCTGAAGCGCCAGGGCCGCGTTCTCCTCCGCCATCGCCACGAACTCGCGCTTCTTGCCCCGCCGGGGGGCGAAGAGCTCCACCCGCGCCTCGCGCCGGCGGCTCAGCCACTCCCGGGTCAGCTCGGCGTCGGGAATCTCCTCGGAGAGGAGGAGCTCGGGCGGCGGGGTGACGTTTTTCGCGTAGAACTGTCGGATGAACGCCCCCAGGATCTCGCCGTCGCTCCACCCCGACACGCGGTCGAAGAAGAAGGACTCCCGGCCCAGGAGGCGCCCGCGCCTCACGAAGAAGAGCTGGACGCACGCGTCGCTCCCCTGGCGCACCACCCCGAGGATGTCCTGATCCACCTCTTCCGTGGAGATGATTTTCTGGCGCTCCCTCACCGTGTTCAGGGCCTGGACCTGATCGCGCAACGCCGCCGCCCGCTCGAACTTCAGCTCGGCCGCCGCGCTCTCCATCTCCCGGGTCAGCTCCTTGGCCAAGTCGTCGTTCTTGCCCTCCAGGAACCGCTCCACGTCCCTGACGGTCTGGGCGTAGCCCTCCTTCGTCTCCCACCCGGTGCACGGGGCCTTGCAGCGGTGGATGTAGTACTGGACGCAGGGCCGCTCGAGCGACCCGTCGATCTTGATCCGGCAGGTCCTGAGGGGAAAGAGCTGCCTGACGAGCCTCAACGTCTCGCGCATGGCCGTGGCCGGATAGAACGGTCCGAAGTAGGCGCCGCCGTCGTTCTGGACCCGGCGGGCGACCACGAGGCGGGGGAAGTCCTCGTTGGTGGTGAGCTTGAGGAACGGGTAGTGCTTGTCGTCCCGGAGGATGATGTTGTAGCGGGGGCGGTGCTTCTTGACGAGGTTGGACTCGAGGATCAGGGCCTCCAGCTCGTTGTCGGTGACGATGACATCGAGCTCTCTGATCTGCCGCACCAAGGCGTCCGTTTTGGGGTCCCGGGGCCGGGACTCCTGAAAGTACGAGCGGACGCGGCTCCGGAGGGAGGCCGCCTTGCCGATGTAGACGACCTGGCCCTTGGCGTCCCTGAAGAGATAGACGCCGGACCGGTCGGGCAGGCGCTGGAGCTTGTCGTCGAGGGTCATGGCGCGCTAGAGCGTCAGCTCCTTCTTCTTCAACGCCTTGATCCTGTCGCGCAGCTCGGCCGCCCGCTCGAAGTCCAGGCGCCGGGCCGCCTCCTTCATCGCCGCCTCCAGCTCCTTCACCCGGGCCTCGAGCGCTTCGCTGGACGCGTAGGCCTCCTCGCGCTCCCGGGCGACCTCCACCGTGTAGTAGTCGCGCTCCCACACGGTCTGGAGCAGCTCGCGGATGGACTTCTTGATGGATTCCGGGGTGATCCCGTGTTGCCGGTTGTACTCTTCCTGGACCTTCCTCCGGCGCTCGGTCTCGGCGATGGTGGTTTTCATCGATTCCGTCATCCGGTCGGCGTAGAGGATGACCTCGCCCCGGACGTTCCGGGCGGCGCGGCCGGCGGTCTGGATGAGGGAGGTCGCCGAGCGGAGGTAGCCCTCCTTGTCGGCGTCGAGGATCGCGACCAGCGAGACCTCGGGGATGTCGAGTCCCTCCCGGAGGAGGTTGATGCCGATCAGGGAGTCGAACTTCCCGAGGCGGAGGTCGCGGATCAGCTCGACCCGGTCCAGGGTGTCGATGTCCGAGTGGAGGTACCGGACCCGACACCCCATCTGCTGGTAGTACTCGGTGAGATCCTCGGCCATCCGCTTGGTCAGCGTGGTCACCAGCACCCGCTCGTCGCGCTCGGCCCGCGTCCTGATCTCGTGGAGCAGGTCGTCCACCTGCTCCGTCGCGGGGCGCACCGTCATGGCGGGATCCATGAGCCCGGTGGGCCGGATGATCTGCTCGGCCACCGCGTCGCCCGCCTGGTGGAGCTCGTACGCCGCGGGGGTCGCGGAGACGTACACGGTCTGCCCGGTCATCGCGCAGAACTCCTCGAAGGTCAGCGGCCGGTTGTCGAAGGCTGAGGGGAGGCGAAACCCGTATTCCACGAGAGTCTCTTTCCGCGACCGGTCGCCGTGGTACATCCCCCGGATCTGGGGGACGGCCACGTGGCTCTCGTCGATGATGATCAGCGCGTCCTTGGGCAGGTAGTCCATGAGGGTCGGCGGCGGCTCTCCCGGCTTCCGCCCGGTCAGGTGGCGCGAGTAGTTCTCGATCCCGTGGCAGTAGCCGATCTCGCGCAGCATCTCGATGTCGAACAACGTACGTTGCTCGAGTCTCTGAGCTTCAAGCAACCGGTTGGTGGAGCGGAAGAACTCCAGCCGCTCTGCCAGCTCCTCCTTGATCCCTTCGATCGCCCGTTCCAGCTGGTCCTCCGGGGTCACGTAGTGGTTGGCGGGATAGATGGCGACCTGCCCCACCCGCTCCCGCAGCTGGCCCTTGAGGGGGTCGATCTGGCAGATGGCCTCTACCGTGTCGCCGAACAGCTCGATCCTGAGGGCCGTCGTGTCACCTGATGCTGGAAAAACCTCGACCACGTCCCCGCGCACGCGGAAGGTGCCGCGGTGGAAGTCGTAGTCGTTGCGCTCGTACTGGATGGCCACGAGCTGCTGGATCATGCGGTCGCGGTCCAGCGTCGCGCCCTCGGCGAGTGCCACGTGCATGCCGCGGTACGTTTCGGGGGCGCCGATGCCGTAGATGCAGGAGACCGAGGCCACGACGATGACGTCCCGCCGCTCGAAGAGCGCCTGGGTCGCGGAGTGGCGCATCCGGTCGATCTCGTCGTTGATCAGGGCGTCCTTCTCGATGTAGGTGTCCGTCTGGGGGATGTAGGCCTCGGGCTGGTAGTAGTCGTAGTAGGAGACGAAGTACTCGACCGCGCTCGACGGGAAGAAGGCCTTGAACTCGCTGTAGAGCTGCGCCGCCAGGGTCTTGTTCGGCGAGATGACCAGGGTTGAGCGCTGCACTCGTGCGATCGCGCTGGCCACGGTGAACGTCTTCCCCGAGCCGGTGACGCCGAGGAGCACCGCGTGCGGGCGCCTTTCCTCGATCAGGCGGACCAGCCGCTCGATCGCCTGGGGCTGGTCTCCCCGGGGCTCGAAATCGGAGGAGAGTTGAAACACCGGATTCAGAGGGTGGAGGGGACGGCGACGAGGTACTTGCGCCAGGAATCGAGGAAGGAGTTCGCGTGCGGGTGACGTAAGAGATGGACCGAGAACAGGAACTGTGGATGCACCGGCTCCCGGATCAGCGTCATCGCGCCTTCGTGGAGCGTGCGGTTGCCCTTTCGGAGGTTGCAGCGGAGGCAGGCGGCCACCACGTTGGTCCACGTCGTCTCCCCGCCGCGGGAGCGCGGGACGATGTGATCCACGGTCAGCCGCTCGCCGCGCCGGGCGCAGTACTGGCAGGTGTAGCCGTCCCGCCGCAGGATGTTTTTCTTGTTGAAGGCGACCCGGTCCAGGAACGGCTTCCGGATGTACACGGCCAGGCGGATCACCGACGGCAGCTGGAAGCTCACCGAGGGGGAGCGGATCACCCGGGGCGACGGCTCGACGCTCTGGGCCTTGCCGCTGAGGAGAAGCGTGATGGCTCGCTTGGCATTCGTGAAGTGGAGCGGCTCGAAGGTATAGTTCAGGACCAATACGGCAATTTCATCCATATACCTCTCAAAGGATAATCGGGAGGCCCCCGCCTGTCAACCGGGTCGAGGGCGGCCCAAGCCGGCGAAAAGATTGGCTCAGAGCCGGGTTAGACGAGGAAGCGCCAGAGGAACTGGGCGGAGCCGGCCAACAGGACGAAGGAGACGAGGGCGGCGTCGGGATTCATCAGCGCGAGGGCCACCAGGGACACGAGCAGGACGAAGCACCCCAGGTAGAAGCGCACCTCCCGGTGGTCCACCCACACGTGGGGGTCCAGGATCCGCCGGGCGTTTTCGACGAGGTAGACGGGCGAGTAGAGGAGGTAGAAGGCCAGGAAGAGGGCCGAGAGGGCGAGGACGCCACCCAGCGCCCCCACGATGCCCCAGATCACCCACCTGAACATCCCGTCCACCAGCTTCTCCTCGATGGCGGGCGGGAGCGCCTGGGGGCGGTAGTAGAGGATCACCATCGCCAGCGAGTAGAGGGGCAGAATCAGCTCCATCCACGGCCGGCTCTGGCGGTAATCCATCAGGTTCGCCACTCCTTGATGCGCGTTCATAGTGTCGGCCCCGCCGTCTCAAATTGCATCGGCGATGCCAGGCCCGTCGAGCCGTAACTGCTTGAGATTCTATTCTTTTCTAGAGGTCTCGTGAGGGCAGGTGTCAGACGCTGACAGCGTCTGACGTCAGGGACTGTCAAATTCTTGCTACAGGAGAAAACCGCCTGCCCCCTGCCTCGGGGGGATGGGGGGGCCAGCGACGGTGCTCGAGCGAGCCGGGGCCGTCGAGGCGAGGAGGT
The DNA here is from genome assembly GCA_016179965.1 of Candidatus Rokuibacteriota bacterium. Taxonomy (GTDB): domain Bacteria; phylum Methylomirabilota; class Methylomirabilia; order Rokubacteriales; family CSP1-6; genus CSP1-6. Next base: position 14,883 of record JACPCF010000025.1, on the reverse strand, counting down.
CCGAGCGAAGGGAGCACTCCCCGCTGGCCTCCGTGTTTGCGTGGACGTCACGGGCGCACCAGGTTCTTCAGGAGGAAGAGGAGGTTGGCGGGGCGCTCGGCCAGACGGCGCACGAAGTAGCCGTACCAGTCTTCCCCGAATGGGACCAGGACCCTGAGCCGCAGTCCCTGATCCCGGATCCTGGTGCGCAGGTCGTGGCGGATCCCGTAGAGCATCTGGATCTCGAATTTCTCGGGCGGGATCCCCAGCTCCCGCGCCCGGCCCGCCGCCCGCGCGATCAGCCGCTCATCGTGGGTGGCGAAGGCGGGGTACGCGCCGCGGGCGAGCGCCTCGGGGGTCAAGAGCAGGTCCATGAGCCGCGCGTAGTTCGCGTCCACCTCCCGCTTCGTGACGAATGCCAGCCGCGGGGGCTCTCGATAGGCCCCCTTGCAGAGCCGGATCGTCGCGCCGAGCCCGATCAGGCGTGGGAGGTCGTCGGCGCTCCGCCGGAGGTAGGCCTGGATGACGCACGCCGCGTTGAGGAAGCGCCGCCTGAGGGCTTCGTAGAGCGCCAGGGTCCGGTCCGTGTAGGCGGACGATTCCATGTCGATCCAGCAGAGTCTCCCGGCAGCCTGGGCCCGGTCCAGCACGCGCTCGAGGTTCTCGCGGCAGAGCGCCGCCGAGAGGTCGAGCCCCAGGTGGGTGAGCTTGAGGGACGGGACGCAGGGGAGGTCGCGCCGCTTGATCTCGTCCAAGAGGGAAAGGTAGACGTCCGCGGCTCGCCGCGCCGCCGCCTCCGTCAGCACGTTCTCCCCGAGGTACGTGATCGCGGAGAGGAGGTCGGCGACCTGGAGGCGCTCGATGACAGGGAAGGCCGCCTCGGCCGTCGTGCCGGCCACGAAGCGCCGGACCAGACGGCGGGTGAGCGGCACGCGGTCGAGCGTCCGCCCCAGGCGGGGCTTGTTGGACAGATAAAGGAGGAACGCTCGGAGCACACCCGGACGCTAACACCGGGCCGCGAGCCCCGTCAAGGCGAGCCGGAGAGGTACTCGATCAGGATGCCTTCGCGAAGGCCGACGTCGCTGACGCGGATGGCCGCCGCGCCGAAGCGCTCCATGGCGGCCAGGCAGATCGCGGTCCCGGGGATGATGAGGTCCGCCCGCCCGGGCTCGAGGCAGGGCAGCGCGGCCCGCGCCGCCACCGGCAGCGCTCCGAGGCGCCGGAGGAGGCGCTCGATGCGCGGCCGCTCGAGCACGTATCCCTGGACGCGCTCGGGATCGTAGGCTTGAAGCTCCTGATCCAGCGCCGCGAGCGTCGTCACAGTGCCGGCGGTGCCGACCAGCGGCTCGGGCTGGGAGGCGGTGGCGAACCCGCTCAGGCCGGCGCTCAGTGCGACGCGGATCTCCCGCTCCATGGCCGCGTAGCGCGACCAGTCCACCGGGCCCGCGGTCATGTAGCGCTCCGCGAGCCCCACGACCCCGAGCGGGAGGCTCACGGCCGCCACGACCCGTCGCTCGCGGCCCCGGATGAACTCGGTGCTCCCTCCGCCGATGTCGAACAGCACGAAGGCGCTGGGCAGATCGGGAAGCCCGTCCAGGACGCCGAGGAGGGCGAGACGAGCCTCTTCCTCTCCCGTCACCACCTCCACGGCGCGCCCGACCGCGCGCTGCACACGATCCACGAACTCCTGACGGTTCAGGGCCTCGCGCACGGCACTGGTGGCGACGATCAGGATGTCGTCGGCGCCCTGAGCGTGCGCCCGCCGGCAGAACTCGTCCACGACGGCGAGGGTGCGGCTCATCGCGGCCTCGCCCAGGCGCCGCGTGACGGCGAGCCCTTCGCCGAGGCGAGTGATGACCTGGGTCTGATCGAGCGCGCGCCGCGGCCCCCTGGGCGGGACTTCCACGACGAGCAGACGGACCGTGTTGGTGCCGAGATCGATGGCGGCCAGCCGACGAATGTCAGGAACCGGGGCGGCGTCCGAGTCTCAGGGCGTCGGCGACGACGGTCAGGACCCGCTCGACCCGGAACGGCTTGACGATCATCAGATCCACCCCCGCCTCCTCGATGCGGGCGGGGTCCAGCAGATCCCCCCAGCCCGTGATCAGGACGACGGGGGTCGCGGGGCTCATCTTCTTCACGCCGCGGGCGACCTCCAGGCCGGAGCACTCGGGCATGCTGAGGTCGGTGACCACGAGGTCGAAGCGCCCGCCCTGGAAGCGGGCCAACCCGTCGAGCCCATCCCGGGCCGCTTCCACCGAGTGCCCCGCCCGGGTCAGCATATCCACGAGCGTCCGCCGCAGGCGATCCTCATCCTCGATGACCAGGATCGTGGCGGCGGGTCCCCACGCCGGGTGCCCGCTCTGCGGGTGCGTGGGTGCAGCGGCCTCGGCGAGGGGCCCCGGGCTCGGCGCGGGAACGGTCCCGGCCGCGGCAGTGGTCGGCAGGGAGATCCGCACCGTCGTGCCGTGTCCTTCCTGGCTCTCGATCTCGATGCTTCCCCGGTGGCGCGCGACGATGCCGTGGGCGACGGAGAGCCCCAGCCCGGTGCGCTGGGGGGAGCGCGTGGTGAAGAACGGCTCGAAGACCCGGCGGCGCACCTCCTCCGGCATCCCCCCCCCCGTGTCGGTGACGACCAGCTCCACGGCGTGCGGGCGTCTCCGCGTGCTGAAGAGCAGGCGGCCGCCGTTGGGCATGGCGTCGAGCGCGTTCAGGATCAGGTTCGTCACCATCTCGCGGAGGTCGGCCGGATCGCCGAGGACCGGTGTCGTCTCTTCCAGGTCGGTCACCACCTCCACGCGGATGCCGCGCGCCTCGGCTTCGTCCTTCCAGCGCGGCCGCGTCAGGGTGACGGCGTCGTCGATGAGCCGGTTGAGATCCAGCAGGGTCGGCTTCTCGTCCATCCGCGTCAGCGCGAAGCGCTGGAGGCGGCGGATGGTGTCGGCGGCGCGCCAGGCCGCCTCCTCGATGACGCCGAGATCCTCGCGGACCGACGCCTCCTGCGTGCGCTCGAGCATCAGCTGAGCCTTGCCCACGATGATCGCCAGCACGTTGTTGAACTCGTGGGCGACGCCCGCCGACATCTCGCCCAGGGCCCGCGCCTTCTCGCTCTGGAGCAGCTGCTCGAAGGTCGTCTCGAGCTCGTGGTGCGCTCGCCGCAGTTCGTCGTAGAGCTGCGAATTCTCCACGGCGATCGCGGCCAGCGCGGCCAGGAGTCGCGCGGCCTCGACCTCGTCGGCGGAAAAATCCTTGACGCTCCGGTCTCCCAGGTAGAGGCACCCGATCACGCCGTTTCGGGTCCGGAGGGGAACGAGGAGGAGGGAGCGCAGGCCCAGCGCCAGCAGCGACGGGTCCGCGCCCTCCGCCCGGCCCGTGAGGTCGGGGCAGACCACCGGCTGCTGGCTGGCGAACGCGTCCCCCGTCAGCCCTTCGTCGCGTCGGGGGCGCCACGGATCGAGGGCGTCCCGCGCGAGCCCATAGCTCCCGCGCGGCCCCAGGTGACCGTCGGGGCGGGTCAGGGCGATGGCGGCGCCGCGCACCCCCAGCAGCCGACAGCCGGCCTCGCACGCGGAGGAGAGGGCCTCTTCGACGTCGAAGCGCAGGCTGGACCGCACCGACACCGCCACCAGCTCCCGGAGGCGGTCCACCTGGCCGGCGATTTTGTCCACGAGGCGCCGATGAACGAGCGCGGTCCCTACCCGGTCGGCGATGAACAGCAGCAGCTGCACCTCGTCCGCGCCGAAGGGCGCCGGGCGGCCGCGCCGGCCGGCGTAGAGGACGCCCACGACCTCCCCTTCGGCGCGGATGGGCAGCGCGATCGCGTCCCGGACCGGAAACCGAACGATGAACGGATCCGCCGGCGTGTCGCCGACGGGGGTGGAGTGGACGACCGGCCGGCCCTCCCGGAAGGCCCGTCCCACGAGCCATTCCCCCGGCAGGATGGAGAACTCGGTGAGGTCGTCCCGGCGGAACCCGCGGGAGCTCTTGGGGTACAGCCGACCCTGGTCGGGATCCAGCAGAAAGAGGACGGCGCGATCCACGATCAGCAGCCGGGTGATCCGGTCCATCGCCAGGCCAAAGAGCTCGTTGGCGTCCAGGCCGGTGGACGGAATGGACGCGATCTCCTGGAAGTGGGCGAGGGCCCGCTGCTGGGCCTCGGTCAGCGGCTCGCCGACGGCCTGACGGAGAGCCTCCAGCGGCGGCTCAGGGTGGGCGGGGCCGCGGGAGGATCCGGGTCGTTCCAGCTGCTGCACGCGTTCCCGAAGCGAGTCGAGCGCCCGGCTGACCTCGGCGAGGGAATTCCAGGCGCGACTGTCGGGTGGCTCCTGCTCAGGATGGTCCATTCCGGATCCTTCCAGACCCCGTGGCCCGGGCCCCATCGTCCGCGGAAGGGAACTCTGCGGGGCCGGAACCGCGGACGGTCGGCAGGAGGAAGCCCACGCAGCGCAAAAATCGTCGAATTATAGAGGCGCCCTCGAGGTCAAGTCAAGCCCGACATACAAACGCCCCCTCCGGAGCCGGAGGGGGCCTCAGGAGACCGTCGGGGTTACTTCTTGAGCGTCCGGATGTAGTGCACCAGCGCCCAGCGATCCTTCTCGGAAAGATGCTTCCAGGGCGGCATGGGCCCGCGGCCGTTGGTGATCTTCCAGAAGATCTCGCCGTCGCTCTCCCCCTGAACGGCCGGCGACGTCCAGTTGGCGGGCTTCACGGGCAGGGCGGCCGCCGCCGGGCCGTCCCCGGCGCCCTTGGCGCCGTGGCAGGCCACGCAGTTGGCCTCGGCGGTCTTCTTGGCGTCGGCGATCACCTTGTCCGACCTGGCGATCGGGTTCTTCAAGTTTTTCGCCTCGGGCGGGGCGACCCACTTCCCCTGGGCCCAGACTCCCGCGCCCAGCCCGAGCACGGCCACCGCCGCCGCGACTCCCACCACGGATGCTCCCCAGCGCGCGTTCATGTTCCCTCCTCTTGTCGGTCTGCTCGTTTGATTTGACGGACGAGGTCGGCCCTCAATTCGGCGTATTTAACCGCGCCTCGGGGCCGCGGTCAAGCCTTTTGTCTCGGGCCGAGGGCGGCCAGCATCTCCTCGACGCGCGTGAACTTGACGCGGGGGCGCCCCGCGGCCCGTCCCCGCGCGACCTCCAGTTCGTCGAGGCGCCGCCACTCCGCGTAGGAGACGCAGTTCGGTTGGCGCTGGCGGATCAGTGCCTCGGCCGCGGCCGGCTCGGGATGCGCGGGGGTGAGGATCGTTCCCTGGGCCAGGTCTTCGAGCATGGAGACGACGGTTTCGGCGGCGTCGGGCTTGTTGGTGCCGATGACCCCTGTGGGCCCGCGCTTGATCCAGCCGGCGGCGTACTCGCCCACCACGGGGCGGCGGGTGTCGGGGTCCAGGACGCGCCCCTTGTCGTTTACAATGACGCCCCAGTCGTCGTTGAACGGCACGCCCGGCAGGACGACCCCCTTGTACCCAACCGAGCGGAACACCAACCCCACGGGGAGCTCTTCGAGGTTGTCGGTGGGCCTGGGCTGAAGCGTGCCGGCGGCGGTGGCGTGGAGCTCGTTCTTCACGAGGCGGATCGCCACGACCTGGCCGTCCGCGTTGCCGATGAGCTCGACGGGCGAGACCAGGAAGCGGAGAATCAGCTTCCGCGGCTTGCCGCTCGGCGTTCGCTGGGCGTATCCGTGGAGGATCTCCACTTTCTTCTGGGTCGCCCGGTCCTGGCTCTTTTCGAGCGCCGCCCGGCTCAACTCGTCCAGCCGGACCTCTTCCGGGAGGACGACGATGTCGGCGCCCCCGAGCGCGCCCAGCTCCTTGATCTCCGGGTTGGTGAAGGCCGCTTGGGCCGGCCCGCGCCGTCCCAGCATGTACACTTCCCTGACCCGACTCTGCCTGAGCGCCTCCAGCGCGCGCTCGCTGATGTCGGTGGCCGCCAGCTCGTCCGGCGTGCGGCAGAGGATGCGGGCCACGTCCACCGCCACGTTGCCCACGCCGACCACCGCCACGCGCTCCTGCTGGAGGTCGAACTGGCAGTCCTGGTAGTCGGGATGGCCGTTGTACCAGGCGACGAACTCCGTGGCCGGATGACTCCCCCGGAGATCCTCCCCCGGAATCCCCATGCGCCGGTCGGTCTGGGCGCCGGTGGCGTACACGATCTGGTGGTAGTGCTCTCGGAGGTCCGCCAGCGTCACGTCCTTGCCGAACTCGACGTAGCCGTAGAACCGGAACCGGGGATCGGCGGCGACCTTGTCGAAGGCCGCGGCGACGGACTTGATCTTCTGGTGATCCGGCGCCACGCCGCCGCGCACGAGGCCGAACGGCGTCGGCAGGCGCTCGAACATGTCGAGCTCGACCCCGAGATCTTCCCGCTTCAGGAGGTGCTCCGCCGTGTAGAAGGCCGCCGGTCCGGAGCCGATGATGGCGACGCGCAGCGGCGCGGCGGGCGTCCCGGGGAGGACCATCACTTCTGGTCGGCCAGGATCTGGGTTTCGAGGGTTTCGACCTCCCCCCGGTATTTGTCCCGCTGGGCCTTGACCACATCGCCGATGGAGACGATGCCGATGAGTTTCCCCTTGTCCACGACCGGCACGTGCCGGATCCGCTTCTCGGTCATGAGGTTGGCCACCGACAGCAGATCGTCCTCCGGCAGCCCGGTGATGACGTCCCGGGTCATGATCTCGCTCACGGGGCGCGTGAACACCTGCTCGTTCCGCGCGGCCTCCCGGACGATGTCGCGTTCGGAGATGATCCCCACGGGCGCGTCGGCCGCGTTGACGACGACGAGCGCGCCGATGTTGTGGCGGCTCAGCAGCGCGACGGCTTCCCGGATCGATTGTTCGGGTCGGATGGCGATCGGCGGCCGGCTCGTGGCCGCCAGGAGGCTGGCGATGTTCATGGGTGGCCCTCCCTTGTTCCTGGAGTTGGCGCGACTATAGGCGGCGCCGCCACCCCTGTCAAGGAGGGGAGCCTTCGTTCGATCATTCGGCGTGGTCCCCCGGGAGCCAGAGGAGCGCCGCGACCACCCCGTAGGAGCCGGCGAGCACCGCGGGGATCGCCGAGGGGGGGCTTCCCGGCCAGAAGAGCGACCCGTTGGGCAGAGGCGAGTGGATCACCCCGAACAGGGTTGCCACGCTCGCGACGGCAAAGGCCACTCCCGCCAGCCGGAGCCGTCGCTCGATGATGAGCGCGACGGCGCACCCCCAGAGGAGGGCGGTGAGGATGAACCCGTTTCCAAGGACCAGGAGGGTCTGGTAGCCGGCCCTCGCCTCGCCGCCCAGATCGGCGAACCCCTTTCCGACCGCCGCCAGGAGGGAGCCCTCCTGGATGAGGAGCAGCGCGGCGACGGCGGGAAGAAAGCTGACGGCCACCGCGGGGGCGTGGCGTGGCGGGCTCGCGACGAACGCCTGGGCGGTGATCTCGAGGCCGATGAAGACCAGGATCGGCGCCACCGCCGCCTCGGGCAGGAGGCCGACGAGCAGCGCCACGACGCCGACCATGGCCCCAAGGCCGACGACGAGCCCCGTGGCGAGCGTGTAGCCGGCGCGGGCGCCCATGGCCTTGTAGGCGGGGTGACCGATGTAGGGGGTGTTCTGGATCACGCCGCCCGCGATCCCCGCGAGGAGCGTGGCCACCGCCTCCGTGAGCAGGATGTCGCGGGCCCGGTACTCGTCGCCGGCGGCGACAGCGGATTCAGTGTTGTCGATCCCCCCGATGATCGTGGCCAGGGCGAACGGGAGCGCCACCGCCAAGTAGGGGAGCGTGGCCTCGAAGGCCGCTACCCACGCGAGGGTGGGGAACGGCAGCGCCAGGACAGGAGTCGGGATTCCCATGGCGCGCTGGCCGGGTCCCGCGAGCCCGAGGCCCTCCCGCGCCCAGAAGATCGCCGCCCCGAGGGCCACCGCAGCGAACGCGCCCGGGATCCCCCAGGGAAGGCGCCGCTTCCCCACCAGCGCGACCAGCAGGACCACGAGGGACACGAGGCCCACCAGCGGGTCGGCGAAGATCTTGAGGGCCGGGAGAAACGCGATGAGGAGGATCGCCACGCCGGCGATGGAGCCCAGGAGCGCGGCGCGGGGGACGATCCGCCGCACCCAGTCGCCCGCGAAGGAGAGGATGAGCTTCGCGATCCCCATGGCCACGGTCACGCCCATTCCTACCGAAGGGCATCGCCGTCACGTCCTCCCTGCCCGTCCGGCGCGCGAGCCTCACGGCCAGCCACGTGTAGGTCAGGTCCCCGACCAGCACCCCCAGGGCGGTGCCGGGGATCATCCGGAAGAGCACCAGGTCGGCGGGGAACTTGAAGAGTCCGATGAGGAGGGACGAGAGGATGACCAGCTGGGTCAGGTTGTCGAGGGCGAGGCCGAAGAAGGCGTTGACGTCCCCCGGGGCGTACCAGCGAAGGCGGGAGCGCACGGCCCCTCAGCCGGCGCGGGTGATCGGGGCGGCTCGCTCGGCCTCGAGCAGCTGGCGGGCCCAGCCGCACACGCGCTGGGCCACCGCCTGACACCAGGCCAAGCTCCCTTTGCCGGCGGCGACCTCGTGGAAGGAGAACTCGATGGCCGGCTGGTCGAGGGGCGGCTGGTATCGCTCGCCGAGACGGAGCCTCACGGCGAAGGTCTTACCCGCGCGCTCATCCCCGGCCTCGACGATGGCCTCGACACGGGGACTCTCACGCTTGGCGTGGGAGTTGACGAAGCCCAGGAGCCAGCGCCCGACGTCCTCGTAGCTGCCGCCCGCGAACACGCCGCTATTCTAGCAAGCTACCAGCGGATGGTGCGGCCGTAGCAGTACAGCGCGATGGCGAACAGGAGCAGGGTCTGAGCCCCGTTGAGCCAACCGCCCGGCGTGACTCGATAGACCGTGCTGATCATGCCCCCCATGTAGGCGAGACCCACGACGAAGCAGACCGCGGCCAGCAGGATGCAGAGGAAGACCAGTGTCCGCAGAATTTCCATTGCCGCCTCCTCTTAACCGGCGACGGGGGCGGATGACCCGCCCCCGCTGGCACCCGCCCCTCAGGGGCTCAGCACTCGTTGTAGCCGCACGACAGGCACTTCTTGCATCCCTCCTCGTAGATAAAGGTGGCCTGGCCGCACTCCTTGCAGAGGTCGCCGATCCGGTGCGGTCGAGATCCGTTGCCCTCTTCCGCCGCGTCCGGCTTCACGTGGCCGAGGTACTCGGCGAGGGTGCGCGCCAGCGCGTCGGGGAGCGAGAGCACCTTCGAGGGCCCGAAGCCAGTCGGCTGGCCGCCGCCGATGCGGGAGAGCTGGTTGATCACTTCCTCCAGCCGGCGCCCGGCTGAGAACGGCGACGGCAGGCGGAGGCCGAGGGAGATGAGTCTCCCCAGGGCCTCGGCCACCGCCATCGTGTCCGAGCCCCCCTTGCCCACCTGGACGAAGACCTCGAACGGCTCGCCGTCGGTCGTCTCGTTCACCGTGATGAACGCGGTGCCGATGGGCGTCTCCATCCGGTACGTGAGCCCGTGGAGGCTGTGGGGCCGCGGCTTGATCACGGCCGGCCCGGTGGTCGGCGCCGCCACCTCCTCCTTCTTCGTCTTCGCCCCGATCCCGACGTTCAACACCTGATCCCCCTTGCACCCGTCGCGGAAGACCGTGATCCCCAGGCAGTTGAGCTTCCAGGCCAGGAGATAGGCGCTGGCGACGTCCTCCTCGGAGGCCGCGTTGGGCAGGTTTATGGTGTTGTGACTGATCAGTCCGTTGGTGATGAAGGAATGAGTCGAGGGGACCTGCAGGTCAAAGACCTCGTCCTTGTCACTCCAGAGCCTCGTGACCGGGGTGTACATGACCTTCCGATTCGCCACACACGAAAGGGTCTTCCATTCGCTGGTTTCCTTCAGCTCCCGTGTAATGTCCAGTAGCCATATGATGGTCTCTTCAGTGATCTCTGCATCCGCCGTCATGAAGCTGTGGAGCCAGTCCTGAAGCTTCCTGGAGGAGGCTTCCGCCATCTTTGCGCGGGCAAGAGTCACCGCCAGCGGTCGCACGCCCGGGACGACATAGTGGGTATCAGGATGGCTTTGCTGCCCAAGATGTTTTCTTGCCCGGGTCTGCTTTCGGTCTTCGGCAAAGCCGATGCGCTCCAAGAACGCCCGCCGGAATTTCGAGAGCACCACAACCTCATAGCAGGCGTCCTTGCGGTTCTCGACGTGCCGATACTCGTAATGGATCCCCTTCGTTTCCAACCGGGCGACGATCCCGAGGTTCAGGAGGAGAGCCTGGACTTCCTCCGCGAGCTGGCGAGAGACCGTTCCGAGAACAACCACGCGCCCCCGCTCGCTAACATAACCGTCCAGGGTCAGCCCACGCACATACTCCTTCATCACCTCGGGTCCCGAGGCGAGAATGCAGCGAGGGGTGCGTTTGGTTTCAGCCCGATCCCCGGTCCCGAGATAGTCAGCGAAGAAGGCGATCAAATCCCGGGAGTTGACGACCACCTGCTTGAGATTCTCCCGGCGTGGGTCGAGACCCACCCGAGGCTCTACGCCGAAGCGCCGTTGCATGACCTGTCGGTAATCCTCGGTGACCGCATCGTCCTTCTGCGTAAAGATAACCTGATTTTCGTTGAAGCCGCCGTCGGCGATGAGGTAGCCGATGAGCCGGGCCAGATCCGTTGTGATTTTCTTGGGCCACTGAAGTCGGACGGCATTGGTTCGCTCTGCCGGGCGGTACTGAGCTCCGTAAATTGCCCCCAAGTCGTGCAAATGGCCGTAGACATCGAACCCGTATGGGACGACCAGAGAATCCCCGACCCTGATCTCATCCATCCGCCGCCAGACAATCTCTCCGTTCGCCATCACCCGAAGCCGGTGGTTCGGTGTTGCGCGGAGGGAGAAGCCGAGATCCGCTTCCAAGGCAACAACATCCCGCTTCCCGCCGAAGTAGAAGAGGTCAGCCGGTTCCAACCCTGTCCAGTCGGCCACCTTTAGCTCGATCGGGCTGAACGCACCGGAGGATTCCCCCCGGTACAAGTCTTGAATTCTCAAGATGCCTCGGTCGGTGAAGATCAGCGTGTCCCCTGTCACGCACTTCGACACCCCGTTGTCCGTGTACATCTGAAAGGCGGCTTGATGCCGCACGTGCCATTCGTAGGGGATCTCGTGGGAGGTCTTGAAGACCTGCTGGGCGCGCTCCGGCATGCCGGGAATCCCGTGGAGCGAGCCGCGCTTGAGGACTTCCTGCATGAGGGCCTCGGAATAGAAGCTCTGCTCCCGGGCGAGCCGCTCGAATACTTCGTTCACGAAGGGGAGCACGCGCTCGCCGTCGGGCTGCTTCACCCGGTGCTCGAAGGCCAGGGCGAAGATCGGCTCGATGCCGGAGGAGCAGCCGGCGATCATCGAGATCGTCCCGGTGGGTGCGATCGTGGTTACCGTGGAGTTGCGCATGGGGCGGCCGTGCTTGTAGATGGAGCGCGACCAGTTGGGGAACGGCCCGCGCTCCTCGGCGAGCTTGGCCGACTGGTCGTGGCCCTGCTCCTTGACGAAGGCCATGATCTGCTCGGCCAGGTCCAGCGCCTCCTGGCTGTCGTAGGGAATGCCCATGATGAAGAGGAGGTCCGCCCAGCCCATGATGCCCAGGCCGATCCGCCGGTTGGACTTGACCGTGGCGTCGATTTCGGGCAGCGGGTACGGGTTCATCTCGATCACGTCGTCCAGGAAGCGCACCGACAGCCGCACCACCCGCTCCAGCTCCACCCAGTCGATGGTCCACTCGCCGTTGTCGGCCCGCCGGGCGAACTTGGAGACGTTGAGGGAACCCAGATTGCAGTTGTGGACGATCATTCCCTCAGCGATCAGCGAATGGGTCACCGGCTCGGAGACGTCGTAGACCTCGACCTCCTCGTCCGGAACCACGGATGCGACCGGGATTGCGAGTCGATCCTGCTTGGTCCGCTGCCAGGGGAATTGGTCGCAGCGTTCCTGCTTCTGGGGTGTCAGGGGGAAGCCGATGAGGTCGAGGAAGTGGTGGTAGCTCTCGCCGTTCACTTTGACCTGCCCCCAAGCCCGGCCCGTGGGGCGATGGGGATAATACTTGATGTTGCTCCGCATGCCGAGGTTCAGGAGGAGCAGCTGAACATCCCGTAGCAACTCCAAAGAGGCCGAACTCAGGGTGACCTGGGGTTTCCGGTGCGTCTTGGAGCCATCGGCGCCGAAGAGCCCCTGGAGGTACCGGATCTGCTCCTCTTTTGGCGCGGTGAAGATGAACTTCGGCATCCGCTTCTTGGGACCTCGCCCGGGCTCGAAGCCGTAGGTCTTGAAGGCGGCGATCGCCGCGGCCCGCTCCGTTCCGATGCAGCGAACCATGGTCGCCGCCTGGGTCTGGACTCTCGTCGCGCTTCCGGTGAACTGGCGCCAGACCGGCACCAAGCGCTCGAAGGCCAATTCATCCGCTGGGCCGAAGGTGAGCCCGACGGCGTCGGTGAACCAGCCATCGCCCGTGAACCATCCAAACATGCGCTGGAGATCCCCGTCAGTACTCGTGACGGTGAGGGGGCCAGCCATGCTGGTTTGGATGAGCACTCGGTCTTCTCGTGCGAGCGTTCCAGCCTCCTTCCAGCCTTCTTCGGTCAGAATCTTGTGATCCGCCGTCACGCGGATCTGCTGACCGTTGGTCAGAGTGACCCGAACCGTTGGCTTCACCCCAACCTTCACGACCGCGGCGGGGCGGAAGATGATCTGCATTCCTTTCCCGTTGAGGTTGGTTGCGACGAGGATCGACTCTCCCCGTCGCTGGCGCGCATAGAGATCGGCCACTGTCTCCAACCCCCGATCCGTGGTGATCCGCGTCTCCGGGGCAACACAGGCTTCGTTGGGTAAAAGAGGTTGCTCGCCGCATTGATGAACTACAACCCCGTTGGCAATCATCGTGTGGGTCTGAGGCTCGGTCAGGTCATAGACCGGTCGCACACCGGCCGGCTCGACAACCACGACGGTATCGTTGAACTTCTGAGTGTAGAATCCTCGGTAGCGGACGTTTTCGAGCCGCTGACGCTTGGCATTCAGGAATCCGACTTCCTGACGGAAAACCTCCCGAGATCTTCCGAAGATGCCCAGTTCGAATAGTACACCGTCCGACTCGTAGGATCGCTTCACCCCACCCACGGTCTCGTACGAGAAGAGCCCCGTTCGCGGAGGGCGGGACCGGTCCATGATTTGACTCTTGATGCCCAAATTGAGCAGGAGGATTTGTACTCCCCGCAGCAGGTCCCGACTCTTGGACGTGAGAGCGATCCACGAGCTATTGCTCTGGGGATTGTCACGCACCGTCCCGTCGGCCGTGAAGAGCCCTTGGAGGAAGCCAACGACTGCTTCCCGTGGGGCCGAGAACAGACTTTCGGGCACTACCTTGCGGTTTGCCGGGACGGGCCGTACGCCCAGGCGCTGGAAGAACTCGACGAAAAACTTCCCATGATAGGAAAGGTGGTAAACGCCACGCGGTCGCCTCACGGCATGGACGGGTCGGCCGTACCAGCGGTTCACGCCGGTCTTGATTCGCTCGAGAATGTCTAGATCATCGCCCCCGAAGCTGAACCCCGCGCGACAGTTCTTGTCTCCCGACCGAAGCCAACCATCGCCGACGAGCCATCCGAGGACCACTCCGAGGTCTTGACTCCAGGTGTTCGGGAGATCATGTCGATACACCCGACCGTTCCGACCGCGGATTTCGTTTGACACTTCGAAGGGGAGGCGCGAATCGGTGCCGAACATTCCGGGGTTACTCTGGATAAACACCCGATCCACCCCCACCTTCAACTCGCCGGCCCGTACCCATGCTCGGTTGGTCATTAGACGGTGGTCCGGAGTGCAGATCAGCTCGAAGCCGGCTTTCGTACGAACCCGGACGGTCTCCCGCTCCCCAGAGCAGAAGGCCCGGCTGATCGGAAGGCATCCATGACTGTAAGAGGCAATCGGCACGTTGTGGGTCCCCTCCCACACCATGAGCTGCGAGGGCAGCATCCGAGAGTCAACCTGAACTGCGACACCTCCATTGCCGTACTGAGCGACAAGATCTTCCATCCTCAGAAGCCCGTGGTCTGTAGGTACAAGAGCGTCTCCCGCCAGACACGGGTTCGTCGCCTCCACCAGCCCCACCTCTGGCGTCGGGTTAGCGGGGCTCCGGTTGATGCGGTCGAGGAAGACCATGCCCGGGTCGCCCGTGCGCCAGGCCGCTCTGACGATCCGTTCAAAAACCTCGCGCGCTGATAGCCTTCCCACCACGGCGCCGGTGTGAGGGTTGATCAGCTCGTACTCCTCGCCCTTCTCCAGGGCGTCCATGAAGCGATCGGTGGCGGCCACCGAAATATTGAAGTTGGTGATCCCGCCGTCCAGCTTGCACTCGATGAACTCCAGGATGTCCGGGTGATCCACCTTCAGGATCCCCATGTTTGCACCGCGGCGGGTGTTGTGGCTCACGAAGCCATTCGCCACGTACGTGTTATTAGCCGGTACCGACAGATCAAGGGTGAGAGACTCACCCTCCTCGATTTTGGCGACTTGGTCATAGAACTGGTTATTCGTCAGGAACCAAGCGAGGGTCGGGTGATCCGCGATCGCGGGATGTGTTTCCGCCAGCTTCTCAAGCCGAGAGCGCGTCAAGTGCCGCGGAGCGGCGACTCGAGGGAGGTAATGCTGGAGCGCGCGATAGAGCTTGCGGTTGGCTCCTCGCGAGCCACGCCCGGGACCGCTGCCCCTACCCGGCCCACCGTAGACCTTTCGGAGCAGCGGGCCCTGGAAGGGAATCACGTCGTTGAACTCCCACGCCTTCGTCAACCCTCGTCGAAGCCGGGACGCCTTGGCTGAGGAAAAGAACCCGATCCCTTCGGCGAATACGCGAAGCCCGCTGCGGGTGATGATCCGGAGACGATAGAGGGGATTCTGTCCAAACGCCCCCTTGCGG
>JACPCF010000057.1 GCA_016179965.1 Candidatus Rokuibacteriota bacterium | reverse complement strand
CGTGGACCTGATCGACGTGCGAACCTGGGGCGAATACGTCAAGCGCCGCATCAAGGGGGCGCGCTCGATGCCGCTCAGGGCGGTGCCGGCCCGGGCGCAGGAGATCAAGAAGACCGGCCTCGTGGTCTTCTACTGAGCGTGCCCCCACGCGCTGGCCCGGGGGGCCTACAAGATTCTCTATGCGGGTGGATGGCGGAACATGAAGATCCTCGACGAGGGGATCCCCGGCTGGATCGAAAAAGGCTACCCCACCGTCGGCGCCGAGCCTTCGGCCACGATCGAGCGCCACGAATAGCAGATTCCCTCTCCCCCATGGGGAGAGGGTCAGGGTGAGGGAGATGGGAACGTTTAAGGTCAAACTTGAGATCGGTGACCCCCAGGGCCGCCGCTGGGAAACCATCGAGGCGTTGGTGGACACGGGCGCCACTTTCAGCATGGTTCCCCGGCCCTTCCTGGCACGCCTCGGCGTGACGCCACAGGAAAAGGTCCCCTTTCAGCTCGCTGACGGTCGCTCGATCCAGTGCGATGTCGCTCAAA
Source organism: Candidatus Rokuibacteriota bacterium (assembly GCA_016179965.1). Classification (GTDB taxonomy): domain Bacteria; phylum Methylomirabilota; class Methylomirabilia; order Rokubacteriales; family CSP1-6; genus CSP1-6. Next base: position 17,134 of record JACPCF010000057.1, on the reverse strand, counting down.
CCCAGGTCAGGATTGACGGGCGCATTCGTACGACGCTTGTCGTATTCGGTGATCCCGGCACTGACCCCCTCCTAGGCGCCTACACCCTGGAAGGCTTCCTCCTGGCACCCGATCCCGTCAACCGCCGCCTCATCCCCGTCCCCGGCCTACTCAAATGAACGAGGTGGGAAAGCACGAGTTGGCGAACATCCTCAGAGCGCTGGGGCCGAATTGGCCGATATCTCAAACATACTGACGAGAAGAGAGCTTCACGAACTTCTAGGCACCACGGGGACACCTGATGATCACCACGGCTGAGCTGGCGAAGGCGGCGGGACAGGCCTTCGAATATCTGAAGGCCCAGCCGGACATCCAGGAGGCCGAGGTCTTCGCCGCTGCCAACGGTTCCCTGCTCACGCGCATCAATTACACCTCCCATATCCCCTGCAACGGCGTCGAGGAGCCCAAGTCCACCGAGTCCTACGGGATCGGGATCCAGGCGGTCTTCAAGACGCCGGAGGGCGCAAAGGTGGGCTTTGGGAGCGAGCCGAGCGACCTCACGCTGGAGGGAGCGAAGCGAGCGCTCGAGAAGGCGCGACAGGGGGCGGTCCACGACCCCGAGTTCCACTCGCTGCCCAAGCCGACGGGCGAGCCCCGGACGCTGAGCGACTACCACGATCCGAAGCTCCTCCACGTCCGCGATGAGGAGCTGGTGGAGGCCGGGTGGAAGGTCGTGACCGGAGCGCTGCGGACCTTCATGGCGTCGGGGCACCTCGTGGACATCGCGGGGAGCGAGGCGGTGGTCAAGCGCCTCGGGCTGATCCTGGGCGGCGACGTGACCATCCTCCAGGAGCGGGTCGCGATCGTTTCCACCTACATGCCAAGAGTTCAATCTGACGAGTCAACGCTGATCATGAGCTTCCTCACGGCGATGGTGGAGGCCAAGGACGCCAAGGGCTCGGGCTGGTGCACCGGGACGCGCCTCGACCACTTCACCGACGAGGCGGGAGTGGACGCCGCCGCCAACGCGATCCAGGCCATCGGGGGCGAGCGGGTGCGCGCCGGCGACTACACGGTGATCCTCGGCCGCCAACCGGTCACCGACATTCTCAACAACCTCGTCCTCCCTTCGTGCATGGCCAGCGCTTTTTACTCCTCGAGCACGCCGTTCGTGGGGAAGCTGGGCAAGCCGGTGGCCTCGCCGCTCCTCACCATCTACGACCACGGGGCGATGCCCGGGTTCATGGGCTCGAAAGGGATCACGTGCGAAGGCCTCCCCACCGGGCGGACCGACCTGATCAAGAACGGCGTCCTCGTCGGCTGCCTCACCAACTGGTATGAGGCCCAGAGGCTCCTCCGGGACGCCAGAGTTACAGAGAAACTCGGGGTGGAAGCCGCCTCGGCCCCCGCAGCCCTGGCGCCGCGCAACGGCTTTCGCTTCGGGGCCGGCGGCGGCCGCCAGTTCGATTCCCAGCCCGGGGTGGCCGCCTCTAACGTGGTCGTGGAGGGGACAGAGGCCGTGTCCCTCGATGCGCTCGTCGCCCGCGTGAGGAATGGGCTCTACATCGGCCGCATCTGGTACACGTACCCGATCAACGGCCTCCGCGCCGGCGACTTCACTTGCACCGTCGTCGGCGACTCGTTTATCATTAGGGACGGTAAGCTCGTGGCGCCCATCAAAGCCAACACGCTTCGCATCAACGACAACTTCACCCGCATCCTCACCAACATCGTCGGCCTCACCAAGGACGTCAAAGGCACGCTGGTCTGGGCCGCCGACGAGGTCGTGTATGCGCCCGAGATCGCCGTCAGGGGACTGCACGTGGATGAAATCGCGGGGTTCATGGAGGAGCTGACCTGATGGCCACCGCCGACCTCGCCCACCTAATCTCTCTGGCCAGAGAGTTCCGCGTCCAGATCATCCGCATGCTGACCCACGCGGGATCCGGCCATCCAGGCGGCTCGCTCTCGGCCATCGACCTCCTGACGGCCCTCTACTTTGGCGGCTTCCTCCGCTACGACCCGAAGAATCCCTGGTGGCCCGAGCGCGATCGGTTCATCCTCTCCAAGGGCCATTGCGTGCCGGCCCTCTACGTCGTGCTGGGGCAGATCGGCTACATCTCCGAGGGCGAGCTGCTCACGCTCAGGAAGGTTGGAAGCCGGTTTCAGGGTCACCCCTACCCCGGCCAGCCCGGCGAGCGCTTCCCCGGCATCGAAGCGGCCACAGGCTCCCTCGGCCAGGGCCTCTCCATCGCCATCGGCATGGCGCTGGCGGTGCGGATGGACGGCCGGCCCTCCCGCGTCTTCTGCATGCTGGGCGACGGCGAGTGCCAGGCGGGGCAGGTCTGGGAAGCCGCCATGTCCGCGCCCAGGATCGGCGGCGGCCGCTACCGCCTCGATAATCTCTGCGCCATCGTGGACCGTAACCGGATCCAGAACGACGACTTCGTGGACAAGACGCTACCCCTCGATCCCTTTGCGGCCAAGTGGGAAGCCTTTGGATGGCACGTGATCGAAGTAGGGGATGGCCACGACATGGGAGCCATCGTGAAAGGGCTCCAGTCGGCGCTGGAGGTGACCGAGCGCCCGGTCGTCCTGATCGCCCACACCGTGAAGGGCAAAGGCGTCTCCTTCATGGAGAACAACCCCAAGTGGCACGGGGTGGCGCCGAAGCCCGCGGAAGGGATCCAGTCCATCCGCGAGATCCTCGGGGTCAGGGAGGGAGACTGGCTGGACTACCTGAGGCGGACGCCCAAGGTGGCTGCGATCGTCGAAGAGCTCCAGGCCCTCGAAACCAAATAGGAGGCGCGGAGATGCCCGCAAAGGCGACACGAGTCGCATTCGGCGAAGCGATCCTGGAGCTCGCGGCCAAGAACAAGCGGATCGTCGTGGTGAACGCCGACCTCGGCAAATCCACCATGACGCAGAAGTTCGCCGAGGTCTATCCCGACCGGGCATTCAACGTGGGAGTCGCCGAGGCCAATCTGATCGGGATCGGCGCAGGGCTGGCGTTGTCGGGCTGGATCCCCTTCATCTGTACCTTCGCCTGCTTCGTCATCGGACGCTTCGAGACCATCCGGCTCTCCATCTCCTATTCCCACGCCAATGTGAAGATCGTCGGCACCCACACGGGCCTCGGCATCGGCGAAGACGGCTACAGTCAGATGGGGATGGAGGATCTGACCCTCGCCCGTGCCCTTCCCAATCTGGCGATTATTCAGCCGGCGGACGAAGTGGAGACGAAACAGGCCGTGGCCTATGCCGCCGAGCACGACGGCCCCGTGTATCTCCGGTTCACGCGGCAGGCCCTGGAACCCGTCTCGCCGACGGGCTATACGTTCCAGTTCGGGAAAGGGACCGTGCTGAGAGAAGGGACGGACGTGACGATCCTCGGAACGGGCGGCCCCCTCTTCAACTGCCTTCAGGCTGCCGACCGACTGGCCGCGGAGGGAATCCGGGCCGAGGTCATCAACATCTCCACCCTCAAACCGCTCGACGAGGAGTTGATCCTCAGGTCCGGGGGAAAGACCGGCCACGTGGTGACGGTGGAAGACCACACGATCCGGGGTGGGCTGGGGGGCGCGGTCGCCGAGCTATTGTCTGAGGCGCGCCCGGTCCCTCTGAAGCGGTTGGGCGTCCAGGGGTTCGGCGAGTCCGGCGATCCGAGGGGGCTCTACGCCAAGCACGGCCTGGACCCGGACGGGATCGCCCGGAGCGTGATGAAATTTCTGAAGATCTGATAGATCAGGAAGACCCCTAGGCAGAGGCTGACGGCCCCGGTCCCGAAGGCCAGCGTGCGGTTGAGCCGAGCGAACCGGCCGTCCGTCAGAGCGAAGGGAACGGTCATCGCCGCCGTGATCGCCATCATGCCCAGGATGGTTCCCGCCCCGAAGACCAGGAGGTACGCCGCGGCCCAGTACGGATGCTTGATCGTGCTCAACACCAGCAGGGCCACGGCGGCGCTCCCCGCCAGGCCGTGCACGACTCCGATCCCGATGGACCTGAGCCCCTGAGCGAGCCCGACAGTCTCGAGGGCGAGCAAGAACCGCTTGGATGGGTGGAGGTGTGGATGGGCATGGGTGACGCCGCCGTGAGTGTGAGCGTGGCTGTGAAACGCCGGCCGGGCCCCGTGGTCGTGGGCGGCGCGCAGATGCTCGGGGTGGACGTGATCGCGCCCCCTGAACGTCCACACCAGCCTGAGCGAGCCCAAGAGGACCAGCATCACCGCGACGGCGAGTTCCAGCGACAAGCCCACGGCGTGGCTGATCGTCAGGTTCAGGAGGATGATGGCCCCGCCCACCCCCACGATCGTCAGGGTGTGGCCCACTCCCCACAGGGCGCCGATCAGGGCGCCGGCCAGGAAGCGGGAGCGCCGGGTCACGATGGTGGCGACGGCCACGACGTGGTCCGGGTCGGTCGCGTGCTGAAGCCCCAGGAGGAGCCCCAGGAGGATTACCGAGGGGACGGCGTCCATTCGTAGATGTCCGTCTTCGGCTGAAACGCCGCCCACGCGAACCAGAAGGCGTCCACGTGGACGATGGGGCGGAGGACTTTGCCCGCCAGCGGCCCCTCGTAGCACCGCCCGAGAAGCGACCAGAGGCTCTTCGTCTCCCGGTCCTTGAACCCCGCGTCGGTGGCCTCGAACGTCAGCGTTGTTCCGTCCACCACGGGGTTGAACACCGCCGTCGCGCCCACTTCCTTCGATTGAGCGATGGCCGAGTGATCCAGCGCCGAAAGCGTCCCGGGCCGGAAGAAAACGACGAGCGGCTGGCCGCCGACGATATCGGCGACGACCTTCCGCGTTCCGATCAGCACCCCCGCCACGCGCTCCTTGGGAGGCAGCCGCCCGTCCACCTTCTCGAAGAAGAGGAAGGGGTGGCTGTTCCGCTCATCGTAGGCCGGGTAGGGATTCCGGCCGTAGGAACGAAAGTGCCCCGTATCCTTGGAGAGCACCTTGCCCCCCGGGTACAGCCGCTTCCACTCCCCGTAGGCCAGCGTGTTCGCCGGGAGCATGGTCAGCCGACTCCCCGCCAGATCCCCGACGATGGCTCTACCCTCCATCTGAGACCAGAGCGAATGCGTCTGGCGGTCGTACATCACCAGGTCCGACTTGTAGAGCATCCCGGAGGTCCCGAAGTCGTACGTCGTCCCACCGAGCCGGCGGTCGAAGACGATCCCCGAGTTGCAAAGCGGGCAGTAGGTGACGCTCACGGGACGGCCGCCGACCGTGTCGTTGACGATCTCGTGCCACGTCAGGATCTGGAGCGGGTAGGCGCGCGCCTCGCCGTTCACCTCGAGGCCGAGCACGGGCTCCCTGGCGCCGAGCCACGGATCGGCCTCCTTCGGCGTCACGAACTTCGGCCTGTCGATGGCGGGGATTCCGTCGGGCGGCGGCCCGCCCGGCACGATCTCGTCGAGGGGGACGATGGCTTTGGAGCGGTTGGTCCTGAGCTCCGCGGCGGCGGCGCTCCCACAGAAGACCAGGGCGCAGGCCAGCAGGAGGAGGAAGAGCTCTCGCACCCGGTGCTGCATGGCGATCACTCCCAAAGCGGAGCCTCGTTGCCCTGACTATACTCCGCGCTGGCGGCCTTGGCGACGAGCACTTCGACGCTGTGACGGTGGGGGGTCCCGTCCTGGGCGCAGGCGATCATCTCGTCGTCGAGCCGGAGGATGAGCCAGTTCGCGAAGGTCCGAGCCAGCTCGCCGGGGACGAAGTAGTCGATAACCTCACCCTTTTCGCGGTACACCAACCGGTCGGTGAACACGATATGGGCGTGATACGCGCCCGGCAGCGTCAGCGCTTTGAGACGGGGAAAGAGCCGGGCCCGCTCGCGGCGGGGCACGTAATGGATGGCGCCGCACGAGTAGACCAGATCGAAGGCGCCGTCGAACGGCAGGTGCGCCATGTTGCCGTGGAGCCAGCGCACCTCCAAGCTGCGCTCCCGCGCCAGCCGCTCCGCCTTGCGGAGCCCCGCCAGGGAGACGTCCACGCCCGTCACCTCGAAGCCGCGGGAGGCGAAGAACACGCTGTCGCGCCCTTCCCCGCACCCGAGGTCCAGCACGCGCGCCCCGGGGGGCAGCAGCGCGCTCACCTCGCGGGCGAACGACGACGGCTCCGTCCCCCAGATATAATCCTTGGGCCTCCGGACATATTCCCTGGCCCATGGGCTCCGCGCCACTCCTCCACCCTCCTAGCGCTCGCCCACGACGAAGTGGAGCCCCGCCAGCTTGAGGCGAATGGCGTTCAGCTCGTCCTTGCCCGTGGCACCGGGGTACTCGGTAGCGAGAGCGAGGGCCGCTTGGAGATGGCCGATGGCCTCCTGGTTGGCGCCGACGGCCACCGCGCCATCGGCCGCGGTCAGCAGGTACGGCAGTGCCTGCACCCGCTTGTCGCTCTGAGCCCAGTGGTAGGCGAGCTGATCGCAGACCTCTTCCGTCCGGCCGCGGTAGAGGCGCTCCAGCATCTCGGCGGCGCGGTGGTGGCGGCTCTGTCGATCCGATTGGAGCAGCGCCCCGGCGGAGACCTCCTGGGTCAGGACGTGGCGAAACGCGAGGCCGGCCACCAGGCCCTCCTGGCGGTCCAGGAATCCCCGCCGCTCGACCAGCGCCAGATCCTCCTCGAATCGGTCGGAGGCGACCAGGGCGCGCAGATGAGCCAGCGGAAACTGCATCCCCAGGATGGCGGCGTCCGCGAGAAGCTCGCGGGCGGAAACCGGAAGTCGATCGATCCGGGAGGCGATCAAGGCGTTGATCGTCGAGGGAACAACACCCTCCGCCCCTTCACGGAGGTCGTAGGCACCGTGATCCAGCACCAGATCTCCCCGTTCTCTGAACGCCCGCACCAGCTCCTCGACGTAGAACGGGTTCCCTTCCGACCGCACTGCCACGGTCCGGCCCAGCCGGTCGCTCGCCGGGTACGGCTCCACCTGAGCGTCCACCAAGGCGTGGATGTCCTCCGCCGACAGCGCCTTCAGGAATACTTCCCGAATCCGGCCGAGCTCGAGGTTGGTGCCCGCGATAGGGAGCCGGGAGGTCATGATGAGCATGAGACGAATCCCCCGGCAGTCCAGTGCCAGGTGGCGGAGCAGCTCCTCCGAGGATGGGTCGAGCCATTGGAGATCCTCAATGATCAGGAGCCTGGGCGCCTGGTGACACTCCGCCTGCACCCACAGCGACACCGCCTGTCGCAGCCGGTCCTGCCGATCATCCCGGACGTCGGCCTGGCGGAGAGCCTCACGAGCGGTGCCGAGGATGGAAAGGATCTCCGGTGCGAACGTCGCGAGATCAGGGGAAAGGTCCCACAGGCGACGATGGAGGTGATCGCGCATGACGGAGAGATCGGCTTCGGGATCCACGCCAGCCAACTGCCTCAAAAGCGGCCGGAACGCGAAGTACGGCGCGTTGCGCGCGTGGGAGAGCGCCGCGCCTTCCACCCAGTCCGGTATCCCGAGGCTACGCCGGAACTCGTAGGCGAGCCGCGACTTCCCGATCCCAGGCTCCCCGACGAGGCAGACGGCCTCCCCCTGCCCCTTCACCACCCGGTCCCAGCACTCGCCGAGAGCGAGGAGCTCGGCCTCGCGTCCCCGGAAGGGCGAGACGCCGCGGCGCAAAGACGCCTCCAGTCGAGAGACAACCGTCCCCTCCCCTTCCAGGACAAACGCCTCGACCGGCTCGGCCACGCCGCGCACGCGCATGGGACCCAGCGATCGGAAGCGAAAATACCCTTCACCCAGGCGATAGGTCGAAGCGGCCACCAGGACGCTGCCGGGGTCCGCCGCCTGCTGCATGCGCGCGGCGAGGTTCGTGGTCAGCCCCTGGGCGGTGTAGTCCATCCTGAGGTCATCGCCGATCGCCCCGACGACGACAGGGCCGCTGTTGAGCCCGAGCCTCACCTGGAAAGCGAGGCCTTTCTCGCGCCGAAGCCCCGCGGCGTACTCCCCGAACCCCCGCTGGATCTCCAGCGCCGCCTGGAGCGCTCGCCGGACATGGTCCTCATGGGCGATGGGCGCCCCGAAGAGGGCCATGATCCCGTCTCCGGTGAACTGGTTGACGGTTCCCTCCCAGTGATGGACGGAATCGAGCATCAACTGGAAGGCGCCGTCCATCACGCTGTGGAACTCCTCGGGGTCGAGGGCCCCGGCAAGGTCGGTCGAGCCCTGGACATCCACGAAGAGGACGGTAACCTCCTTACGCTCCCCCCGGAGGGCCCGCCCCTCCGTGAGGATCTTCTCGGCCAGGTGGTGGGGGGTGTAGGAGACGGGCGCCCGTGTAGGCCGGGTAGCCGCGGCAGGGGGAGTCGCGGTCAAGGGCGCACCGCAGCCGTCGCAGAAGCGGGCGCCAGGAGCCACGCTCTGTCCACAGGAAGGGCACCGCTCCTCGAGGGGACGGCCGCAGGCGTTGCAGAAGCGCGCGCCCTCGCGGTTCTCCTGCCTGCACGCCTGGCAGTTCACCGGCAGGCTACTCCTCTCGGCTCCCGGCGCCCACGGCACTCGACATCGTCGTCATAAAGTTCCAGAACGCAGCCACTCCGATCATTTCCAGTAATTCGTCCTTGGCGAACCCCGCGCGTTCCATCTCGCGGAAGTCCTCCAGCTTCAACCCACCAGGATCAAGCGCCACACGGAGAGTGAACTCGACAAAGCGCCGATCACGTTCGGGAAGAGGTAACGTGGACGGTAGCTCGCACATCTTGTCGAGGGCAGCATCATCGAACCCGAGCTTCAACAAGAACTTCCGCTGCGCGTCGAAGCAGGGCCCACACTTCCTCCCGTGGGAAATAAGCATGCCCGCGACCCCCTGCGCGGCTCCAAACCGGTTGGGAATCGGGATCAACTCGTCGCTGGCCTGAACGACAGCCTTGATCAGCCTGGGGTACTTGGCGAGGGCATAGAAAATGGGACCTATTTGGCCAGCTTTGCCGCGCCTCCGCGCGTACTCCATCAACTCCTTCACCTGGGGCGGAATCTGCTCTTCAGGCACAGACTCGAAGAACGCCATCGCGCTCCCCTCCTGCGCATCACTCCTCCGTGAGCGCCGCCCGCGCGGACTGCGTGAAGACGATGTGCATGGTCCAGTACGCCGCGAAGCCGATGATCTCCCGGATCTCCTCCTTCGAGAAGCCGTGCTCCGCCATCTCCCTGAAGTCCTTTGGCTTCAGGTTCGCGGAATCCGTCGCGATCTTGAGCGCGTACTGAACGAACAGGCGATCGCGCTCCTTGAGCGGAAGACTTTGCGGATTGGCGCAAATGCCATCAAGGGTCGCCTCGTCGAAACCCAGCTTGTCAAGCTCCAGACGGGAAGCCCCAAAGCACGTCTGGCAGTGTTTGGCGTGAGCGATAAGCATGATCGCAAAGCATTCCGCATCCCACGGAAGCTGAGGGAGGTGCCAGCCCATATTTTGCGCAGCCTTGAGCCTTGCCTCGATGATCTTGGGGGAGCGAGCAAACGCTCGCCAGCCAGGGGGCGCCGTCTCCTGACCTGCCAGTCGGGCGTACTCCTCGAGCATTTGCCGAACTTCGGCCGAAAGTTCCTCGTCGGGGGGAAGGTCGAAGAACGCCATGGCACCTCCTCCTGCGCTCTCAGTCCTCAGCGAGCGCCGCGTTGGCGGACTGGGTGAAGACCATGTTCATCGTCCGGTAGGCGGCGAAGGCAATGATCTCCTGGATTTCCTTCTTGGCGAATCCATGCGCAGCCATCTCTTTGAAGTCCTTGGGCGTCAGGTCGGCCGACCCCATCGCCATCTTGAGCGCGTACTGAACAAACAGCCGGTCGTGCTCCTTCAGCGGAAGTGTCTCGGGGTTGGCGCAGATTGCGTCCAGAGTCGCCGTATCGAACCCGAGCTTGTCCAGATTGAAGCGGGAACCAGTAAAACATGTCTGACATCCTTTGGCGTGCGAAATGAGCATGACCGCAAGGTTTCGAGCCTCCCAGGGGAACTTAGATTTGAAGAACAGATTTTGAACCGCCGCGAACCTTGCTTCGATAATCTTGGGCGAGCGGCCGAACGCTCTCCAAGTCAGGGCAATCGCCGGAGCTCCCATTAGCCGGCGATACTCCTCCAGCATGTGCCGGACCTCGGGGGAGAACTCCTCGTCGGAGGGGAGGTCGAAGAAAGCCATAGCGTTTCCTCCAAACGGAAGGAAATTTCTGAGGCGAACGTACCACAAATGCCGATCGGCCGCTACTCCGACAGCTTCAGGAGGAGGCCGGTGCGGCGGCAGCGGGTGACGGCGGCGGCCAGCGCCCAGTGGGCCAGCGCCAGGTAGAGGGCGGAGAGGACGAATCCCGTGAGGACCGGGTAGCTGAACTCCGAGACAAACCCGTAGTGCGACCGGAAGGCATCCAGGACGTAGGTGAGCGGAAAGGCTGCGGCCAGCGCGGTGACCGGGGCCGGCAGGATGGAGACGGGATAGTAGATGCCGCAGAAGACCATCACCAGGTTCACCGTCGCCCAGGCTGAGACCTCGGCCCGCGTGCCGAAGAGCACCACGAGCGAGCAGACCAGGAGGCCCACGATGGCCGAGGTGAGAAAGCACCCCAGGAGGAACGCCCCCAGCGCGAGGACTCCCGGCTCGAAGAAGTCGAAGTCGAACGCCCACCAGGAGAGCAACGCCTGAAGGGCGAACACGGTAACCCCCCGCCCGACCCCCACTACCCACGACCCAAGAGCCATGTGACGGATCTCCACGGGGGCCAGGAACTGGTGCTTCACGGACTTCGACCAGACGTCGAAGAGGAGCGCATAGGAGACATCCACTGGTGGGACGATGCCGGCACCGCAGAAGACATACTTCACGCGAACCGCATGATTCTGTCAAAGATGAAAGGGAAGATAGAAGGCTCTGTCGTTGCCAACGCCGTGAGCGGAGAAGTTACGCTGGGCAAAGGCGTACACCTGCCCCGCCTCACTTCGCCAGCTCAACGAAGACCTCCTCAAGATCCGGCTCGTGCACATCCACATCTCGAACGATCACGCCCTGCTCGTGGAGCCAGCTCAGGATCTGCGGCAGGCGCTTCTCCGCAGAATCGACGGTGCACTCCACCCTGCCGTCCTGGGACACGCACCGGAGGACGCCGGGCAGCTCCGCCAGGCCCTCGCCCGAGGCCGGGTCCAGGCGGAGGGCGATCACGTCACCGATCCTGATCTGCCGCTTGAGGGCGTCCGCCGTGCCGCGCGCGGGAATCTCACCGTTCTTGATGAAGGCGATTTCGTCGCACAACTCCTCGGCCTCCCGCATGTAATGGGTGGTGAGGAGGATCGTTGTCCCGCGCTTCCGGCGAAGATCCGCGATCTGCGCCCGCATGCGAACGGAGATGTCGGGGTCGAGGCCCAGCGTGGGCTCATCCAGGAAGAGCAGCTCCGGGTCGTTCACCAGCGATTTGGCCAGCGCCAAGCGCTGCTTGAGCCCCGTGGACAGCTCGTGGTACGGGACCTTGCGGTGCTCGTCCAGCTCGCAGAGCGCGACGAGTTCATCCACCTTCCGCGAGAGCGCCTTGCCGTGAAGCCCGTAGAGCCGGCCGTAAAACGCGAGGATCTCGGGCGCGCGCAGGCTCCAGATGAAGTTGGAGTTGCCGCTGGCCATGTTCAGACGCGGGCGGATCGCCCGGGCCTCCCGCACCACGTCGTGGCCGAGGACTCTCGCTTCCCCCGCGTCGGGCAGCAGGAGCGTCGCCAGGATCGACAGCAGAGTCGTCTTCCCCGCCCCGTTGGGGCCGAGGAGGCCGAAGATGACCCCGCGGGGAATCGCGAGACTGACGCCCCGCAGCGCGTAGGTCACCCGGCGCGGGACCCATCCGCTCCGGAACGTTTTCCTGAGATCGCGCACCTCGACGGCCAGCATGACCGCTCTATGATATCATCCCTCACACTTGATGGGAGGACGCCGTGGATGAGCGCGCGCCCGGAACCAGCTGGGGCTATCCCGTCTCGCTCCTCGCCCCGGGCCAGTCGGCCAAGTTCAGCCTGCGCTGCGGCGACCGGAACGTGGAGGGCTTCGTGGTCAACCACGGCGGACGCTTCTTCGCCTACGTGAACCGGTGCGCCCACGCGGGAACGACGCTGGACTGGTGGCCCAACGAGTTCTTCACCGAGGACGGCCGGCACCTGATCTGCGCCACGCATGGCGCCGTCTATCTCCCCGACACCGGCCTCTGCATCGCCGGCCCCTGCCCGGGGGCCTCGCTGACGCCGCTGCCCATCGCCCGGCACGGGGACAGCCTCGTCATCTCGTGTCCCGACGACGACCGTGACCTCCGACGACGACATCGCTGAGGTCGAAGAGGCCAACGCGCGCTTTTACCGCGCGTTCGAGGGGCTCGATCTCCAAGAGATGGAGGCGGTCTGGGCCAGAGGCGAGCACGTCAAGTGCATTCATCCCGGATGGGGGCTCCTGCTGGGGTGGGAGGCGGTGCGCGCCTCCTGGGAGACCATCTTCAAGAACACGGCGGAGATCCGCTTCAGCCTCACCGACGTCGCCGTCCACGTCGAGGGGAACCTGGCGTGGGTGACGTGCACCGAGAACATCCTGTCGCAGGTCCGGGGCAACATCTCCGTCACCTCCCTCCTCGCGACCAATCTCTTCGAGCGCCAGGGCGATGCCTGGCTCATGATCCACCACCACGCCTCGCACGTCTTCGCCCCCGAGTCCCCGCCCGAGACCGACGTCGCCTGACCTTGACTTCATTTGCGCCCGGGGCGGACAATCGACGTGTGATGGCGAAGCTGATCGGGCTCAGCGAGGTCGGCCGGTACGTTCAGAGCGGAATGACCCTCGGGATCGGCGGCGGGCCCCTCCTGGCCGCCCCGATGGCGCTCGTCCGCGAAGTGATCCGGAGCGGGGCCCGCGACCTCCGCCTCGTGGCCTCCTCCACGGGCGGCGTTCCATTCGACCTGCTCATCGGCGCGGGGTGCGCCGCCTCCGTGGAGTTCGCCCAGATCGTCTTCAACGAGTACGGGCCCGCCCCCAACTTCCGCCGCCACGCCGAGGCCGGCCGCCTCCGCTGCCTCGACCACACCTGACCCGGCCTCCTCGCCGGGCTCCAGGCTGGAGCCTCGGGATTGCCGTTCCTGCCGGTGCCGGGTCATCTTGGCTCTGACTACGAGAAGTTGCGGCCGGACTTCAAAGTGATCGTGGACCCCTACTCGGGGAAGGACGTCCTCCTGGTGCCGGCGATCGTCCCCGACGTGGCGTTGATCCACGCCCTCCAGGCCGATGCCGAAGGGAACCTCCTCCTCGACGAAAAGGAGGACGACTTCCTCCTGGCCCGGGCCTCGCGGGTCGTCGTCGCTTCAGCCGAAGAGATCGTGGCGACGGACACGCTGAGGCGGGCGCCGTACGGGGTGAGGCTCTCGGGGATCTACGTGAGGGCGCTCGTGCACGTGCCGGGCGGGGCGCACCCGACCGCCTGCCGCGGGCGCTACGGTATCGACGAGGCGCACATCCAGGAATACCTGAGGCTGGCCGGGAGCGATGCCGCCTTCCGCGAGTACGTCCAGCGCTACGTCTTCGACCTGAAAGACCACGCCGCCTACCTCGAGCACGTGGGCTTGTGACGTACACGCCGGAAGAATTGATGGCGGCGGCCATCGCCCGCGAGGTGCGGGACGGGGAGACCGTGGCCGTCGGGACCCTCTCCCCCGTTCCCGCCGCGGGGGTCCTCCTCGCGCGCGCCCGCCACGCCCCGCGGGCCACCGTGATGATCATCAACCACGAGGACTACTGGCCCTTCCACGAGGGGTCCAAGGAGTTCTACGACTTCGCCCAGCAGGGGAAGATCGACCTGTTCTTCCTCTCCGGGGGCCAGATCGACCAGTTCGGCAACCTGAACATCATCGCAATTGGCGACCACGACCATCCCGCGGTCCGCCTGCCCGGCGGCGCCGGGTCGGCCATGCTTTACTACCTCGCCCCCCGGGTGATTCTCTTCCGCTCCGACCACACCTCGCGGACTTTCGTGGAGCGCGTGGATTGGGTGACGAGCCCGGGGTCGAGCCCGCCGGGCGTCTTCCGCCCCGGCGGCCCGTGGAAGGTGGTGACCCCGCTCGCGGTGCTCGCCTTCAACCGCGAGACGAAGCGGCTCGAGCTCGAGTCGGTGCACCCGGGCGTTTCGCAGGAGCAGGTTCAGACGGCGACCGGATTCCCGCTGGTGGCCCGGCGTGAGGGAGCCGTCACGCCGCCCCCGACGGAGCAGGACCTGGCGATCCTCCGCGGCCCGGTCCGCCAGGCCGTCGCCAGGCTCTACCCCGTCTTCTGCCGCTCCGCCTTCCTCGCCGCCTGAGCACCAGTCCCCCCTTCATGTGCAGCCCGGCGGTCATTCGGTTCGCGAGGGTGGCGTTGGAAGAGTCAGACGTCAGAGGGCGCTCGGTGCTCGAGATCGGCTCGCTCGACGTCAACGGCTCGGTCAGACCGGTCGTCGAGTCGCTCCATCCAGCCTCGTACACGGGAGTTGATATTCAAGCCGGCCCCGGCGTGGACATCGTGTGCGACGCGACCGAGGTGCTCGATCGCTTCGGAAAAGAATCCTTTGACGTCGTCATCTCGACCGAGGTCCTCGAGCACGTCCGGGAGTGGAGAACGGTCGTCCGGAACTTCAAGCTCGCCGTCAAGCCGAACGGCGTTCTGCTCGTGACGACGCGGTCGGTCGGGGTCGATTTTCATCGCCATCCGTTTGATTTCTGGCGCTTCGACACAGCCGACTTTGACGTAATCTTCTCAGACCTGACAATCGAGGACCTTCAACCCGATCCGGAGGACCCCGGAGTGCTTCTCAAGGCGAGAAAGCCCGCAGTCTTTGCGGAACGCGACCTCTCCGGTTATCGGCTCTATTCCATCCTGAGACAAAAGCGCATCGCCGACGTGAGGCCCCAGGACCTCCTGCTCTTTCACCTTCGATACCGCCTCGTCCGGCTTTTCCTCGACTGCCTCCCCCGGTCGAGGCGGCGGGTGGTCAGAGAGAGGTTACTTCGATAGAAGGAGTCTCCTGAGGACGAGATACCCCTCCGCTTCGTGGAGAACCTCGTACCGGTACTCCATCGCCCCACCCGGGCCCCCCACGCTCAGCGCCACCTCGTTCCCCTGGCGCTCAAAGCGCACATTCGACGGATAAGCCCTCGCGTCCAGCAGCACGTACTCGCTTTTTTCGAGGCCCACGGGAAAGACAAAGACCTTCGGCCGCATCGCCAGGTGCGGAACGAACCGGTCGGGGGTGGACACGGAGACTCCCGGCGGCACCTGGGCCACGAGCGCGTGCGCCGCGCGCTGGCGCGCCGTGAGCCACCAGCGGTCGAGAGCCAGGTCATTCACGGTGCGAGAGGTCAGCGCGAGACTCAGCAGGAACGCCAAGCCGAGGGCGAGCCCCCGGAGGGGGCGGCCCTTGAGCGCCAGACCCGGCGCTAGGCGAGCGTACCCTGAGACCGCGGCCAGGATGAAGAACGGAAGAATAAACGAGTTGTACTGGGTTCGATAGCGGAACATGACGGGATCCCGGGCCAGCAGGTTGTGGGCCAGCGCTGGCAACGCGGGAAGAAGGTCCCACGGCGCCAGCAGCGGCAGCAGACCCAGCGGGGCGAGCAGGGCGAGGAGGTAGGTGAGCTTTTCGCCGCTCACCATGAAGCCGAGGGTGCGCAGCGGGTGCAGGACCATGTTGAGGAGGATCTCTCCCAGCGACCCACCGAGGTGGGCATAGCGGTGGAGGTGGGGATAGGGCCCGCCGCGGAAGTACGGCATGAGGACCTGCGTGTCGAAGAAGAGCAGCGCCAGACTCCCCGCCGCGACCCCCAGACCCCAGATCCAGCGACGCCGCGCCAGCGCGATCCAGAGCCCGAGGCCGACCACCGCGAGCGCCGCGTCCTCCCGGCAGCCCAGGGTGAGGATCACGGCCACCAGGAACCAGCCCATCCGGTTGGTCTCGAAGCAGTACACAGCCGCCAGGAGGAGCGGGATCGCCAGGGCCGCCGGGTGGAAGTCCCGGAGATTGATCCCATGAAGCGTCGGGCTCACCAGGTAGAGGAGGGCGAAGGCCGCGGCGGGGCCGTCGCTGCCGAGGCGGCGCCGGGCGAGGGCGAAGAGGGGAAGCGCCCCCAGTGCGAACGCGACGGATTGTGAGACGAGCAGGACGACTGGCCCCGGGAACAGGGCAAAGAGCGGAACCAGGAGATAGAGCGTGGGCGAGAAGTGATCCCCCCAGGCGTGCATCTCGGGAAGGCTCACGTAGGGACCCAGCCCCTGGCTCAGGCTCCAGAGGACCTGCACGTAGTAGCCGAGGTCGAGGGCGTGGGTCCGAAAGGCCCAGTGGCGGGTCACGGTGATGAAAGAAAAGACGACCGCGTAGCCCGCCACCCCCGCGCCGACCACGCGTCCCGGCCGCCAGGGGGGAACGGCGTACGGACGCAGCAGGGCGCGAAGGCCAATCGCGGCCAGGAGGAGGAGGACAATCTCTTCCGGTCGCCGCCATCCGAAGGCCAGAGTCGAAAGGAGGAGCCCGGCCAGGATGACGGCCAGGCCGTCGAGGGCGCGACTCACCGGGGCCGGCTGTCCCCGCGGTAGAGCGCAAAGCGGCCGAGGAGGAGGAGGATCTTCAACCCGTAGATCACCGAGTCCACGAAGCTCGCGGACGACGCTTCCGGAAAGTAGCGGACCGGTACCGCGATCTCAGCGATTCGGAAGCGCGCGGCCACGACCTGGGCGATGATCTCCTGGTCGAAGACGAACCCATCGGAATTGATCTGGAAGTTCACGCTCTCGAGCACCTCGCGCCGGAAGGCCCGGTAGCCGGTGTGGAACTCGGAGAGGGAGAGGCCGAACACCAGGTTCTCGAGCCGCGTCAGGACGCGGTTCCCGACGTACTTCCACCAGGGCATTCCCTGCTGGATCGGCGCGGCTCCTAGGAGCCGCGACCCCAGCACGAGGTCGGCCTCGCCCTTCATGATCGGTTCGATGATCTGGGGGAGCAGGGTCGGGTCGTACTGGTAGGCCGGGTGAACCATGACGACGACGTCGGCGCCGGCCTTGAGCGCCTCGGTGTAGCACGTCTTCTGGTTCGCCCCGTACCCGTAGTACCGGTTGTGGACGAAGATCTCGAGGTTGAGCTCGCGCGCGACCTCGAGCGTCTCGTCGGTGGAGCCGTCGTCCACCAGGATGACCAGGTTGACCGAGTC
>JACPCF010000056.1 GCA_016179965.1 Candidatus Rokuibacteriota bacterium | reverse complement strand
CTGGGTGGCGCCCAGGACCCCGTAATCCACGAGCCCCACCTGCGCCTGGGCGAAGATCTGGTTCATGCTGGTCCACGCCAGGGAGCGGTAGCAGTTCGAGGGGCCGCCCATGGTGTTGCGCACGAACGGCGTGAGCGGGGTCGGACCAATCGCCCCGAACTCGAAGACCTGGACGAGCTGGGGCGCCTGGATCCGCTGGGCGAGGATCGCCGCCACCTGGGGCATGCCGAAGCCGATGAAGGCCGTCTTCTGGTCCTCCAGCAGGCGCGCGCAGAGCGCGATCATGACCTCGGCTTCGGTATACGCCGTCGTCATTGCTCCTCCACCGGCGATTTCGCACGGGTCCTGTCCCCCTCCCCACGCACCGCGCCTTCGGCCCGAGTGCGTCGGGGGCCCAGCCCCACGGTGCTCACTCCCGCGAGCCCGGAGTCTAACCTCGCCCAGCGGTCCGCCGCCGCACTCCGGCGACGTCTCGCGGTGCGCTCCGCGCCGTGGGGCTCCCCGCCCGCCGCCTCCCATGCGAAATCGCCCCGTAGGACTCGTCCGATGGCGTTCACCGGTAGCCTTCCTTGATGGTGGCGCGACGGCGGAGGTCGTTGAGGCGGGCGAGGCCCACGCGCTTCTCCAGCATCTCCAGGTGCGACGCCACGCTGTAGATGTACTTGTCCAGGTAACTCTTCAGCTGATCTTGCCGTTCCAGCGTGGTGTACTCGGCGAAGTGCTCGAAGTCCATCTCGTACACCCCGGGAAGGCCCCCGGGATAGGCCCCGAATGGAGCATAGACCACCGCGTCAACCATGTAGTACGGGATCGTGGTCTTGGAGGGATCCTTCCGGATGTCGTCGTGGTCGATCATCTCGTCCGTCGAGATAATCACCTTCCGCGAGGCGGCGGCGGTCTCGAGAGGAGAGACCCCGGGGCCGAAGCACCGGGCGTTGCCGTACACGTCGGCCTGGTGGACGTGGATCAGCCCGACGTCGGGAGTCACGGCCGGGACCAGGGCCACGGGCTTGCCGCCGAAGGGGTCCTTTATCACTTTCGCGCCGGAATATTTGAGCGTGTCGGTGCCGAGCAGCGCCCGCGTCGGGAGAAACGGCACGCCCATGGCGCCCGCCAAGTGCCGGAGCGTCAGCGTGCCGTTGGTCCATTCGGTGACCTTGATCTTCCCCTCCTCGACGGCGCGATTCAGCGTGTCGCCCAGCCCCATGAACCCCACGTCGATGCGCGCGCAGGCGCCCGCGGCCGCCAGGAGCGTGGATTCCATCAGCGTGAACTTGGCGCAGTACCAGAGGTCGCGCCGCCCCTGGCGGATGATCTCGCGGACCAGCGCCAGCGGGCCGCGGGTGAAGGAGGAGAAGTCGAAGGAGATGTAATCGCCGTCGGCGACCAAGCGGCGCACCGCCTCGGCTTCGGAGAGGGTCTTGTCCACGAACTCCCGCCGCTTGTGATCGCGCATCCACGCGCGCACGGCGTCGGGATCGGTGAAACGGAACTCACCTACGCCCTCGTAGAGAGTCTCCATTCGGGCTTGCCGGAGTGGCTCCAAAGTCTAGCCGAGGCGAGGATGCCTGTCAAGGACTTTGGCTGGTAAGACAAGGATTTACGCCGCCCCGTTGAGGGTCCGCAAGCTGCGGGCGCTGGCGCGCTCCGTTCAGCCTGTCCCGGTTTGACCGGACCGGCCAGGGAAGAATCGGGCTTCCCGGCGTTCCTCCCAGGCTCGATTGGCTTCCGCCAGCTCCCACGACGCCATGCACTCGCTCTGCGCCTTGACGACCTCCTCGATCACGCTCCGCGGGTCCACGTGGAAGGATTCGTGAAGAAGGCGCTTAGTGTGTCTGAAGGCGGTAGGGGAAGCTTGAAAGCACTTGTCCACGATCCGTTTGACGGCGACCTCGAGCTCCCCCGCGGGGGCCACCCAGTTCACGAGCCCGATAGCGCGGGCCTCCCCGGCGGAAATCTCGTCGTTCAAGAGAGCCAGTTCCTTCGCTCGGCCGAAGCCCACCACGCGGGCGAGGCGCAGGACGGCCCCGTCAGGGATGAGCCCGTGGCGGGTGGCCCCAAGGCCGAGCACGGCATCCGAGGCGGCCAGCCGGAAATCGCACGCCAGGGCCAGTTGGAGGCCCCCGCCGACACAGTAGCCGTGGATCGCGGCGAGCACCGGCTTGCCCATATCTTCGAGACAGTTGAGCCCGCGGATCCAGTGCCGGAAGAAGGCCTCCCCGATCCCGCCCCCGGAGAGCGCGGTGCGATCCATCCCGGATGAGAAGGCTCGTCCCGCGCCGCGCACCACGACGACCCACACGTTTGGATCCCGGGCAGCCTCCTCGGCGGCGGCGGCCAGCGCGGCGGCCAGCGGCGCGTCGAGGGCATTGAGGACGGCGGGACGATTCAGGCTGATCGTCCCGACCCCCTCCTTCACGCTGTAGAGCACGCTCGGCTCGGTCATCGAAGGCCCAGAATCTCGCGGGCGATGACCATGCGCTGGACTTCCGAGGTCCCCTCACCGATCTCGCAGAGCTTGACGTCGCGGAAGATGCGCTCGACGGGGAAGTCGGTGGTATAGCCCGCGCCGCCGTGGAGCTGCACGGCCCGGGTCGCCGCGCGCATGCCCACCTCGGAGGCGAAGACCTTGGCCATGGAGGCGGCGTGCCGCGCCGGCTGCCCCCGGTCTTTCAAATAGGCGGCCCGGAGCGTCAGGAGGCGCGCGGCCTCGATGTCGGTCGCCATCTCGGCCAGCATCCCCTGGATCCCGTTGAACTCGGCCAGGGTCTTGCCGAAGGCCGTCCGCTGCGTGACGTAGGCGATGGAGGCGTCCAGCGCCCCCTGGGCGAGGCCCACCGCCATCGCGGCCATGGCGATCCGGCCGCCCTCGAGCACCTGGAGCGTATTCACGAACCCCATGTTCAACTCGCCGAGCAGGTTCTCGCGGGAGACCCGGACGCCGTCGAACACGAGCTCGGAGGTGTCGGAGGCGTGCAGGCCGAGCTTTCTATAGCGCTGGCCCGGGCTGAACCCCGGCATGCCCTTTTCGAGGATGAACGCCGAGATCCCCTTGGCCCCGCGCGCGGGATCGGTCAGGGCCATGACCACCGCGATCTCGGCCACGCTCCCGTTGGTGATGAAGGCCTTCGTCCCGTTCAGCACGAAGTGCTCCCCCTGGCGGACGGCGGTGGACTTCATCGCGGCCGCGTCGGAGCCCGAGCCCGGTTCCGTCAACCCCCACGCCCCCAGCGCTTCGCCCCGGGCCAAGCGCGTCAGGTACTTCTCCTTCTGGGCCTTCGTCCCGAAGAGGTTGATATGGTTCGTGCAGAGGGAGTTGTGGGCCCACATCGTGATACCCACCGAGGCGTCCACCCGGTTGAGCTCCTCGACGATCAGGGCGTAGGAGACGTAATCCAGCCCCGCCCCGCCGTACTCGGGGGGGACGAGGACCCCCATGAAGCCGAGTTCGCCCAGCTTCTTGATGATCGCGGACGGGAAGAGGCATGTTTCGTCGTGCCGGGGGGCGACGGGCGCCATCTCGCCTTCGGCGAACTCCCGCGCGACCTTCCGGATCTCCTGCTGCTCGGGGGTCAGGTCGAAATCCATGTCATACCGTGGCGCGGATGTGCTCTCGAACGAACCGGACGATCTCCTGCGTGGAGGTCCCCGGGGTGAACAGCTCCTTGACGCCCATCGCCTTGAGCGCGGCGATGTCCTCCGGGGGGATGATCCCCCCGCCGAAGACCACGATATCCTCGGCGCCCTTTTCCTTCAGGAGCTCCAGAACCCGCTTGAAGAGATAGTTGTGGGCGCCGGAGAGGACGCTCAGTCCGATAGCGTCCACGTCCTCCTGGACCGCGGTGGCCACCACCTGCTCCGGCGTCTGGTGGAGGCCCGTGTAGATCACCTCGAACCCGGCGTCCCGCAGGGCCCGGGCCACGATCTTGGCTCCACGATCATGACCATCGAGTCCTGGCTTCGCGACCACGACGCGCACTTTACGCTCCGCCATCTCGATTACCTCAGCACGGCGCGAATGCGTTCCCCGTTCATCCCGATCTGCTGCTTGTCACCGGGCACCAGCTTCCAGTCGAAGCCCTTGCCGTCGTTGGCGAAGCGCGGGATGACGTGGAAGTGGAAGTGCGGCACGGACTGGAAGGCGGCCGCCCCGTTGGCCTGGAGGATGTTGACCCCGTCGGCCTGCACCGCCCCTTTGACCGCGCTCGCGATCTTCTTGGCCGTCGCGACGGCGGCCTGGAGGTCGAGCACCTCGACCTCGAAGATGGTCGCCGCGTGGCTCTTGGTCATCACGAGGCAGTGGCCCGGGTTCAGCGGGTTGATGTCCATGAAGGCCAGGGTCTTCGAGTCCTCAAAGACCTTGAACGAGGGGATTTGGCCGTCCCGGATCTTGCAGAAGACGCAGTCGCCCATGCTCGCCTCCTAGAAGATGATGGGTTCCCGGTAAAGGCCGAACACCTGACGATAGACGTCGGAGATCTCGCCGAGGCTCACGTAGTCCTTGACGGCATCGATGAGCACCGGCATGATGTTCTGACCGTCCCGGCACGCCTCGGCCAGCTGCCGCAGGCGCCGGTCCACCTTCGACGGGTCGCGCGACACCTTGAGGCGCTTCACCTTCTCGATCTGCTCGAGCTCGAGGGCCTCGTCGATCCTGAGGTGGGCAATCGGCTTCTCGTTGGCCATGACGTACTTGTTGACTCCCACCACCGTCTTGTCGCCGCGGTCCTCCATGAGCTGGTACCGGTAGGCGGCGTCGGCGATCTCGCGCTGCGGATAGCCCAGGTCGATGGCGCGGATGATCCCGCCCAGCTCGTCGATCTTCCGGATGTAGGCCCAGGCGGCCTCCTCCATCTGGTCGGTGAGCGCTTCCAGGTAAAACGAGCCGCCCAGCGGATCGATGGTCAGCGGCACGCCGGTCTCCTCGGCGATGATCTGCTGGGTGCGGAGGGCGACCGTCACCGCCTCCTCCGTCGGGAGCGCCCAGGTTTCGTCGTAGGAATTGGTGTGCAGCGACTGCGCCCCTCCCAGCACCGCGGCGAGGGCCTGGAGGGCTACCCGGGCAATATTGTTCAGGGGCTGCTGGGCCGTGGCCGAGACGCCGGCGGTCTGGGTGTGGGTGCGGAGGCGCAGGGACTCAGGGCGCTTGGCGCCGAAGCGCTCCCGCATCACGCTGGCCCAGATGCGGCGCGCGGCGCGCAGCTTGGCGATCTCCTCGAAAAAGTCGTTGTGGATGTCGAAGAAGAAGGAGAGGCGGGGCGCGAAGGCGTCCACGCCGAGCCCTCGATTGACGGCGGCCTGCACGTACCCGATGCCGTCGGCCAGCGTGAAGGCCAGTTCCTGGACCGCCGTGCTGCCGGCCTCCCGGATGTGGTAGCCCGAGATGGAGACCGGGTTGAACTTCGGGACGTGCTTGGAGGTGAACTCGATCATGTCCACGACGATGCGCACGGCGGGCTCCGGCGGGCAGATCCACTCCTTCTGCGCGATGAATTCCTTCAGCAGGTCGTTCTGGATCGTGCCCCCGACGCGGTCCCGGCTGACGCCCTGCTTGTCGGCTACGGCGAGGTACATCGCCAGCGCGATGGACGCCGTGCAGTTGATGGTCATCGAGGTCGTGACGTCGCCGAGCGGAATCCCGTCGAACAGCCGCTCCATGTCGGCCAGCGTCGAGATGGAGACGCCCTCCCGACCGACCTCTCCGCGGGCGCGCGGGTGGTCGGCGTCGTAGCCCATGAGGGCCGGCATGTCGAACGCGGTGGAGAGCCCCGTCTGTCCCTGCTCGAGGAGGTACTTGAAGCGGGCGTTGGTGTCCTCGGGCCGGCCGAATCCCGCGAACATGCGCATGGTCCAGGGCCGCCCCCGGTACATCGTGGGATAGACCCCCCGGGTGAACGGGTACTCGCCGGGAAAGCCCAGCTTCGTCTCGTAGTCGAACCCCTTGAGGTCGGCGGGAGTGTAGAGCGGCTTGACGGGCATCCCCGAGAGGGTCTCGTAGGGCACCGGCCGCTCGGGCGAGTCTTTGACGAACGGCTGGTAGGTCTCGGCCTCCCAGCGCTTCTTGGCGCGCTCGATCCTCTCACGCTCGTCCATCATTCCTTTCCCTCACCGACCGGAAGTAGCGCTCGACCTGGTACTCCTTGATGTACCCGTAGCCGCCGTGGACCTGGATCGCGTCGGTGGTGACCTTCATGGCCATCTCGGACGCGAAGAGCTTGGCCATGGAGGCGTCGAGACCGAAGGGTCGACCGCCGTCCTTGAGCGCGGCGGCCCGCCAGATCAAGAGCCGCGCGGCATCGATGGCGGTCGCCATGTCCGCCAGCATCCACTGCACCATCTGGTGCTGGGCGATGGGAACGCCGAAGGACTTCCGCTCTTTGGCGTAGGCCAGCGAGAGCTCTAAGGCCCCCGCCGCGATCCCCAGCGCCTGCGCCGCGATGCCGATCCGCCCGCCGTCGAGCGCCGACATGGCGATCTTGAAGCCCATCCCCTCCGCCCCCAGCCGGTTCGCCGCCGGCACGCGACACTCCTCGAAGACGAACTCCGCCGTGTCCGACGCCCGGATGCCGAGCTTGTCCTCGACCTTGGGCACGAGAAAGCCCGGCGTGCCCTTTTCGACGAGGAACGCCGAGATCCCGTGGTGGGCCTTCGCGGGGTCGGTTTGCCCGAAGACCAGCGCCGCCGAGGCCTCGCGCCCGTTGGTGACGAAGACCTTCCGGCCGTTCAGCACGTAGCCATCCCCGTCGCCGACGGCCAGCGTGTGCTGGTTGGTGGCGTCCGAACCCGCCTGAGGTTCCGTCAATGCGAAACACCCAATCTGCTGACCGCTGGCGAAGGGGGCGAGGAACTTCTTGCGCTGCTCCTCCGTGCCGTATTTGAGCACCGGATCGCAGTAGAGCGAGTTGTTGACGGACATGATCACGGCGTGGGAGGCGCACACCTTGGCGATCTCCTCCAGCGCCAGCACGTACGCCACGGTGTCGGCGCCGCTGCCTCCGTAGGTCTCCGGCACGGCGATGCCCATGAGCCCAAGCTCCCCCATGCGCTTGACGGTCTCATGGGGAAAGCGCGCCTCCGCGTCGAGCTGGGCGGCGATGGGCTTCACCTCTTTTTCGGCGAAGTCCCGGGCGAGGGCCTGGATCATCTGCTGCTCGTCAGTCAATTCGATCTTCATGCCATCACCGACCAAGCCCGCCGGGCGTCTCGTCCTCGCTCCCCTGGCCTTCGGCGGTCACCCATCTGTGGCTCGCGGCGCGGGGATCCCCCTCCGGACTCGCTCCCGCCGAGCCTGAACATCGCCACTTCATAACGTTCATCCGTTACGCCCGTCCATCAGGCCGGGGTGTGCGGTCCGGCTTCCCCCTCGCCGCTCGCTCACGACGGGTACCCGACCGCCTCTCGGCACGGTGCGCTCGAACGAGGCGCCGGCCGGCTTGTCCCTCATGTCATTTCTCAAGCAATCGCTTGAATTCCTGGGCGAGGAGCGGGACCACCTCGAAGAGGTCGCCGACGATCCCGTAGTCGGCGATCTTGAAAATCGGCGCCTCCGGGTCTTTGTTGACGGCCACGATGATCTTCGAGGTCCGCATCCCTGCCAGGTGCTGGATGGCGCCCGAGATCCCGAAGCCCAGGTAGAGCTTGGGGGAGATGGTGCGGCCGGTCTGGCCGATCTGAAAGCGGTGCGGGCGCCAGCCGGCGTCCACGGCCGCCCGCGAGGCGCCCACGGCGGCGCCGATCACCTTGGCCAGCTCCTCGAGGATCACGAAGTTCTCGGGGCCCTTCATGCCGCGCCCGCCCGACACGACGATGTCGGCCTCGGTCAACTCGGGCAGCCCCGTGGAGACCTCCTCCTTCCGCTCCGCCAGCGTCATCGTCCCTTGAGGAATCGCCACGGAGGGGCGCTCCACCTGGGGCGTCGCTCCCGCCTTCGGGTCCTCGGGCTTGAAGACGTTGGGGCGGAGGGTCGCCAGCCAGGGCGGCTTGCTCCAGGTGACCTTCGACAGGAGCTTGCCGGCATAGACGGGCCGCGTGGCGACGAGTTTCCCGTCCTGGACGGAAAAGCTCACCGAATCGGCCGACAGGCCCACGCCCAATCGCGCGGCCAGCCGGGCGAGCAACTCCCGCTGGCGGGCGGTGACCGCCCCGAAGATTGCCTGGACCCCGTACTTGGCCGCCAGCTCCGCCAGCGGGGGCGTCCAGACCTCGCCGCGGTACGGACCCAGGGCGGGGTCTTCCAGGAGCCACACCCGCGCGGCTCCCCACTCTGCCAGTTGTTTCAGCCCCTCCTCGCTCGCCTTGTCGGTGAGCCACACTGCCTCCACCTGACCGCCCAACTGCCGGGCCAGGCGCGTGGCCTCGCCGAGCACCTCTCCCGTCACCTTCTTCGGGCGCCCGGCCCGGTCATCCTCGACGATACACCAGAACGCTCCCACCATTGGCCCCCCCTCCCCGGTCTCCCCCTCCCCGGTCTCCCCCTGTGCCTCTCAGATCGCCTTGGCGTCTTCTCTGAGCGATCGAACGAGTTCTTTCACGGCCTCAGCGGGCTCGCCGGGAATGACGCGCCCCGGGGGCCGCGGCGGCAGGGCCTCCAACGCGACCACCAGGAGCTGGGCGCCATCGGCGGCCAGGCCGAGGTCGGCGGCCTTTACGTCTTTGATCTCTTTCTTCTTGGCCCCCATGATCCCCTTGAGGGTCGGGTAGCGCGGCTCGTTGAGCCCCTTCTGGGCGGAGAGGACGCAGGGGAGCGGGATGTTGAAGATGTCGAGCGCTCCCTCCACCTGGCGGCCGGCGCGCACGGACTTGCCGTCGTCCGAGATCGTCTCCTCCATGATCCAGGAGGCGCAGGGCCAGCCGAGCAGCTCGGCCACCTGGGCCGGCATCGCCCCCATGTCGTCGTCGATGGCCTGGCGGCCGAAGAGGACCAGCTGCGGCGCCTCCTGCTTGATCACCGCCGCCAGCGCCCGGGCCACGGTGAGGGTGTCGGCATTCTCCCATGCGGGATCGCTCAGGTGGAGCGCGCGGTCGGCCCCCATGGCCAGGCACGAGCGCAACGCCTCCTTGGCGCGCTCGGAGCCCAGCGTGACGGCGACGACCTCCCCCTGCCCGCGTTTTTCCTTGATGCGGAGCGCCTCCTCCACGGCGTACTCATCGTAGGGCGAGACGATCCATGTGATGCCCGTGGTGTCGATCCCCTTCGGGTCGGCGCCGATCTTCACCTGCGTCGCGGTGTCCGGCACCTGCTTGATGGGGACGAGAATCTTCATGGCCTGACTCCTTCGTACGTGAGCTCCCGGGAGATCCAGAAGCGATCGCCGGGAATGAAGACGCGATCGTACACGATGGGGGCGCCGTCGGCGGCCCAGGAGATTCGCTCGGAGCGGAACGCCGGCGCCCCCGCCCGGCAACCCAGCTCGCGGGCCTCCCGGCTCCGGAGGGTGACGGCGAACACCGTTTCGTGGGCTCGGGTAATTTCGATGCCAAGCTTGAAGCTGAGCGCGCTCCGGAGCGGGGTGACGGCCAAGTCCGCCTTCGCCACCTCTAGGCCGATGCCGGCGGGGAGAAAGGAGCGTTGGTAGCTCATCGGATGCCCCTTCACAAGGCGAAGCCGATCCAGAACGAACACGGCGGCACCCGGGGCGAGCCGGAGCCCCTGAACCACCCGGCGGTCGGGCTGCCTGAACTCGCTCGCCAGGAAGCGGGTCTCGACGGCCTCGCCCTTGGCGGAGAGGTCGCCCGCGAAGGTCCGGAGGTGGAGGATGTCGTAGTCGATGGAGGGGGACGCGACGAAGGTGCCGAGGCCGTGGCGGCGGGCGATGAGCCCGTCCCGCTCGAGGAGCTCGAGCGCCTGCCGCAGGGTCATCAGCGTGACGCCGAACTCCCGCGCCAGCGCGCGCTGGTTGTCGAGACGAGCCCCCGGGCTGAGCGCGCCCCCGCGGATCCGCTCCCGCAGGGTTTCGGCGATCTGAAGGTAGCGGGGCACGCGTCCGTTCACTCGGGCCATGCCTACCTCTTGACTGTTCTAGAACTCTGCTTCCCGCACGAAGGCCCTCAACGCCAAGGGCCGGAATCTCGCTGGCTGGACAGGAACTTAGAGCGGGCAGCCAGGGCCATTGTACTTGGCGTCGGGCCCAAGTGTCAAACACGCTATACTGGGCCGGCGCGATGCTAAAAATCCAGGATCTGCACGTTTTCTACGGCGATATCCAAGCCCTCTGGGGCGTTTCCTTCGAGGTTCGCGACCGGGAGATCGTCACGCTGGTGGGCTCCAACGGGGCGGGCAAGACCACGACGCTCCGGACCATCTCCGGGGTGCTCCGCGCCGCGCGGGGAACCATCGCGCTCGACGGCGCGCCCATCGAGCGGCTCCTGCCCCACGTCATCGTGGCGCGAGGGATCGGCCACATTCCCGAGGGGCGCCGGCTCTGGCCGGGGATGACCGTGCTGGAGAATCTGGAGCTGGGCGCCTACCCGCGGGAGGCGCGTCCCAAGCGCCGCGAGAGCCAGGAATGGGTCTTCTCCCTCTTCCCGCTGCTGGCCGAGCGGAAGACGCAGCTGACCGGAACGCTCTCGGGGGGTGAGCAGCAGATGCTGGCCATCGGCCGCGCCCTGATGGCGCGCCCCCGGCTCTTGATGCTGGACGAGCCCTCACTGGGCCTGGCCCCGCGCCTGGTCGCGGAGCTCTTCCGCATCGTCGGCGAGATCAACGCCCAGGGCGTGACCGTCCTCCTGGTGGAGCAGAACGTGCACCAGGCGCTGGAGATCGCCCATCGCGCGTACGTCCTGGAGACGGGCCGCATCGTGAAGGAAGGCGCGGCCCGCCACCTCCTGAACGACCCCGCCATCAAAGAAGCCTACCTGGGGCTGTAACCCCGAGAAATGCTCGACACCGCCCGGACTCTGAGGGCAGCCGACGGCGCCGTCCTTGCCTACCGGCTCTGGCGGCCGGGCCCGCCGCGTCAGGTTCTCGTGCTGCTCCACGGCCTCGCCAGCAACATGACCCGGTGGTCGGAATTCGTGGCCCGGACGACCTTGAGGGATTCGTGGGACCTCCTGCGGGTCGATCTCCGCGGCCACGGTCTGTCCGTTCACCGTGGGCGCATCGGCATGGCCGAATGGCCCGCCGATCTTGCGGCCATCCTCGACGCCGAGGGCTATCCGCGCGCGGTTGTGACGGGGCACTGCCTCGGCGCAAACATCGCCCTGGAGTTCGCGGCCCGTTATCCCGGGAAGACCTCGGGGCTGGTTCTGATCGAGCCCATGCTGCGCGAAGGGTTGACCGGCTCCATGCGGCAGATCGCCCGGCTCCGGCCGCTGTTCGGGCCGGCGGTCTGGCTCATCCGCGCGCTGAACGCGCTGGGAATCCATCGCCGGCGGCTGGCGCCGCTCGACCTCGAGGAGCTCGATCGGGAGACCCGCGCGAGGATCGCGGCGGGGGGGAAGGACGATGCGCTGCTGACGCGGTACGCGTCTCCCTGGTTGGACCTGCGCACCACGCCGAGCGGGGCATATCTGAATGGGCTGATCGCCGTGGGCGACCGGCTCCCCGATCTGTCGGCCATCACGACCCCAGTCCTCGCGCTCGTGTCCACGGGGAGCGCCTTCAGCGATCCGACGATTACCGAACGACTGCTGGCGAGGCTCCCGGACCGCCAGGTGGTCAGGCTGGACGCCCGGCATTGGATCCCCACCGAGCAGCCGGAGGCGATGCGCCGGGCGATCGAGGATTGGTGCGGTGGGGCTACTTCTCGTGCGCGAGCTTCTGTGAAAACTCGATGAGGGTTTCCAGCTTCCGCTGGGCGGCGCCGGAGTCGATCGAGTGGGCGGCCAGGCCCACCCCTTCCTTCAGATCCCGCGCCTTCCCCCCTACCACCAGCGCGGCGGCTGCGTTCATCAGGACGATGTCGCGCTTGGGCCCGTCGCCGCCCCCGAGGATGTGCCGGATGATCTGAGCGTTCTCGGCCCGGTCGCCACCCTGGAGGTCGCCGATCGCCGCCCGCGACATTCCGAAATCCTCCGGGCGCACCCTGAAACTCCTCACCACCCCCTCGCGGACCTCAGAGATCTGGCTCTCCCCCGTGTTCGAGATCTCGTCGAGCCCGTCGGCGCCGTGGACGACGAAGGCCCGGATGGTGCCGAGCTCCGCCAGGACGCGAGCAAGCGGCTCCGTGAGGGCGGGCGAATAGACCCCGATGACCTGGGCGTTGGCGCCGGCCGGGTTGGTGAGCGGCCCGAGCATGTTGAACACGGTGCGGATCCCCATCTCCCGCCGCGCCGCCATCACGTGCTTCAT
>JACPCF010000055.1 GCA_016179965.1 Candidatus Rokuibacteriota bacterium | reverse complement strand
GGCCGGCAAGCGCGTGGGCGCCGCCCAGGGGACCACCAACGAGAAGGCGGTGCGCGCCCAGCAGCCCAGGGCCGACCTGGTGACCTTCCAGGACCACGCCGCCGGCTTTCTGGCCCTCGACCAGGGGAAGATCGTCGCCTATGTGACGGACGGCATCCTGCTGGCGGGCCTGGCCGTCAAGGCGAGGAACCCGAAGGACTACGAGGTGGTGGGAGACCTCTTCACGAAGGACCCTTACTCGTGCATCGTGCCGGAGAACGACTCCAAGTGGCGCGACTTCATCAACCACGCGCTGATGGAGCTGATCGACAACGGCAAGTACTTCGAGATGTACGACAAGTGGTTCGGGGAAAAGGGCGTCGTCCCGTACCCGATGAGCGCCCAGGTACGGAACTTCATGCTCATGCAGTCCATGCCCGAATAGGCTGGTGGTCAGGGGTCAGGTCTTGCAATGCAACACGGCAACGAGGCGGCGATGCATGAAATGTGTGATTGCAAGACCTGACCCCAATCGCCGCCGCGTATGACCCTGGCGGGGTTTCTCGGGCTCCAGTACGACTTCCGGTGGAGCGTCCTCTGGGAGAGCCCGTTCGGCTACTGGCTCCTCCAGGGGGTCAAGAACACCATCATCCTCTCCCTGATCGCCTGGGTGATCGCTCTGATCCTCGGGATCGCCTTGGGCATCCTCAGGACGGCGCCCTGGCGTGTGCCGCGCGCGGTGGCGACGGCGTATGTGGAGTTTTTCAGAAATACCCCCCTCCTGGTCCAGCTCTTCTTCTGGTACTTCGCCGTCCCCCAGATCCTCCCGGCGGGGCCGATCCGGGATGCCCTGAACAGCTTGAACCTCGACACTCCGCTCCTCACCCTCAACTACGAATTCCTGGCCGCGCTGGCGGGCCTCGGGGTATACACGTCGGCGCGGGTAGGGGAGACGATCCGCGCCGGGATCCAATCCATTCCCCGTCAGCAGACTGAGGCGGCGCTGTCGTCGGGGCTCAGCCTGGTCCAGGTGTACCGCCACGTCCTGATCCCGGTTGGCCTCAGGATCGTCATCCCGCCCATGGCCACTGAGTTCCTCAGCATCTTCAAGAATTCCTCCCTGGCCGTCACCATCGGCTTCGCCGAGATCACGTTCCAGACCCAGCAGGTGAACTCCTACACCTTCAAGGGACTGGAGGCGGTCACCGCTGCCACCCTGATCTACCTCGCCATCTCCCTGACCATCGCCGCCTTCATGAGCCGGATGGAGCGCCAGTACGCGATCCCGGGTCTCATCGCGCGCGGCGCCACGCGCGAGTAATGGACCTCGACTGGACCATCATCGTCCGGAACTGGCCCGTCCTCCTCTCGGGGTTCGTCAACACCCTGAAGCTGGCCGTCCTGGCGATCGGCGCCTCGTTTCTGCTAGGCGTCCTGGCCGGGGCCCTCCGGCTCTCCCGGAGCCCGTACCTGCACTACCCGGCGGTGCTCTACATCGAGGTCATCCGAGGCGTGCCGTTGATCATGGTCATCTTCTGGTTCTACTTCCTCGCCCCGATCCTCGCGGGCCGGCCCCTCGACAACTTCACCAGCGCCCTCATCGCCTTCATCGTCTTCGAGGGGGCCTACCTGGCCGAGATCGTCCGGGCGGGGATCCAGTCGGTCCCGCTGGGGCAGGTGCAGGCGGCGATCTCCACGGGCCTGACCCACCGGCAGGCCATGCGCCACGTGATCCTTCCCCAGGCGATCCGGAACATGATCCCGGCCCTCGTCACCCGCTTCATCGTCCTCTTCATGGACACTTCCCTCGCCTACATCATCGGATACCGGGAGCTGACCCGGGTGGCGCGGATCATCGCCGAGCGGGAGTTCCGGGCCTTCGAGGTCTATACCTTCATCGCGGGTGTCTACTTCGTCTGCACCTACGCCATGTCCCTGGTCGCCCAGCGCCTGGAGCGGCGGCTCGGGCCCGCCTAAGCTCGCCTGATGTAGCGTCCTGGCGCGGATCCGGTTGTCATAGAATTCTTCGTCGGCAGGACGTCTCCCTCTTATGATGGGGTTAGGAAAGACTTGGCATGGACCGACTCGGCTCGATCGGACCTCTCCTGGCGTTTGTCCTCCTGGCAAGCGCCTCTTGCGGCGACGGTTCCTCGCCGGTCCCGCAGAAGATCTATCTCGTCGCGATCGGCGAGATGCGGTCGGTCCGCCTGGACGGCGTGCAGGCCTATTACAAGCAGCGCTACGACCTGACGATCGACCTCCTGCCGTCCATCGGCCTCGAGCCCGTGGTCGTGGACGAGCGCCGCCGCCAGCTGATCGCGGAGGAGCTCATCGAGCTGATGAAGCGGCGGTACCCGGAGCACGCGCGAAACGCGCAGGCGATCCTCATCGGAATCACCGAGGGAGACATGCACATCCGGCAATTCTTGAACTGGGAGTTCGCTTTGGCCTACCGGCAGAACGGGCGGTTCGCCGTCGTGTCGAGCGCCCACATGGATCCCGTCAACTTCGGGCGCTTGCCCGATGACGAATTGCTCCAGACCCGGCTGCGGAAAATGATCACCAGGAACATCGGGATCCTGTACTACAAGCTGCCGCAGAAGTCCGACCGGCGCAGCGTGATGTTCGGCCCCGTCCTGGGCGTGGACGACCTGGACAGCATCGGCGAGGACTTCTAGCAGGTCCGGCGGATTACTTGAGCGGAGTCTGAAGGACCTCCACGTCCCGGATCCATGCGGTGCCGGCGCCCTCGACGACCAGGTTCAGCTTGATCAGGTCCGGGCGCTGGTGAAGCCCTCTGGAGAAGAACTCCCGCGCCCCGGGAAGCGGTACCCTCTGGACGTGGTAGGTCAGGATGCACAGGACTTAGAGTTCGTCCTCCACCCAGCGAATGCTGTCCGCGAATGGGCCGGTGTGCACCACGTCATGAAGGCGACGGTCGGCGGTCACCATGGGGCAGTTCTGGAGATGAGCGAGAGCTAGATAGAGGCTGTCGTAGACACTCCGGTTGATGCCGTTGGCGATCTCAAAGGCCGGTTCCAGGAGGGTCTCGGAAAGGTGGAAGGCGAATGGGACGGCCAGAAGCGCTCGCAGGATCTCCCGCCCTTCGTCCAGGGTGACCTCGGTGAGCCTGATCTTCTTCCAGATAATGTTGCCGACCTCGGGCAGGAGGAGATCGGGAGCAACGAGTTCATGACCTTCTTCCAGCAATCGGCGGGAGGCATCGGTATGGACCTCGGGGACGAACCATTTCACCGCAACACTGGCATCTACAACATACCG
The DNA here is from genome assembly GCA_016179965.1 of Candidatus Rokuibacteriota bacterium. Classification (GTDB taxonomy): domain Bacteria; phylum Methylomirabilota; class Methylomirabilia; order Rokubacteriales; family CSP1-6; genus CSP1-6. The sequence continues at coordinate 3,144 of JACPCF010000055.1, read as the reverse complement.
GCTCACCGCCGCCGATCCTCGGCAAGGAGCGCCACGCTGTCAGTGTGTGAGCGTGCGGCCAGCCGCTGGCGAATGCGCGCGGCCAGGGCGCGGGCAGTCCCGGTATCCAGGCGTGCGGCCTGCTCCAAAATGCTCTTTAGTTCCGCCTGAAGGGATCGGCCGTGCTTTCGCGCACGTGCCTTGAGTCTGCTGATGACTGCAGGACTCAGGTCCCGTACGAGTACCTTGGACATCGTTTACTCCCTCCCAGGATCTCTTAATGCTATCAGAATGATAGCACAACATGCCCGGGTGTGTATCGCCTTCGGAGACGGGTGGCAGCCTTTCAAAGTCGCCCAAGCCAGACAGGTAGACGTGCTTCTTCTTCGCGGGCTCACTCCTTCGGCTGCCAGGCCTTGAACTGCTCGCGGAGGACCTTCTTGTCGAACTTCCCCACGGTGGTCTTGGGGATGGCCTCGACGAAGACCACCGCGTCGGGGAGCCACCACTTGGCCACCTGGGGGCGGAGGAACTCGAGGATCTCCTCCTGCGTCAGCGCGCCCTTCGCCTCAGGCTTGGGGACGACGCAGGCCAGCGGGCGCTCGACCCACTTGGGGTGGGGGACGGCGATGACGGCGGCCTCGAGGACCTTCGGGTGCGCCATGAGCATGCTCTCCATGTCCACGCTCGAGATCCATTCGCCGCCGGACTTGATCAGGTCCTTGGTGCGGTCGGCGATCTGGATGTACCCCTCCGGGTCGATGGTCACGACGTCCCCCGTCCTGAACCAGCCGTCGGGGGTGAACTGCTTCGCCCCCTCCGGGTTGTTGTAGTAGGTGCGAACGACCCAGGGGCCGCGCACCTGGAGCTCGCCCATGGACTTGCCGTCCCAGGCCACCTCCTGACCGGCCTCGTCCACGGCGCGGAGCTCCACCCCCACGCTGGCGTAGCCCTGCTTGGCCCGCATGGCGAAGCGCTGGTCGTCCGGCCACGCGTCCATGTAGGACTTGAGCCGCGAGACGGTCCCGAGCGGGCTCATCTCCGTCATTCCCCAGGCGTGCGTCATGCGAACCCCGTACTTCTTCTCGTAGAGCTCGAGGAGGCTCCGCGGGGCGGCCGAGCCGCCGATGGGAATGCAGCGGATCGAGGAGAGGTTGAACCCCTCCTTCTCGACGAGCTCCTTGATCGCGATCCAGACGGTGGGCACGGCGCCCACGAAGGTGACCTTCTCGGCCTGGATGAGCTGGGCGATGTCGCGGGGCTGGGGGTTGGGACCGCCGAAGATCTGGGTGGCGCCCGCCATGACACCCGCGAACGGAACACACCAGGCGTTGGCGTGGAACATGGGCACGATGTGGAGGATCACGTCGCGCTCGGAGATGCCGAAGGAGTCGGTCATGGCCATGGCCAGGCAGTGGACGAAGATGGCGCGGTGGCTGTACACGACGCCCTTCGGGTGGCCCGTGGTGCCGGAGGTGTAGCACATCCCGCAGGCGTCGTTTTCGTCCAGCTGGGGCCAGGTCGTCACGGGCCGGGCGTCCCGGAGGAGCGCTTCGTACTCGAGGACTCCCGCCGGCGCGGGGCCCGCGGTGTCGGGCATGATGATGTAGTGCCGAACCGTTTTTAGATCCTTCCGGATCGGGTCGAGGATGGACCAGAGGCTCGCGTCCACCAGCAGGACCGAATCCCCCGCGTGGTTGATGATGTAGGTCAGGTCCTGGGGAGAGAGGCGGATGTTCAGGGTGTGGAGGACTCCGCCGATCAGCGGCGCCGCCCAGTAGATCTCGAGGTGGCGATGGGAGTTCCAGGCGAAGGTCCCAACCCGGTGGCCCTGGCCGATCCCTATGGCCTGCAAGGCGCCGGCGAGCCGCGTGGTCCGCTCGCAGAAGTCCCCGTAGGTGTAGCGGAAGAGCGGGGCCCCCGGCACGCGCGTGGCGAGGGTCTTCTTGGCGAAGAGCCGCCGGCTCCGCTCGAAGAAGTGGGTCAGGGTGAGCGGGTAGTCCATCATCAGGCCTTTCATCTCAGCGCTCCTCGCGATGGTCAGATGGCAATAGGCCGTGCTCGACGAGCCAGGAGGTCACGATCCCGGAGAGTTCCTGGATGAGCTCGGCCTCCGAGGGCTGCACGTGCTCGCTCTTCATCCAGATCAGCTCTTTCGGAGCCCGGGCGGCCTCGTAGAGGGCCAGGACGCTGGCGCGCGGGACCAGCGAATCCTCCGAGCCGTTCAGCATGAGGAACGGGCGGGGCGAGATGGCCGGGGCGTAGCGTTGGGGCTCCAGGGGCGTGAGGAGCCAGGCGAAGGCATGGCCGGTGAGGAGTGCGCTCCAGCGTGAGTACGGAACCTTCTCTGCTGGGTGCTCGAGGGTGTGGGCCACGAGCTGGGCGAGCCCGCCGCCCCCGTAGAGCGCGACGACCGCCGCCGGTCTGGAATCCACCCCTCCCGCGACGGTCACGACCTCGGCCCCCAGGCTCCCGCCGACCAGGAAGAGCCGGCTTCGCGCCACGTCGGGACGGGATTCCAGGTAGTCGAGCAGCAGGAGGACCTCGGCCACCGCGTCGAACGCGGCCGGCCGGAGGCGCATCGCGGTGAGGAGAAAGTTGAGCCCTTGCCACGAGCTCCTTCGCGGATGAATCGGGTAGTCTGGCGAGACGACCACGGCGCGCCGGGCGATCCCATCGAGGCCGGCGGCCGTGATCACCCGCCGTCCTTTCTTGATGCCGCCGACGAGCACCGCCGCCGGGTAGGGAGGCCTCACCTCACGGGGAACGCGGAGGAGGGCGCGCACTTCGAGCCCGGTGGAGCTCCGCAGCGTGAGCTCGTGCAACCGCGAGATGGCGTCCTCCCCCACGGGGCCGATGGCTGCTGCGACGATGCGGCCCTTCCGTTCGACGAGGCTCGAGGGCAATCCTTGCCGGATCGCAAGCACGGCCAGCGTCGCGAGCAGGAGCGTGACGCCGGCGATGACCCCGACCAGGATCTTCGCTCTCATCTTCCTCCCAGGTCCTCGGACGTCGCGCAGCGGAAGCCGAGGCGGCGGTAGCCCCGCGCCGTGCCCCGGTGCTCGTAGTACCGCCGGATGGTGACTCGGAGCCCGTCGGCCCCGTCGTCGTGGCTCGCCCCCCGCACGACCCGGGTGGCCGTCCGGTCGGGGGCTTCGCGCCCGT
>JACPCF010000054.1 GCA_016179965.1 Candidatus Rokuibacteriota bacterium | reverse complement strand
CAGGCTCGAGATCTCCTTCTCGGCCCGGTCGTGGAGGCGCGCTTCGATGTCGGCCACCACGTCGTCCACGGCCTGCACGCCCACCGAGCGCTTCTCGCAGGCCTTCAGGATCGAGGACCGGAGCTTCTGGCGGTCGAAGGGCTCGCGCCGGCCGTCCTTCTTGACCACCATCGGGAGCACGTCCTCGATGTACTCGTAGGTCGTGTAGCGCCGCCGGCACTTGAGGCACTCCCGACGTCGGCGGATGAACTCGCCGTCCCTCCCCACGCGGGAGTCCACCACCCGGTCCTCGGGATGGCCGCAGAACGGGCACTTCATTTCAGGCGCTCCGGGTAGAGGGGGAACTTCGATGTCAGCTCCTGGACCTCTGCGCGCACCGCCGCCTCCACCGAGGCGTTCCCCAGGTTGGAGAGCACCCGGTCGATGAGGGCGGCGATCCGGACCATCTCGGGCTCATTCATGCCCCGGGTCGTGACGGCGGGCGTGCCGATCCGGATGCCGCTCGTCACCATAGGGCTCCGCGTCTCGAAGGGGATGGTGTTCTTGTTCACCGTGATCCAGGCCCGGTCGAGCGTCTCCTGGGCGTCCTTCCCCGTGATCCCGCGGTTGGTCAGGTCCACCAGCATCAGGTGGGTGTCCGTGCCCCCGGTGACCAGGCGATACTCCCGGGCGATCAAGGCCTCGGCCAGGGCCCGCGCGTTCTTGACGACCTGGTGCTGGTACTCCCGCCACTGCGGGGTCAGGGCCTCTTTGAAGGCGACGGCCTTGGCCGCGATGATGTGCATCAGCGGCCCCCCTTGCAATCCAGGCATCACGGCCTTGTCCAGCGCCTGGGCATGGGCGGTCCGGCACATGACCAGGCCACCCCGCGGGCCGCGGAGGGTCTTGTGAGTTGTCGTCGTGACGAAGTCGGCGTACGGGATCGGGGAGGGGTGAAGGTTGGCGGCCACCAGCCCGGCCGGGTGGGCGATGTCAGCCATGAGCGCCGCGCCCACCTCGTCGGCAATCTCCCTGAACGGCTTGAACTCGATCGCGCGCGGGAAGGCCGAGCCCCCGGCGATGATCAGCTTGGGCCGGTGCTGGCGGGCCAGGTCGCGGACCTGGTCGAAGTCAATCAGCTCGGTGTCCTTCCTGACCCCGTAGGGGACGATCGTGTAGAACTTCCCCGAGAAGTTCACCGGGCTCCCCATGGTGAGGTGTCCGCCGTGGGAAAGGTTCGGCCCCAGGACGGTATCCCCGGGCTTGAGAAGCGTGAAATAGACCGCCATGTTGGCCTGGGAGCCGGAGTGGGGCTGGACGTTGGCGTGCTCGCAACCGAAGAGCTCCTTGGCGCGGGCGATGGCCAGCTCCTCGGCGAGGTCCACCACCTCGCAGCCGCCGTAGTAGCGCCGGCCCGGGTAGCCTTCGGCGTACTTGTTGGTCATCACCGAGCCCATGGCCTCCAGCACCGCCTCGGAGACGAAGTTCTCCGACGCGATCAGCTCGAGGTTCCGCGCCTGGCGCTCGGTCTCGGCGTGGAGCGTCTTGGCGATCTCGGGGTCCACCTGCTCGAGCCGTCTCATGCCCCTACTCTTCCCTGCCCTGGAGGTGGCGGCGCTCGATCTGGGCAATCTTCCCGAGCCGCCGCTCGTGGCGCCCGCCGGCGAACTCGGCGCTGAGCCACATCCTGAGGATCTCGATCCCCAGCTCCGTGTCCATCAGCCGCCCGCCCAACGCCAAGATGTTGGCGTCGTTGTGTTCGCGGCTCATCCGAGCCATGAAGGGGTCCGAGCAGAGGGCCGCCCGGATGCCCGGGACCTTGTTGGCCGTCATGGCCATGCCGATGCCGGTCCCGCAGACGAGGAGGCCACGTTCGGCCTTGCCCGACGCCACCGACTCCGCCACCTCGAGGGCGTAGTCGGGGTAGTCAACGGATTCGGGGGAGTGGGTGCCGAAATCCAGGATCTGGTGGCCGGTCTCGATGAGCCAGGCCTTCAGGGCTTCTTTGAGCTCCCAGCCGGCATGGTCGGCGCCGAGGGCGATCACCAGCATGACGCCCTCACGTTAAAGCGGGGGTCACCACAAAGTCAAGTAGAAAGCCTGGAGACCCCCCCAAGGGATGGAGGTTCTAGCTGAGGGGGACGGTCGCGCCCGCTGAAGCCGGCCTTCGCGAGGCGAGGGAGATAGCCCGAGTGATCGATGTGGGCGTGGCTCAGGAGCACCGCGCCGAGCCCGGCCGGGTCGAAGGGAGGCGGCGCCCAATTCTGGAGCCGGAGCTCCTTCAACCCCTGGAAGAGCCCGCACTCGAGGAGGAGGCGGGCCTGGCCCGTGTCAAGGAGGAACTTGGAGCCTGTGACGGTGCCAGCGGCGCCGAGGAAGGAGAGGGTCGGCGTCACGGGGAGAGCGGTTCCTCCTCAGTGGCGCGCGCCCGGTGGACAGGGAAGGGCCCCGCACCTTTAGGAAACTCGAAGGCCTCGAGGACTGCGCCCTCCACGCCGGCCCTCACCAGCGCCGAGAGGTCGAGTCGCTCCTCCAAGATCTGGATCTCGTCGGGCGCCATCCGCGTCGCCGGGTGCTTGGGAACGAAGAGAGTGCAGCAGTCCTGGTCGGGCTCGATAGAGATCTCAAAGGTCCCGAGCGCCTGGGCCTGAGCGGTGATCTCCTGCTTGTCCATGCCGATCAGCGGGCGAAGGATGGGCAGCGTCGCCGCCTCGTTGATGCGCGCCAGGTTGGGGAGGGTCTGGGAGGCGACCTGGCCGAGGCTCTCCCCCGTCACGAGCGCGGGGGCGCCCGTCTGCCGCGCCAGGGCCTCCGCGATCCTCACCATCAGCCGCCGGTACACGACCACGCGGGCCGGCGGCGGAACGGAGAGCACGACCTCCCGCTGGATCTCCCCGAAGGGGACCAGGTAGAGCCGCGAGAAGAACTGCCACTGGGTCAGTCGCTCCACGAGCGCCCGCGCCTTCTGCTGGGACGTCGGCGGCAGGTAGGGAACGCTATGGAAGTGGACGAACTCCACGCGGCAGCCGCGCTTCATCATCCGCCACGCCGCCACCGGCGAGTCGATCCCGCCGGAGAGGAGGCTCACCACCGTGCCGCTCGACCCCACCGGGAGCCCACCCGGCCCCGGCTCCTGGTCGAAGTAGATGAACGTCTCGTTGGGGAGCACCTCCACGTGGATCGTGAGCGCGGGATTCGTGAGATCCACCCGGGTCCTGACCCGCTCGAGGACGAACGTCCCCAGCTCCCGGTTGATTTCCACCGACGTCAGCGGGTAGGTCTTGAAGGCGCGCCGCGCGGTGATCCTGAAGGACTCGAACTGCCGCCCCTCGACCATCCGGCCGACCGCCGACTTGATCGCATCCACCGAGGACGGCACGCGCTGGGCCAGGGCGAGGTTCGCCACCCCGCAGACGCGGGTCACGCGCTCCTTGATCGTCTCGGGGTTGGGGTTGCCCTCCAGGTCCAGCATGAGCCGGCCCGGGAACTGGACCACTCTCACCGGCTGGAGGTCCGCCGTCGCCCGCTCCAGGTTCTGGCGCAGGTGACGGAGAAACATCGGCCGGTGCCCCGCCTTCAGGCTGATCTCGTGGTAGTGGACGAGGAGGCAGGGCCGAAGCCGCGACGCCATCACTCGGCCTCGACGGGCTTCGGGTGTTTCGGCCGCCGCCGGTACGCCGTCTTCGGTACCTCCACCTTGGGCGGCTTCCGCGGCATCGGCTTCCTCACCTTGGCGTGGACCGGCTTCTTTTTCCTCACATCGTCATGCTACCACGAGCCACACCCCCGAGATTGCCTGTCCCGCGGGCTGAAAGGACATAGAATCGAGCCATGATTCGCCAATACGTTGAGGAGGCCCTGAAGAGGGCGCGCTACGACAAGCTGGAGGACGGGATCTTCTGCGCCGAGGTCCCGCGCCTTCGGGGCGTACTTGCCACCGGCGAGACCCTCGAGGAGTGCCGCAATCAGCTCGCCGAGGTCGTAGAGGAGTGGGTCCTGATCCGCGTGGCGCGGGGCCTGTCCGTACCTCCGCTCATCCGCTTTCCCTTCAAGTTATCAATTGCCAGCGGTCCGCATCCGACCGTATTATGTGGCGCCCACCTTAGCCTCAAAGTTTTCGTTCGTGTATTTGACCGTGTCCAGGCCAGCGACGTTGAAGGGGAGCTTCTGCGCCTGCCGTTGAAAAGGGATGACATACTTGTTGAATCCGAGCATCAAGCCGTACTCCATATTGACGTTCGGGTTCGGGACCTTCACACCGTCCCGGACGTCGTTGTTCAGCAAAATGATGCAGAATTGAGACGTTATGATCTTGGAGCAGATCTTTGCGCAGAATGCGTTTTGCGCTGGTGCCAACGTGCCCCCCGCCTCAACGGGCTCGATGCCACGCTCAGACAGGAGATGCTTAAGAATGGTCATCTCGAGGGCGCTTTCAAGAAAGCCGTATCCTATGAAACACGTTCTGGTGGAGGAGAAAACGAAATCGCATCTCGGCAGACCGATCACGCACAGCTCGTTGCGGCGAATCCGCTTATCCATAGCCTCACACCCGCAGTTCTATCGTGGACGGTCTAACGACAAGGCTCAGCCGCGGCGGTGCTTCGGGCGTCCCTGGTAAGCCGTGCGCCCCTCTTTGACGGCGGCCGCCGTCGGCTTTAGCCGCTTGTTAGGCCGCGCTTGGCTGACGAGCGGATAACGTTCCGGATGATCCAACGACTCGACGGCGAGATCGACATCGAGATCTGGCCAGTATAGATGATGCCCGCTTGGAAGCTCGACGTTGGCTAGTTCGGCGATCGTCGCCTCCCGAAACCAAGGGAAGTCTTTGAACGAGACGAAACGCTCGTTCTCGCCGATCAGCAGCCAGAATCCATGGGGCGAAACATTGGTCACCTCAACGTTCAAAGTGCTTCTCCCACGCTGCGCGGATTTCATCGCGATGCTCCCCAATGATTCTCAGGGCGGTGTTGATCCGGATCGGCGCCAATCCGTAATTCTGCGCCAGTTCCAGCTCCGGCTCTAACCAAAACTTCGCCTCGCCGCTGGCGTGCTGGACGTGCACGTGTGGCCGGGGTTCTTCACGAGAGAAGAAATAGAACCGGTAGCCGCGAACTCGCAGGACTGTGGGACTCACGATTCGAGGATATCCGAAATGCCCGCAGTCCGCTAGTCGAGGCGGCCTAACGGTCACGCTCAGCGGCCGAGGTGCGAGCGTCGCGAGCCCTCGGTCCGCTGGAGCGTGGAGTTAGAGGCCCCATCGTCGTCGCAGGCGCCAGCACGGCGCGTTTAGAGCCTGACTTCGTAGACCACGCGGAATGGGTTCTCCCAGATCCGCCGGACGTTCTGGAAGCCAGCCTCCAGACAGAACTCACGGAGTCGGGACTCGGGCAACCCGATCGTGCCCAGACCTGCGCCTCCGTTCGCCAACGACGTGGTCATGCAGTAAAGGACGCTGGCCCCGAGCTTGACCGCACCGAGAGGCCCGATGTTCTGCTCAAGGCGATCCTGGGAGTTGATTTCTTGGACGAGGTACGTCCCATCGGGCTTGAGCGCGCGGCGGATGGCCCGCAGAAGCCCGCGGGGGTCGACCGAGTCGTGGACCACGTCGAACGTCGTGATGAGATCGTAGGAGTCGGGCAACCCCTTGGAGACGTCCAGGTGCATGAAGTCCACTCGGTCGCTCACCCCCGCTGCGTGGGCTTTCGCTGTCGCTTTGGCGACCGCGGGCTCGTGCAGGTCGTATCCGACGTAGCGGGACTTGGGGAAGGCCTGAGCCAGCTTGATCAAGGCTCGCCCCGTTCCGCACCCAACATCGGCCACGAGCGCACCGCGCTCAAGCGTTCGTTGAAGCTCGGGGAGCGCCCGAATCCACTGCTGGAGCAGAAAATTCTCGAACCCCACCCCGGTAAAGCGCTCCAGGCCCTCCCAGAATCTCTCGTCGTAAGCTGCCTGGTGAACCCCGCCACCTTCGCGGAAGGCCTGGATGAGCCGCTCCAAGGGGGCCACCAGCGCGGGCAGGAAGTGGTAGAGGCCGCCAAGGAACATCGGACCGCTCTCCTCCGCAAGGATCGCGGCGTGCTCTGGCGGCAGGGTAAACCGAGCGCTTCCAGGGTCGTACTCGAGGTAGCCCGCGGCGGCCATCTGCCCGAGCCACTCCCGCACGTAACGCTCCTGAAGTGCGCAGCGGGCGGCCAGCTCGACGCTGGTCGCCGGTCCTCGCGTGGCCAGGTCATTGAACAAGCCGAGCCTATCCCCGAGGCTGCACATGAGAACCGTGAGGGTGCCACCGACATCTCCGATGGCCTTCTGCGCGAACGCTTCTAGCTTCGCTCTATTGATCGGCATTGCTATCGCCATCGTATCCTCCCGTAGCCGGAGCCCACGAAGTGAGGGAAACGGTTGACCGGGTCCACCTACCGGATGAGTGTCCTCTGTGCCTCTAACGAATAAGCTCAGGGCCGCGCGGCTTCATCGCGCGTCCCCTGCGGCGCTGGGTTGGGCCGCGTCTAGCCGCGGGATTCAATGCCAACCTCTGCGGCGTAGAGCTGCGGCAGGAAC
>JACPCF010000053.1 GCA_016179965.1 Candidatus Rokuibacteriota bacterium | reverse complement strand
CGCGCGGCGGTCGCGTCGGGCAAGGTGATCCCCGTCCTTGCCGCGGCGGCGACGAAGAGCATCGGGAGCCACCCGCTCCTCGACCTCCTCATCGAGGCCTTCCCCTCGCCGGCCGACCGCGGCGAGGTGGAGGGGATCGAGCTCAAGTCCAAGGCTGCGGGCCGGCGTCTCCCGGATCTAAAGGCCCCATTGGCAGCTTTGGTCTTCAAGACGGTGAGCGATCCCCACGTCGGCAAGCTCTCCATCTTCCGCGTCTATTCCGGCACCGTGAAGTCGGACTCTCAGGCCTACAACGCCTCCAAGGAGACCCGCGAGAGGCTGGGGCAGGTGGCGTGGCTCCAGGGGAAGGCCCAGAAGGGCGTGGAGGGCCTCGGTCCGGGGGAAATCGGAGTCGTGACCAAGCTGAAGGAGACGCTGGCGGGGGACACCCTCACCGACGAGGCCCATGCGATTCTCCTACCGCGCATCGTCTTCCCCGAGCCCGCCATCTCCTACGCGATCCAGCCCAAGACCCGGGGGGACGAGGACAAGATCTCGAACGCCCTGGCGCGCATGGCGGAGGAAGACCCCACCGTCAAGTACCACTACGATCCGGAGACCAAGCAGCTCCTGGTCTCCGGCGTGGGCCAGCTCCACGTGGAGGTGGTCGTCGAGCGGATGAAGCGGAAGTACAACGTGGACGTGAGCCTGCTGCCGCCGCGAATCCCCTACAAGGAGACCGTCAAGGGCCGGGCCGAAGTCCAGGGGAAGTACAAGAAGCAGACCGGCGGCCGCGGCCAGTACGGCGACGTGTGGCTCAAGATCGAGCCGCTCCAGCGCGGCGCCGGCTTCGAGTTCGTGGACGACATCTTCGGCGGCGCCGTCCCGCGCAACTACATCCCCTCGGTCGAGAAGGGCGTGCGCGACGCCATGAAGCGGGGGGTGATCTCGGGCTACCCGGTGGTGGACGTGCGGGTCACGTTCTACGACGGCACCTACCACGAGGTGGACTCCTCGGACATGGCCTTCCAGATCGCCGGCTCCCTGGCGTTCCAGAAGGGCATCCAGGAGGCGCGCCCGATCCTCCTCGAGCCGATCATGAACGCGGAGGTCACGCTCCCGACCGACCAGACCGGCGACGTGATCGGCGACCTGAACGGCCGGCGCGGGCGCATCGTCGGCATGGAGCCCGCCGGGGAAACCGCGGTGGTGCGGGCCCAGGTCCCGATGGCTGAGATGCTCACCTTCGAGCCCGCCCTCCGCTCCATGACCGGCGGCCGCGGGGCGTACTCCATGGAGTTCTCCCACTACGAGGAGGTGCCCGCCTTCCTGGCCGAGAAGGTCATCGCCGCCGCCAAGGCCGAGAAGGAGAAGGCCGAGAAGCACTGAGCGGGGAGGCGTCGGAGACATATAACCCGTTCCCGGACGCCCCCGCGGGCGAACATTTCTTTCGCGCCTCCCGACCTCATCTTCCCGAACAGCACCCTGACCGGCACGGCCCAGTTCTTCGCCGAGGGGCAAGCCGGCGATCTCATCCTGATCGCCCCCCTCGGCCTCCCCTGATCATCCCCCCTCTGGCCGCCGGCCCCTCCTCGTCTCAGGCCTCACCGGCCTGGCCCTCACCTCTTCCTCTCCCCTCCGGGGGAGAGGGGCATAGCCCGTCAGCTCCCTCTCCCCTGCTTGACTGTAACCACAATTGAGACTACATTAAGCGTGTGCATGAAGTCGTCTTCGCTCCCGCGGCGGTGAGGCAGTTCAAGCGACTTCCTGCCCCGGCCCGGAGACTGCTCAAGCAGACCATCTCCGAACGGCTGTCGCGGCAAGACCCGAGGCAAGAAAATCGCCACCGCTTTCGGCTGCGACGCGTTTCTCCGCACGCAGACTTTGAGTTGCGTGTAGAACTCTGGCGAGTCTTTTATCGGGTGCAAGAGAGGAGGGTCGTTGTTGAGTTGATCGGCCGTAAAAAAGGGGACCGGCTACTGATCGAGGGAAAGGAGTTTGTGCTATGAAGATCGAAGGCCTCCGCGAGGTGAAAGCAAAGCTCAGCCAGATTGTCAGTGACCTTCCGTCGTATAAATCGGTTATCATCACGAAGAACGGGCGGCCGTGCGCGGTGCTCTTGCCCGTGACGGAAAAGACCGACTTGGAGAGCATGCTCCTTGCCCAGAGGAGCGAGTTTTGGGAATTGTTTGATCGCGCCCATGCAGAAGGGGAGGCAAAGGGTTTTACCAAACTCGAGGATCTCCCTGACTGAAGAGCGTGAGCGTAAGAAACATAAAGCCCGTTCCAGGACGCGCCCGCGGCGCGGGGGGCAGTCGATGGAGTCCTCCCACTACGAAGAGGGTCCCGCCTTCCTGGCCGAGAAGGTCATCGCCGCCGCCAAGGCCGAGAAGGGGAAGGCCGGGAAGCACTGAGCCCGGCGTCTCAGATTCCGACCGGGGCCCGGCGCGTGGAGACGACAACAATCTCGCTCACCACCCCGGCGACGCCCGGGATCTGTCCAAGCATCTCCTCGGCCGCTCTCTGCAGCTCCTCCCGCTCGACCATCCCGCTGACCGAGAGGCGGCGGTCCTTGCACCCGATCGAGAGGTGAAGGTCCCGGGTGAGCGGGTGGGCGAGCAGGGCGGCTTTGGCCTGTACCGTGAGGCTCAGGTCCTTGACCTCCGCCCGCGACTCGGGCGTGGGCTGGACCCGCTCGTTCCGGAGCCCGTCCTGGATGAGCCGGGCGCCCTCCTTGACGTCCATGCGCTCCGTGTTGAGCACGAGGTCGTAGAGGAGCGGGTCATCCCAGTCCGCCCCGTAGAGGAACTTGACGTTCGACGCGCGCTCGCGGTCGTTCTGCCGCACGCGGTGGAGCGCCGCATCGCTCGTCACCTCGTGCTGGTGCTCCACCCGGCTCGCGCGGACCCGCTCGGGCGCGGTGATCCTCACCCGGAGCGCGTGGCGGACCTTCCTGAGGAAGAGGGTGGCGCCGCGACCGGAGAGGATCACGTCGTCCCGGTCGGCCATCTCGAAGATGATGGCCTCCACGTAGGTGAGGTAGCGTCGCTTGGTGTCGGTGAAGTGGTCCCAGAGGCTCGGCTTCTCCTCGGTGACGTGCTCGAGCGCCATCAAGCCTTCGCCGAACCGCTGCGCGGCCTGGGCGATGATCTCCCGGTCCGCGAACTCCCAGGAAAGGGTCCGCGCCAGCTCGCGCCCGATCTCGTCGCCCAGGCTGCCGAGGGTCTGAGAAATGGCCACGATACCCATGGCTGACCTCCTGCCGGCTCTCTGGCCGGCCTCGTCGTCGGTGTTTCCTTCACGCGCGGGATGCATTCTCCTCGGCGGCGCGCGAACACACGAACGCCCCCGCTGGCCTCTGCGACCAACGTGGGCGTTGAAGGGCTGTTCGGGGACCCGATCCAGGGGCATCGCTGCCTCCCCTGAGTGCCGGATCGTCGCTTCTGGGGGGGACTCTACGCCACCTCCTGAGAGCGAGTCAAGCCGTCAGTGAGTGATAGAACTCCACCTCCGTCGGCTTGTCCAGGAGGCCTTTCATCTGGTCGCGATAGCCTGCCAGGTGGGGCGCCGTGCGGTGGAATTCGAAGGCCTCCCGGGAGCGGTATTGCTCGTAAAAGAGGAAGACCGCGGGGTCCTTGGCCGCTCGATGCGGCCGGTAGACGAGGCAGTCAGGCTCCGCCTGCTTCACGGCGTCGGCCATCTTCACCAGCAGCGCCTCCACTTCCCCCTCCTTCCCCGCCTTCGGATAGATCTTCGCGACCACGGTCAATACGTCGCTCATGTGGCCCTCCTCTCAGGTTTGGCCATTATAACGGTTGACACGTGAGAGCCACCCCGGTAGGTTGTCCTCACCCCCCGTGAAGGCCAAGACAAGGAGGCGCCTATGATCCGCGTGTCGGTCCTGTACCCCCAGGGAGAAGGCAAGAAGTTCGACGCGACGTACTATCTGCAAAAGCACATGCCCCTGGTGCGGGAGCGGCTCGGAAAGGCCGGCCTCGTGCGCGCCGAGGTGGACAAGGGGATCGCGGGAGGAGCGCCGGGCGCGCCGGCGCCGTACGTGTACGTCGCCCACTTCTACTTCAACTCGGTCGCCGACTTCCAGAAGGCGATGGGGGTCCACGGCAAGGAGATCATGGGCGTGCAGATCAGCGAGATCGTGGGTTGACGGCGCGAGCCGCGCCACGCAAGGTGGCGCGGGTGCCCGATAAGGAGGCTCGCTCCGCTGCGTATGACGACCATAGAACCGAAACTCGTGTCCCAGACGGCCAAGGAGCTTTACATCCGGGCGCTGAAGGTCCTGCCCCCGGACGTGAAGGCCGCCCTGGCCCGCGCCGCCGAGCGCGAGCGCCACCCGCGCGCCCGCGAGATCCTCGGCGTCATGCTCAAGAACGTGGAGGTGGCCGAGACGCGGGGGCTCCTGGTCTGCCAGGACACGGGCACCCCGGTGTACAAGCTCCGGATCGGCCGTGGCCTGGCCTACGACGGCCCCGCGCTGCTGGCGGCCATCGTCGAAGGCGTCAAGCAGGCCACCCTCGAGCACCCCCTCCGCTCCTCCGTCTGCCACCCTATCGACCGCACGAATCCCCAGACCAACACCGGCCACCGGATCCCGATGATCGACGTGGAGTTCCTGGAGGAGTCCGGATACGTTGAGCTCAAGATGATGCCGAAGGGGTCGGGGTCGGAGAACATGTCGTTCCTCAAGATGCTCACGCCGGCCGACGGGCTCAACGGGATCAAGCGGTTCGTCCTCGAATGCGTCGTGAACGCCGGCGGCAAGCCGTGCCCTCCCACGCTCGTCGGCATCGGCATCGGCGGGACGTCGGACCTGGCCATGAAGCTCGCCAAGGAGGCGATCTGGCGGCCCGTGGGCTCGCCCAATCCCGACCCGGCCATCGCCGCGCTCGAGGCCCTACTGCTGGAAGCCATCAACGCCCTCGGCCTGGGGCCCATGGGGCTGGGCGGCGACACCACGGCGCTGGCGGTCCAGATCGAGTACGCCCACACGCACATCACCCAGAACCCCGTGGCCGTCACGCTCCAGTGCTGGCGGGGAGAGCGCGCCATGGCCCGGATCTACCCCGACGGTCGCGTCGAGCATGGTTTCTGATGGCGGAGTATCGCCTGACGCCTCCGCTCACTGACGAGCAGGTGCGCGCCCTCCGGGTTGGAGACACGGTCACCCTGGACGGCACCGTCTTCGGCCTCCGCGACGCCACGCTCATTCGCATCTTTGACGAAGCCCAGGCCCCGCCGGCCGATCTGAGGGGTGGGGTGTGCCTTCACACTGCGCCCAATGTGAAGAAGCTCTGCGGCCATTATGAGCCGCTGTCGGTGGGCACGACGACCTCGATGAGGATGGACCGCTTCACCGGAGGACTCCTGGAGCGCTACGGCGCCCGGGCCATCATCGGCAAGGGCGGCCTCTCGGCCGAGAGTCTCAAGCATTTTCAGGGGCTCGGCGGGGTGTACCTGGCCATCACCGGCGGTGCCGCGGCGCTCGAGACCACGCAGATCGAGGCCATCGAGGCCGTCTGGTGGGAGGACCTCATGCCCGAGTGCCTCTGGCAGTTCAGGGTTCGGGGCCTGGGTCCGCTGACGGTGGCGATGGATTCCCACGGCGGAAACCTCTACGCCGACGTCCAGGCCGAGGCCCAGCGTCGCCTGGGAGAGATCTTCGCCCGGCTCGAAAAAAGGGCTTGACAGGGTCCGGCCGCTCCGGCTAGCCTGGACCGAGGAGTTGCGAAACTTCGAAACTCACAACCGAAGGGGGAGGCCGATGGGACGGCAATCCGACCTGGTGCTCTACCAGATGCAGGCCGAGATCGCCAAGGTCCTGGCCAACCCCGTCCGCCTGAGAATCCTCGACCAGATCGGGGCCGGAGAGGTTGCCTATGGGACGCTCCTCTCGCGGCTCGGCATCTCCAAGACCAACCTCTCCCAGCACCTCGCCATCCTGCGAAAAGGGGGGATCCTCACCGTGCGCCGGGAGGGCGTCCACGTCCATTACCGCATGACCTATCCGGAGATCAAGGGCCTCTGCTCGGCCATGCGGGGGATCCTGGCCAAACACCTGAGCGAGAGCGGCCGGCAGGGCAAGCTCCTGATGCGTCGGGTGGTCTGAGCGCCCGGCTTCTTCTCACCCCGTACCTTTCCCTGAGGAGGCGACTATGGCGGAAACGATCAGAGCCCAGCAGACTCTCGATTGCCGGGGGATCCTCTGCCCCCTGCCCATCATCAAGCTCTCCAAGGCGATCAAGACGATCCAGGTGGGCGAGGTCCTGGAGATGCTTGCCACGGATCCCGGATCGGTCCCCGACGTCAAGGCCTTCCAGGCCCAGACGGGCCACGAGATCCTGACCAGCGACCAGCAGGGCGGCGTGTATCGGTTTTTGGTGAAGCGCACCAAGTAGGGCGCTCCCGGGGAGGCTGCCATGGGAGAAAAGGTAAAGCGTCTCGCGATGGTGGCGTCCAAGGATATCCTCCACAAGAAGCGGTTGGAGCATCTTCAAGTTTCCCCGGTCGGGAACCCGGCGATGCCCCCGCCGATCCCCGCCATCCCGATGCTGAAGGTTCCCACCCTCATGGGCGCCCTGCCGGGGATGACGGCCATGGCGACGACGATGATGAAGGGGTGGATGGCGAAGGCCAAAATGCCCTCCGTCAAGGAGCTCCTGGATCTCTGCGTGGAAGGCGATGTCCAGCTTTTCGCCTGCGCGACCACCATGGGGGTGATGGGAATCACGCAGGAGGATCTGATCCCCCAGGCCCAGTGCGCGGGGGCGACCACCTTCCTCGACTACGCGGCGGACGCGGACGTCACACTCTTCATCTGACACGTCGGAGGTCACGAGCGTGGGTCGAGAGGCACGGGACGACGAGGTCAAGCGGATCCTCTACGTGCAGACGAGCGGGACCGAAGCGCCCGAGCGGAGCGCCACCGTCTTCTTCCTCGCCGCGTCGGCGGCCGCCATGGACGTCGAGGCCGGCATCTACTTCACCCAGTTCGGCCCGACCCTGCTCCAGCGCGGCGTGGCCGAGCAGCTCAAGATCAAAAGGGGATCGGCGGGCGCCACGCTCCGGCACTTCATGGA
>JACPCF010000096.1 GCA_016179965.1 Candidatus Rokuibacteriota bacterium | reverse complement strand
CGACCACGACCCGCGCCTTGGCGCGACGGGCCATCAGCTCGACCGCGCGGTCGGCCATCCCCACGGCGCGCATGCAATGGTGAATGCGCCCCGGTCCCAGTCGCGCCTGGGCGACCGCAAACCCCTCCCCCTCCCCTCCCAGGAGACTGCTCGCCGGCACGCGGACCCCCGCGAACGCCACCTCGCACTCCCCCGGGCCGCTGACGTGCCCGTAGACCGGCACCGCCCGCACGACGGTCACGCCCGGGGCATCGATCGGCACGAGGAGCAGGCTCACGCGCCGGTGGCGCGGCGCGGTCGCATCCGTCACCGCCGCCACGATGAGCACCGCCGCGTGCATCGCGCCGGTCGTGAACCACTTGCGCCCGGTGATCACATAGGACTGGCCGTCCCGAACGGCGGCCGTGCGCGCCTGGGTCGGGTCGGACCCGGCGGCCTCCGGCTCCGTCATCGAAAACCCGCTCCGGATCTTGCCCTCGAGCAAGGGCTCGAGCCACTGCTTCTTCTGCGCCTCGGTCCCGTACTGCGCCAGGATTTCCATGTTCCCGGTGTCGGGGGCCGAGCAGTTGAACACCTCCGAGGCCCAGAGGACGCGTCCCATCACCTCGGCGAGCGGAGCGTATTCCAGGTTCGTCAGACCCGCCCCGTACTTCGGATCGGGCAGGAAGAGGTTCCACAACCCGGCGTCCTTCGCCCGCGCCTTCAACTCCTCCAGAATCTTCGGCCGGTGGTGTCTATCGCCCGAGGCCTCGATCTCTTCGTAAAAGGTCCGTTCATTCGAGTAGACGAACCGCTCCATGAACTCCGTCAGTTTCTGGCGGAGCGCGCTGACCTTGGCCGCCGGGGCGAAATCCATAGGGGGACTCCTCACGCGCGCGGAGTGCGCAGAGACGTGGCCTTGTACTGCTCCTGGAGCACCCGCTTCAGCGTCTTGCCGGCGACGTTGCGCGGCAAATCGTCCGCAATCATCACGTCGCTCACCCGCTGGAACTTGGCGCCGACGCGGGCGTTGATCCATTCCAGAAGCTCCCCGGCTTCGACGGCGCCCGGCTGGCGCAGCACGACGGCGGCCACCGGCGTCTCCCCCCACTTGGGGTCGGGGACGCCGAAGACGGCCGTCTCCCTGACCGCCGGATGCCGGACGACCACCTCCTCGATGTCCCGGGGATAGACGTTCACGCCGCCCGAGATGATCATGTCCTTCTTGCGGTCCACCAGGAAGAGGAACCCGTCGTCGTCCACGTACCCGAGATCACCCGAGCGGAGCCACCCATCCACGATCGCCTGCGCCGTCAGGTCCGGACGCTTGTAATAGCCGGGCATCAGGAGGGGCCCGCGCCCGCAGATCTCGCCGACCTGGCCCGCCGGCACGTCGCGTCCGTCGGCGTCGAGGATGCGCATCTCGAAGAACGGCGGCGGCACCCCCACGGAGCCCGGCTTGCGCGCGGCGTCGGTCTTGTCGAGGATGGTGACGAACCCTTCGGTCAGGCCGTAGAGCTCGTAGAACCGCCCCGGGAGGGCCTCGTTCAGCCGCAGCTTGTGCTCGAGGTGCAGGGGCGCGCCGAGGGAGCAGATCATCTCCAGGGACTCGAGGGCCTTCCCCGAAAACGCGGGGCTGTGAAGCATCGCGACGAGCTGCGACGGCACCACGATCATGTGGGTGACCCGCGAGCGCTCGATCTCGGCGATCACCGCCTCCGCGTCGAACGCCCTGTGGAGGATATACGTGCAGCCGAGGAGCATCCACGGCATCAAGGTGACGAAGGCCCCGTTGAAGACGATGGACCCGGCGTGCAGGGCGACGCTCTCCGGCGTCATCCGCCAGGCCGCGGCGAACAGGGAGCAGTACAGAGAGCGGATGTAGTGGGTATGGACGATCCCCTTGGGGTCCCCCGTCGTGCCGCTCGAATAGATGATGTTGTAGGGGTCGGCGTCGGTCAGGCCGGCGTCCGGCGGCTCGCTCTCGGAGGCGCCGGCCACCAGGTCGGCGTAGGAGCGGAACCCGCGCCGCGGGGCGTCAGCCAGCACGTAGCGGTCGGGGCGGAGGGCCGGCAGGTTCCCCCGGATCCGGTCGAGCGTGTCCGCGAACGCCCCGGTGGCGATGACCATCGCCGAATCGGAGTTCCCGAGCAGGGTGGTCAGGCCGCTTTCCTGAAGCAGCGGGCTCGACGGCACCACCACGATGCCGGTCTTCGCGGCCGCCCCGTACACCTCGAGCAGCTCGAGGCAATTGGGGAGCACGGTCGCCAGCTTGTCCCCCTTGCGGAGCCCCTCGGCGAGCAGCGCGTTGGCCAAGCGATTCACGCGCGCGTTGAACTGCCTGAAGGTCAGGCGCTCCTGCCCGAAGACCACCGCCACATGGTCCGGGCGGTAGCGCGCGTGCCGGGGCAGCAGCGTGCCGAGGTTCATGGCGCCTCACATCATCGTGAGGCCGCCGGACACGGAGAGGGTCTGGCCGGTGATGAAGCCCCCGTCGTCGGAGGCGAGAAAGATCACCGCCGGCGGGATGTCCTCGGGCTGGCCGAGCCGCCCGAAGGGGATCACCCGCTTGAGGCTCTCGGCCAGCTTCGGATGCTCGGCCTTCACCGTGGCGAAGAGCGGCGTCTCCGTCGGGCCGGGGCAGATACAGTTGACGTTGATCCGGTGCCGGGCCATCTCGCGCGCGATCGTCTTGGTGAAGGCGATGATCCCGCCCTTGGCCCCCGAGTAGACCGCCTCGCCCGTCGAGCCGACCCGCCCCGCGTCGGAGGCGATACTGACGATCTTCCCGTAGCCGTTCTTGATCATCTCGTCCAGTACGGCCCGCGTGCAGATGATCGGCCCCTTGAGGTTGATGGCGAGGACCTTGTCCCAGGTTTCTTCCGTGGACTGGATGAACGGCTCGGCCTTGTCCCAGCCCGCGTTGTTGACCAGGACGTGCACCGTGCCCCACCGCTTGATCACGTCGGCGACCATGGCGTCGATCTGGGCCTTCCTCGTGATGTCGGCCTTGTAGGGGTGCGCCTGGCCCCCTTCCTTCTGGATCTCCTTCACCGTCTCCTGGGCGCCAACCTCGTTGAGGTCCACCACGGCGATCCGCGCGCCCTCGCGCGCCATCGCGAGGGCGATCGCGCGCCCGATCCCGCTGCCCGAGCCCGTGACGATAGCCACCCGATCTTTCAGTTTCATGACTAGAGCTCCATTTCTTTCGCGATGATCTCTTTCATGATTTCGGACGTCCCCCCGCCGATGGTGAAGAGCCTCACGTCGCGCGCAAAGCGCTCGATCGCGTACTCTCGCATGTATCCGTAGCCGCCGTGGATCTGGACGCACTCGTAGGCGACCCGGTTGGCCATCTCCGCCGTGAAGAGCTTGACCATGGAGATCTCCTTCACGGCCTCCTCCCGGTTCTGGAACTTGAAGCACGCCGCGTAGGTCAGCCAGCGCCCCGCTTCGATCAGCGTGGCCAGGTCGGCCAGCTTGTGGCGGATCACCTGCTTGCCCGTCAGCGGGCCCCCGAAGGCGTGCCGCTGGCGCGCGTAGGCGATCGTGTCCTCCAGCGCCCGGTCGCACATGCTGACGGCGTGGAGGCCCGCGATCAGCCGCTCACGCTGGAAGATGCGCATCACCTCGTAAAAGCCCTTGCCTTCCTGCCCCAGCAGGTTCTCCGCCGGCACCACCATGTCCTGGAAGGCGAGCTCGGCCGTGTCGGAAGCGCGCATCCCCATCTTGTCGAGCTTGCGGCTCACGCTGAAGCCGGGGCTCTCCCGCTCCACCAGGAACATGGAGATCCCCCGGTGGCGCTTCTCGGCGTCGCCGGCCTCGAGCCGCGCGGCCACGAAATGCAGGTCGGCCATGATCCCATTGGTGATGAACATCTTGGAGCCGTTCAGGACGTAGTGGTTCCCCTCCTTCCGGGCGCGGGTGCGGATCGCCGCCACGTCGGAGCCGCCCCCCGGCTCGGTCACGGCGATCGCGCAGAGCTTCTCGCCCCGGCAGATGGCGGGCAGGTACTTCTCCTTCAGGGCTTCACTTCCCGTGTAGTACAGGTGAGGCGACGCCATGTCAGTGTGGACACCGACCGCCATGGCCAGCGAGCCCGAGCGCGAGCGCCCGAGCTCCTCGCAGAGCACCGCCGTGGTCAGGAAATCGGCGCCGGCCCCCCCGTACTTCTCGTCGAACTCCACGCCGAGGAAGCCGAGGGCCCCCATCCGCGGCCAGATGGCCCTGGGGATCTGACCGGCAGCCTCCCATTCCTCGACATGGGGCGCCACCTCCTTGTCCACGAAGCTCCGGACCGCGGCCCGGAACATCTCGTGCTCCTCGTTGAATATCTTCATCAGTCCCATTTGCGCTCGTCGGAGATTTTCTTCGCGTTCTCCAGAATTGTGCCCTTGGGAACGACCTCGACAGTCCCCCGGAGCTTCATGACGTCGCGGATCGCCGCCTCCAACGCCGGCGCGACCGTACCCGCCTCGATCCCCTCAGCCAGCTCCACCCTGAACGTCATGACGTCCTGGTGATCCTTCCGCGTGACGACCACCTGGTAGCGGGTCAGGCCCTTCGCCTTAGCCGCGGCCTCATCCACCTGACGCGGGTGGATGAACATCCCGCGCACCTTGGTCACCTCGTCCGCGCGCCCGCGCCAGCCGAGCATCCGGGCCGAGGTCCTGCCGCAGGGACAGCGAGCATCGTCTACGACGGTGAGGTCTCCCGTGCCGAAGCGAACCATCGGGTACGTGTGATTGTTCACCGTCGCGACGATCTCGCCGATCTGGCCGGTCGCGAGCGGCTTGCCGCTCTGGGGGTCGCAGACCTGGGTGATCGCGTCGTCCACGAGGTGCATCCCGCTCTTCTCGGCGCACTCGTAGGCCACCAGACCGATGTCGGCGGTGCCGAAGCCCTGCCGGGTCATGATGCCATACTGCTCCTCGAACGTCCGACGCAGCGACTCCGGCAACGCTTCTGCCCCCACCTGGGCCACCTGGAACGGCAGCCGCCCGGCTCCCATTTCCTCGGCACGCTTGAGAACCGTCATGAGGAAGCTCGGCGTCCCGACAAAGCCAGTCGCCCCCACCGCCTTGGCGATCATGACCTGAGTGTCCGTGTTCCCCACACCGGTCGGGACGACGGCGCAGCCGATCAGATTGAGCGCCTCGTCGAGCTCGTGGGCGGCCGGGGTGAGGTGATAGGCAAACGTGTTGATGACGACGTCTCCCGGACGAAAGCCGCCAGCGTACAGGCCGGTCTCGGCGTGCCAGCTTCCCAGCTCCGGGCCAAGCGGCTCAAAGATGGGGCCGGGGGAGACGAAGATCTTTCGGATCTGCCTCAGGGGGACCGTGCAGAACCCTCCGAACGGAGGGTCGGCCTTTTGTAGATCGGGCATCTGGCTCTTCTTGATGACGGGGAGGCGGCTGAGTGACTCGAGGCTCCCGAGATCCCTGGGGACGAGACGGGCCGCCTCCATCCGCCGTCGGACCCCCGGCGCCCGCTCCCAAGCCAGCGCGAGCAGCGCACGGAGCCAGACCTCCTGGTAGCGGCGCCGGGCGGCCGGCGCCATCGCCTCCTTCTCACGATCCCAGAAGCCACTACGACGGTCGACCACTGTCACCAAGACCCTCCAGGACCTCGTCAGGAGAGCCAGCGCTTGCGCCGGTGGTAGTGCTTGACGTCCCGGTAGCTCTTTCGCTGCCCGACCCCCGTCAGGCCCAGGTAAAACTCTTTGACGTCTTCGTTTTCCTTGAGGGTCTCGGCGTCTCCAGTGAGGACGACCCGCCCGTTCTCCATGACATAGCCGTACTCGGCGAGGCGGAGCGCCATTGCGGCGTTCTGCTCGGCCAGCAGGATCGCGACCTTCTCCTCGCGATTTAACCGACTGACGATCGCGAAGATCTCCTCCACCAGCATCGGGGCCAGCCCCATGGAGGGCTCGTCCAGGAGCATGAGCCGGGGACGGGCCATGAGGGCCCGGCCGATCGCGACCATCTGCTGTTCGCCGCCCGAGAGGTAGCCGGTCTTCACCCCTCGGCGCTCCGTCAGCCGAGGAAAATAGCGGTAGACCCGTTCGAGGTCCTCCTTGACCGCGGCGCGACCGTCCCGCCGGCTGTGCGCGCCGGTCAACAGGTCGTCCTCCACCGTCAGGTGCTCGAACATGCGGCGTCCTTCCATGACCTGGGCGACGCCCATCGCGACTACCCGCACGGGGTCCATGCCTTCGATGCGCCTGCCCACGAACTCGATCGACCCCTTGGTCACTTCCCCCCGCTCCGCGCTCAACAGGTTCGAGATGGCCTTGAGGGTGGTGCTTTTCCCCGCCCCGTTGGCCCCGAGGAGAGCCACGATGGCCCCCTCAGGGACCTCGAGTGACACCCCTTTCAGCACCAGGATGACGTGCTCGTAGATGACCTCGATATTGTTGACCTTGAGCAACGAAGCCGCAGCCATACTCACAGATCTGTCTCCACGCAGCGTGGTTCAGCCATTCGCGCAACCCCTCATCGGCGTTCCCTGTTCCGCACGGGGGGAGAACTGAGGGGGCGGGTACCCGCGCCACCCCCGCGCGCTAGCGCGGGGGTCGGCGTGGGTGCGCCCCCCTCAGATGAAATTAGCCGGGGCAGGTTCGCGGCGTGATGACCTTCTCCTTGGCGTACACCGCCGCGGACTTCTCCACCTCGGGCCGCACAATGTCCTTGTACGGCGCGATCCAGTCGCTGATGCGCGTCCACCTGCTGCCATCCCACTGCTGCATGACGACCCCCACGCCGCCCTCGTGATCCAGGCAGGAGCTCTTGAAGGCCGGCAGGATCCC
>JACPCF010000095.1 GCA_016179965.1 Candidatus Rokuibacteriota bacterium | reverse complement strand
CGTCTTCGGCGTGCCCGACGAGGACTGGGGCGAGCGCGTGCACGCGGCCGTCCAGCCGCGCCCGGGCGAGCGCCTCACCGCCGAGGACGTGATCGGCTTCTGCCGCCGGCACCTGGCCGGCTACAAGATCCCCCGGATCGTCGAGTTCAGGGACGAGCTGCCCGTGAGCGCCACCGGGAAGATGCTCCGCCGCGTGCTGCGGGACGAAGCGAACCAAGGCTAGAGGAGGCGAGCTATGCGGAATAACGTACGAGGGTTGATGGTCCTTCTGATCGCTCTGGTTCTTGTATCGACGGCCGGGGCGTCGCTCGCTCAGGAGAAGTACCCGTCGCGGCCCATCGACTTCATCGTGACGTGGGGGACCGGTGGAGGGGCGGACGCCATGGCGCGGACGATCGGCCAGCACGCGCAGCCGATCCTCGGCGTCGCCATCCCCGTCTCGAATGCCCCCGGCGCCTCGGGGAACACCGGGCTCGGCCAGCTCCAGGCGGCGAAGGCCGACGGCTACACGATCGCCACGTACATCATGGACACCCTGGCCACCATCCCCATGGGGCTCAGCAAGTTCGGGGTGGACGACTTCGAGTGGATCGCCCGGACTCAGGTCGCGGATTCGTTCTTCTTCGTGAAGAGCGACAGCCCGTACAAGACGATCCAGGAGCTGCTACGCGCCGCCAAGGAAAATCCCGGCAAGATCCGCGTGGCCGCCACCGGGTACGGCACGGTGGACGACATCACGGTCCGCTTCTTCGAAAAGGTGGGAATCAAGCTGACCACGGTCCCGTACCCAAAGCCCGGGGAGCGCTACGCCTCCACCCTCGGCGGCCACTCGGAGGTGCTCTACGAGCAGGCCGGGGACATCCTCCAGTACCTCAAGGCCGGCCAGCTCCGTCCGCTGATCATCTTCGCCGACAAGCGCCACCCGGCGTTCCCGGAGGTCCCGGCTTCCGTCGAGCTCGGCTACGACATCCAGCTTCCCCAGTTCCGGAGCATCGTGGCCAAGAAGGGGGTGCCGCCGGAGCGGGTGAAGCTCCTGGCGGAGGCGATCGGCAAGGGGATGGAGACGCCGGCCTACAAGAAGTTCGCGGAGGAGTGGTACTTCCGGCCCGACAGCTACATGGGTTCCGAGCAGTTCGGTCCATGGGTGCGGGAACAGGTCCAGCTCCTCGACCGGTACGTGAAGGAATTCGGCCTGAAGCGGTAGGGGGGGTTCCATGCGGATCCCCCGGGGCGCCATCGGTCCCGCCCTGATCCTTCTCGCCGGCGTGGGGCTCTTCGTCGCCGCGGGGCGGCTGCCCGTGGTTCCGGTCCCCGGCCAGCTGGGCCCGGACTTCTGGCCGCGGCTGGTCCTGATCGGCCTCGTGGGGTCCTGCGTCCTGAAGCTCCTGGAGGTGGCGAGGGCCGGAGAGCCGGCGGCGGAGAGTGGTCCGTCTCTGCCGCTGGCGGTGCCGAAGCTCGCGACGGGGATGGCCCTCGTCCTCGGCTACCCCGCCCTGGCCCCGCTCCTCGGCTTTCCCTTGACGAATTTCCTCTTTCTCCTGGCGTTCATGCGCCTTGTGGGCACGCGCCGGCCGCTTCTCCTCGTCGTAACCGCCGTCCTGGGGACCGTGGCCCTACTCTACGTGTTCGTCAAGGTCGTGTACCTCCCGCTGCCGAAAGGGGCCGGCGTCCTGGAGGACTTCACCATCTTTCTCTACCGGCTCCTCAGGATTTTCTGAGCGCGGCCCATGTGGGAGACCCTCGCCAATCTGGGGGCCGGGCTCGCCGCGTCGCTTGAGCCCCTGAACTTCCTCATGATCCTGGTGGGCCTGGCCATCGGGATCGTGGCCGGAGCCCTGCCCGGCATCACCATGCTGAACTCGATCGTGCTCGTCCTCCCCTTCACCTACCTCATGGGGATCGTTCCCTCGCTTCTCCTCATGACGTCCATCTATATCGGCGGCGTCTTCGGCGGCTCCATCACGGGGATCCTGTTCAACATTCCCGGCGACCCGATGAACGTCCCCACCACCTGGGAGGGCTACCAGCTCAACCGGAAGGGACAGGTGCGCCCGGCCCTGGGGATGGCTATCATGGCCTCCGCCATCGGGGGGTTTCTCTCCGCGCTCATCCTGACCTTCGCCTCGCCGCCGTTCGCCAAGGTGGCGCTGACCTTTTCCACCGTGGAGTATTTCGCCGTGGTGCTGCTGGGGCTGGCCAGCGTCGTGGTGATCGGCCAGGTCTCGGTTGCGGGCGCACTCATCTCGCTCTTCGCCGGCATGTTCCTGGGGACCATCGGCACCGAGGCCCAGTACGGGATCACGCGCTTCGCCTTCGGCCTGGCGGTTCTGGATACCGGGATCGACTTCGTGACGGTCCTCATCGGCCTCTTCGCCATCGGGGAGGTCCTGGATCAGCTCTCGGGCGTGAAGGGCCCGGGAGGAGGGGACGCGGTGACTCCCGCAACGGCGCGGGCGCAGCTTCCGTCGCCGCGGCAGCTCTGGGCCCTTCGCGGCTCGATCCTCCGCGGCCTGGGAACCGGCGTCGTCATCGGCGCCATTCCGGGAACGGGCGCGACGGTGGCGTCCTTTGTTTCCTACGGCCTCGAGAAGCAGGTCTCCAAGCATCCCGAGCGCTTCGGCACCGGCGTCCTCGAAGGGTTGACGGCCTCCGAGACCTCAGTGAACGCCTCCACCGGGGGCGCGATGATCCCGCTCCTCACGCTTGGGATTCCCGGGAGCGGAGCCACGGCGGTCATGATGGGGGCCTTCCTCCTCCACGGGGTCCAGCCCGGCCCGCTCCTTTTTTCCAAGAGCCCCCACGAGGTGTACACCATCTTCGTGGGGATGCTCCTGGCCAATCTGATCATGATCGTCATGGGACTCATCGCGGCGCGCTGCTTCGCCCAGCTCATGAAAGTCCCTGAGCCGATCCTCGCGGCCTTTATCATCGCCTTCTGCTTCCTCGGCGCCTACGCCCTCAGGAATGACATGTCTGACGTCTGGATGACCATGCTGTTCGGGATCCTCGGCTTCTTCATGCGGCGCTACAACCTCCCCATCCCGCCGCTGATCCTGGGGATCATCCTGGGGCCGCTGGCCGAGCAGTACTTCCTGACCTCCATGGTGAGCCACGGGAACGACGTGACGGTCTTCTTCACCCGACCGGTCAGCGCTGCCGTGCTCCTCACCACTGTCGGCCTGCTCGTCTGGCCTGCCCTGCGGTGGCGCTTCGGGCGGGGGCGGGCCTACGAGGTGAGGAAGGCATAGGGGGAACGGGCGGTGACCACGCTCAAGGCCGTCGAGGTCATTCCCGTGAGCCTGCCGCTCCAGGAGCCGTACCGCATCGCGCGGGCGCTCCAGGAGCGCGGCGAGTACGTGCTCTTCAGGCTCCAGACCGACGAAGGGCAGTGGGGGATCGGGGAGGCCGCCCCAGGCCGACATCGTCGCCACGGCCCGGCATCACCTGACCCCCGCGGTGCTGGGCATGGACGTCTTCGACCTCGAGGCGATTCACGACCGCATGGACCAGGTCCTGCCGGCGCATCTCTTCGCCAAGGCGGGGATCGATCTGGCTCTCCACGACCTGATGGGTAAGCTCCTGGGTGTGCCCGTCCACCGTTTGCTGGGCGGCCGGTTCAGGGACCGGATACCCCTTTCCGGCGGTCCCATCGGCCTTCTGGGAAGCCCCGAAGCCGCCGCCGAGCGGGCCGCCCGGCTCGTGGCCGAGGGCTTTCGAACCGTGAAGCTCAAGATCGGCGCCCCTGACGGCCGGGACGAAGACACGGTCAGGGCGGTGAGAGAGGCCATCGGCCCTTCAATCGAGCTGCGGCTCGACGCGAATCAGGCCTTCACCGCGGATCGGGCCGTCCCCCTGCTGCGCCGGTTGGAGCGCTACGATCCAGTGCTGATCGAGCAGCCGGTGCCCGCCTGGGATCTCGACGGCCTGGCGAAGGTCGCGGCCGCTCTCGACGTCGCCGTGATGGCCGACGAAGCGGCGGGCTTCAGCATGAGCGTGTTGCGGTGGATCCAGAGTTGCTCGGCCGCTTTGACCTGGTTCCAGCCGTGTTTTCCAGCACCCGAAGGATCAGGTGAGTTTCGATCTGCCTCAGGGCCTCCTTGAGGGTTTGGGGTCGGGGTGGCGGGCCAGCACTCGTCCGGTCGTCCATCACGAGGTCCACCGGGAGGTCCTTCAAGTGAATCACCGGTCCGGTGGCGAGCACCACCGATCGTTCGATGATGTTCTCAAGCTCGCGGACATTGCCGGGCTCGCTCATGAGGACCCCGAGGGCCTCCGGGCTGACGTCCCGGATCGGCTTCCCTGATCTCGGCGTGTACTTGTCAAGGAAATGCGCAACCAGGAGGGGGATGTCCTCCCGGCGCGCGCGGAGCGGCGAGGGCGTGGCGCGGGAGACGGGAGTCATCCAAGGTCCGGGAGCCGTAGGGAAGGAACCGAGCACGGGCTGATGAAGATCACGGCGATCGAGGTCGGAGTGGTGACGATGCCGCTCAAGGGCACGTATGCCACGGCGCACGGTACCGTCGCCATCCAGCGGAGCGCGATCGCCCGGATTCGGACCGACGCGGGACTCGAGGGGTGGGGGAACGTCGACCCCACTCCGGGATACTCCGAGATGGGCGTGGAGGAGGTCGTGGCCGCTGCCAAGGAACGCCTCGGCCCGGCGCTCGTGGACTCCGACCCTCTGAATATCACGGCGGCGTTGCATCGGATGGACGCGCTCTGCCCGGGTCGCAACGAGGCGAAGGCGCTCCTGGAGATGGCGCTGTTCGACCTCAAGGGGAAAGCGCTGGGCGTACCCGTCTGGTCGCTGCTCGGCGGAAAGCTTCGCAACGAGGTGGCCTTGAACGCCTGGATTGGCGCCGTGCCGCCCGAGCGGGCGGCGGCCGAGGCAGCGGAATGGTGCCGGCTTGGTTTTCGCTCCGCCAAGATCAAGGTCGGAGGAGAATTCAAAGGCGATGTCGCCCGGGTGGGTGCGGTGCGCGAGGCGGTAGGGGCGAAGGTAAGTCTCCGGGTCGACGCCAACGAGGGGCTGAACGTCGAGAGCGCGATCCGGCTGGCCCGGGCGCTGGCCCCGTACGAGATCAGCCTCTTCGAGCAGCCGGTTCCGAGGACCGACCTCCGCGGCCTGGCGCGGATCCGGCGAGCGAGCCCCATCCCGATTATGGCGGACGAGAGCGTCCGCGATGCCGAGACCCTCCTGGAGCTGATCCGCCTCGAGGCCGCGGACCTTATCAAGGTAAAGGTCATGAAGCAGGGCGGGATCCTTCGAACGCTCCGGCTGGTCGCCATCGCGGAAGCAGCCGGATTGGGGGTGATTCTGGGCCACGGCTTCGGCCTCTGGATGAGCACGCTCGCCGAGCTCCACGTGGCCGCCGCGAGCCTCGCGATCCTGGACGGCTGCGAGGCCGTCGGGCCGCTCAAGATGGCGGGCGAGGTCGTCACGAACCCACCGGACATGAGGTGCGGAAGCATCGAGGTTCCCGATGCTGCAGGGCTTGGTGTCGAGCCTGACGAGAACCTTTTGGCCCGTTACGGCTGGGAGAATATCGGCAGCAAAAGCGATTAGAGGTGCCATGAAGGGACCAGGCAAACGGAATTATAAGAGGACTGAGTGCGTAGCACTAATCAGTTCGGCGGAGCAGGACCGGAGCTCGCCGGCCTGGTCTGATCGGGTGACCGAAAAAGTGCTTGACAGCCCTCGTGTTTTCATATATTCCATTGACCGAAACAAAAATTCCAACATTTAGAATGATTCGAAACTCTCCCGTTGTCAAAGCCGTCAGACTCCTCGCATACGTTGCGAGAGAGGAGACGCCGGTCACGCTGGCTGATCTCAGTGCCGCAGTCAAGCTCCCCAAGCCCACCGTTCACCGGATCGCCGCGCTCTTAGAAGAGGAGGGGTTCTTGTACAAAGATCCGCTGACCCGGCGCTACAGCGCAGGGAAGACATTCCAGGAGTTGTGTTTTTATGCCCTCCGGAGTGGTGCTCACGGCGAGCGGCACCTCATCCTCCAACGGCTTTCTGAAAAGCTCGCGGAAACGATCAACCTCGCGGTGCTTGTGGGCCGGGAGGTCATGTATATCGAACGGATCGAATCCGCGTGGCCCCTCAACATCAATTTCCAGCCAGGGAGCCGAGTGCCGGTCCACTGTACGGCCAACGGCAAGCTCCTTCTAGCCTTCGCACCTCGCCGCCACCGCGAACGCCTGCTGAATTCGATCGAGCTCCGGCCCTACACACGCAACACGATGGTGGATGGCGCGCGTCTGCTCAGGGAGCTTCAGGAGATCCGCCGGCAGGGCTACTCCGAGGACAATGAGGAGTTTCTCGCGGGAGTCTGCTGTCTCGCCGTGCCGGTGAAAGATCGCCGCGGGCGGGTCGTGGCCGGGTTGGCAGTGTCCGCCCCCTCAGCGCGATTTCCGCTCGAAAAGGCGCGGTCCTATCTTCCGGATCTCCAGGCTTGCGCGGAGGAGCTTAGCGTTCAGGCGAAGCTCGGGTTCTGACGGCAATCAACAAGGGGGAATCGTCATGCAGACAGTGGTCGGATACCTCAGCAGGCTCGTGGCGGCCTTTGTCGTCGCGGTGTTGGTCGCAGGGGCGATCGCTCCTGGAGCGGAGGCTCAGGGGCCCGCTCAGCCCCGGAAAGAGGTCAGGGTCCCCTTCCTGCAGTACCCCCTGGGCGGCGGATGGGAGGGGTATTTCATTTTCGACCGCCTCGTCGCGGACTCGCATCCCTGGCTCCGTCCATTCCAGCAGGAGACCCCGGGCTACGTGTACAACCTCAAGCTGTTGGCCAAGGACCCGACCATGCAGAAGACCGTCACGTTCGGGAGCAGTACCGGCGCCGAATGGCTGGCGGCCAAGGGGGTGAAACCGTTCTTCGAAGAGCCCATCGTCGTCGATTGGAAGTGGCTCTACGGGGAGACCCTCCACGGAAACTCGTGGTTCGTGACCACCGACCCGAAGATCAAGAGCGTGGCGGATCTGAAGGGCAAACCCATCGCCATCGGGCTCAAGACGCAGAGAGGAGAACACGCCGATTCAGTTTCTCGGACCCGTGAAGGGCATGGACGCGCTTCTGGACGGCCGGGTCGTGGCCGCGCTCGTTCAGGTCAACGTAGACGCGCTCCTGCGGGAGGTCGTGCCCGGCGCGGTCGTTACGCGGGTGGCCGCTTCCGGCAAGTCGTTCCGGTACCTCGACATTCCCCGGAGCGTCTTGGAGCAGGTGAATCGCAACACCGGATCCCCCTTCATCGCGCTGGAATTCGCCCCTAACACCCTGCCCAAGCAGCCGGATCGACTCCAGTGGTTCGCGGACATCGGGACGCGGGCCGTGCACCCCGATTTCCCGGAGGATCTGGCGTACGAAGTCACGAAGGCGTTCCTCCAGGTGGGACCCAAAGCCGGTCAATTCGTCGCGATCGGCAAGACCTGGAACAAAGAGACGATGGTCCGGCCCTTCGTGGAGTTTCCGAACAAGATACACCCTGGCGCGCTCCGGGCGTTCCAGGAGGCCGGTCTCTGGCCACCCGAGAAGGTGCTCTCAGCGGCCAAGAAATAAGGTCGCGCTATCACCACCACGCAAAAGCTCCTCCGGCGCAGGACGGAGGAGTTTTTGTGTGCGAGCGGGAGCCTTGTCCCCATATGATCACCAGGCACACGGTGGCTCGAGCCCTCTCGTGGGTCGTGGCAGCGGAAGCCGCCCTGCTGGTCCTCTACCAACTCGTCGAGGTGTGGCATCCCCTCCAGGGTGTCTCACAACATTATTCGGTCTTCTTCGTGGCTGTCTATTCCATGGCGCTTCTGATGGCCCTTCAGGACGAATTGACCCGGGGCCCTTCACGCTCCCGCGGTCTGTACCATGGGAAGGTCCTGCTCCTCTGCGTGGCCCTCGTCGCCGGCTTGCTGGGGCCGGTCTATCTCTGGGCGAACATCGAGCGCCTGGAAGTCTCGGCCGGCCTGCTCAACGGGCTGGACGTGTCTATCGGGCTCGGGGCGCTGGCGGGTATAGTCCTCGCCGGCCTCTTTACGTGGGGGCCGATCCTCACGGGCGTCGTGTGCGCGAGCCTCCTTTATTTCTTCTTCGGCGATCTCGTCCCTGGGTTCCTCGGGCACGTCCCGTACACCACCGACTTCATCGTGACCTACACGACCCTCCACCCGATTTACGGGATCTACTGGCTCATCCCCCTGACCGCGGACGTGATCTTCTACGTCCTCCTCTTCAGTTCGGTCTTGGCCCAGACCGGGACGATCGGCGGGCTTCTGGAAATCGGAAAGGCCGTCGGCCGACGGATCAGCGGGGGCGGCGCCTACCCCGCCGTCGTGGGGAGCGCGCTGGTGGGCACGATGGTGGGCCAGGCCGTTGCCAACGTCGTGATCACGGGGCGGGTCACGATCCCCCAGATGAAGCGGATGGGCTTCAAGCCGGAGATGGCCGCGGCGATCGAGACCTCGGCCTCGGCGGGGAGCCTGATCATGCCGCCCATCATGGGGCTCGGCGCGTTCGTGATGGCCTTCTTTCTGAATGTCCCGTACATCGAAGTGGCGCTGGCCGCTACCGTCCCTGCGGTCCTCTATTACGCGGGGGTCGCATTGGGGGTGTACTTCTACGGGCGCTCGACCCGAGTGGAGCGGATCACCGACCCCATCGATTGGGCCCTGGTGGTCAGGGTCCTTCCCACCTTCCTCATCAGCCTGGGAATCCTCACCGCGCTGCTCCTTCGCATGTACTCACCCAGGCTGGCGGGATTCTGGGCCCTTCTCGCCGCCGTGCTGCTCCCCTTCTTCATCCAGGGGAGACATCGGCCGCCTTTCCGCGCCATCGTGGACGGCGTGCTGGACGGAGCCAGAACCGCCGCCAAGCTGGGCCTCCTGCTGGCGCTCATCGGGCCGGTGGCCCAGACGGTCATGACCACGAGCCTGGGGGTCAGTTTTGCGAACGCCATGATCCTCAGCCCGTTGGGCCACACGGCGGGCCTGGCCCTGCCGTTGGTCATGCTCGCGACGCTGGTGACGGGAGCCGCCATCCCCGAAGCCGCGACGTACGTCATCATGGCGCTGGCGCTGGCCCCCTTTCTCGAAGAGGTGGGGTACCCGCGTCTTGCGGCCCACATGTTCGTGTTCTATTTTTCCGTTTTTGCCACCATCGTTCCCCCTGTGGCCATCACCGCCATGACGGCCGCCCAGCTGGCCGGCGCCTCGTTCATGGAAACGGCTCGGCGCGCCATGGGGCTGGCCTTCGTGGGCCTCCTCGTTCCGTTCGTGTTCATCTTCAATCCGGTCCTCCTCGAGTTCCCCAGGTTTTCCCTGCCGTTCCTGATGGCGCTGGGCTCCACGCTGGTAGGACTCGGGGGCGTCTCTGCCGGCTGGTGGGGGTGGCTCGGGGGGCCGCTGCGGTGGCACGAGCGCGCCCTGATCGGGGTCGCCGGGCTCTGCTTCCTGGCGTGGGCCGCCGTGAGTCGGGATGAGCTGATCGGGGTCGGCGTCCTGCTCGGGGGGTTAGCCATTGGGGGGCAGTGGGTCAAAGCGCGCCGGAGAGCAGGAGGGGCCCTCGCGGCGCCGGAGAAACCCCGCGGGTAACTCGAAAAAGGCAGCGATGCATGGACCTTACCTACGAGGACGTCCAGAATATCCTGATGATCATCGAGAGCTCCTCGCTTGAAGAGCTTCACCTAGAGATCGGCGACTTCAAGCTGATCGTGCGGAAGAAGGGGGCGGGTTCTCCGGCGGGCGGCGCGCCGGCGAGCCCAACGGAAATGGTGAGCGAGGTGAGTCGGCCGGCGAGCTCGCTTCCGGTCTGGCCTGAGGGTGGGCCCGAGCTCGTGGTGGTCCAGGCGGCTACAGAGGCGGCCGGCGCCCGCAAAGAGGGGGCAGTAAGGCCTCGGCGCCAGCGCGGTCACGAGGTGAAGGCGCCGATGGTGGGCATCTTCTACCG
>JACPCF010000024.1 GCA_016179965.1 Candidatus Rokuibacteriota bacterium | reverse complement strand
CTTCCGAGGGCCAGCGAGTGCGCAATGACCTCCGCCGTGTGACGCCGGCGCTGGATGCTGGGCCGGATCCCGAGGCCCGTCAGTATGGAGCAAAGCCTCTCGACGTAAGTGTCTTGTCTCTCGTGGAAATAGAAGAACTGCTGGTAGGGCTTGCCGCCCTTGCCCGACAGCGTCCCCTCGGCCAGGTAGTAGCCGCAGAGGGTCATGAGGTCGTCGTCCACGGGGATGACGCCCACCCCTTCAGCCGTGAGCGCGGCCCGGTCCTCCTTCTCCCGGAGAACGGGATAGGCGAGAACCCACCCGGCGCTGAGCTCACCGGCGTTTACCCACTTCGGTTCGCGCCCATCTTTGAGCACGCTCAGGATATGGGGACGCTTGTCCCTGCCTCCCTTGCGTCGAGAGGGGCGGGAAAAGGCCCAGACCGGGTGATTGGGGGTGAGCCGGAACGGGGCAAAGCCGGTCGGATGCACTTCCACCACCTCGCCCCTGTAGTGGTGGGTGGTCGTCCAGAGGACCTTCCGCAGGGACCCGTCGTGGGTCAGCACCTCCTCGCCTTCCCCTACGGCTTCGATGGGCCTCGGGCCGTCCCGCGTCACGACCTGCTCGCCAGAGGGCAAACATCCCATCACGGCGACGTGGATTTCTTCGGTCACTCCCTTCAGCCGCTCCTCCGCCTCCTTCGCCAGCTTCACCAGGTCCACGTCGGCCCGGCCGCACGACGGACAGGCGACGAACGTGAGCCCTTGTTTTCTGAGCCCCAGAGCCTTCAGGACCTCGATCCCCACCCGCACCTCTTCGACGGGATCCGCCGCCAGGGAGACCCTGATCGTGTCGCCGATCCCCTCGGCCAGGAGCGTCCCCAGCCCCACGGCGGACTTGATGGTGCCCACGGTCGGCGTGCCGGCCTCGGTGACTCCGAGATGGAAGGGGTACTCCACCTGCTCAGCCAGCATGCGGTAGGCCTCGATCATCATGGCCGGGTCGGAGGCCTTGAGCGAGATCTTCATTTCGGGGTAGCCGCAGTCCTCGAGGATCCGGATATGCCGCAGCGCCGACTCCACCATCCCTTTCGCCGTCGGCCCCCCGTACTTGGCCAGGAGATCCTTCTCCAGCGATCCCGCGTTCACCCCGATCCTAATGGGGATCTTCCGTGCCTGGGCCAGCTTGACCACTTCCATGACGAACTGCTTGCCGCCGATGTTCCCCGGGTTCAGCCGGAGGCCGTCCACCCCCTGGTCGAGGGCGATCAGGGCCAGCTTGTAGTTGAAGTGGATGTCGGCCACCAGCGGGATCCGGATCTGCTTCTTGATCTCCCCGAGCTTCTCCGCCGCCTCCTTCACGGGCACCGCCACGCGGACGATGTCGCAGCCGGCGGCCTCGAGCGACCAGATCTGGAGCAGCGTCGCCTCGACGTCCCGGGTATCGGTCTTGGTCATGGACTGCACGGTGATCGGCGCCTCGGCGCCGATCTTGACGGAGCCCAGCTGAATCTGCCGCGTCTTGCGTCGTGGGGTCATGAGCCCTGGCTCCTACCTGAAGAAGCGTGAGAGATCATTGTACACGGCGAACACCATCAGCAGCAGCAGCAAGAAGAAGCCCACCTGCTGGGCCACTTCCCGCTTCCGGAGCGAGAGCGGGCGGCCGCGGACCGCTTCGATCACGAAAAAGAACAGGTGGCCGCCGTCCAGCATCGGCACGGGGAGGAGGTTCAGGACCGCGAGGTTGACACTGATCGCCGCGGTCAGAAAGGCCAGGCTCCCCAGCCCGTGCCTGGCCTGCTCCGCCGCCACCTGGGCGATCTGGATCGGCCCGCCGATGTTGGAGGCGGACAGCCGCCCCGTGACGATCTTCCAGAGTCCCACCACCGTCACGACCGTCACTTCCCCCGTCTTCAGCGCGCCCTGCCCGACGGCGACAATCGGGTTGGACCGGGCGTAGGTGATCACCACCGGCGCGGGCTTGATGCCGATGCGCCCGACCTTGACCTCCTCGCCGGAGAGGCGGCGATCCTTGACGGGCTGGGGCACCACCGTCACGGTCAGCGGCCGGCCGGCGCGCTCGAGGGTGAGCTCGGTCGCCTTGCCGGCGCGCTTTTGGATTTGCTCGGCCAGCTCGTCAAAAGACAATACCTGAGCCCCATCCAGGGCGACCACGATATCCCCCGCGCGGAGGCCCGCCTTTGACGCCGCCTCGCCAGGGACGACCTCCCCGATCTTGACGTGGAAGGGGCGAGCCCCGATGTCCCACAGTTCCCGCTCATCGCCGAAAAAGTCCGCCACCTTGGTCCGGGCGGGGGTCAGCGCCGCGCGGTGCTCGCGGCCGTCCCGCACAAACGTGATTTGCCGCGTCTCGCCGCCTCCGGCCTGAATCGCGCCGAGCACGGCGGGGCCGCCGTCCCGGATCGGTCCGACAGTGGACGGCAGCACGGGGCGTCCCACGACCATGAACAGCGCGGCGAAGATAACGGCCGCCAGGACGAAGTTCATCCCGGGCCCGGCGAACACGATCAGAAACCGCGCCGCGAGCGGCTTCAGCGAGAACGACTTGGCCGGGTCCACCACGCCGCTCCCCTCACCCTCCAGCGGGTTCTCCTCCCCCATCATCTTCACGTAGCCGCCCAGCGGGACGGCGGACAGGCAGTACTCGGTCTCCTTCCCCCTCCAGCGCAGCAGGATCGGCCCGAAGCCGATGGAGAACCGCTCCACCCCCACTCCCATCCGGCGCGCGACGATGAAGTGGCCCAGCTCGTGGATGAGGATGAGGACGCCGATGACGACGACGAAGGGCACCACGAACGACAGGAAGGACAGAATGGTCGTCACGAACACTCCTCGCTCAGCGGGCGCCGGCCGCGCCCACCGACTGGTGGCGGAGGGTCTCCTCCGCCGCCCGCCGGGTCTCGCGGTCTACCGCCACGCACTCCTCGATGCTCGACAACTCCCGCGCCGGAGCCCGCTCGAGGGCCTCGGCGATCAGCTCGGCGATCTGGGCGAAGCGGATGCGACTCTCCAGGAAGGCCGCGACGGCGACTTCGTTGGCGGCGTTGAGCACGACCGGCGCAGAGCCTCCGCGGAGGAGCGCCTGACGGGCCAACCGGAGGCAGGGGAACTTCTCGGTGTCCGGCTCGTGGAAGGTGAGCTGTCCCACCTCCGTCAGATTCAGGGCCGGCGCCGGGCAAGGCCGACGCTCCGGATATGTCAGCGCGTAGAGGATCGGGATGCCCATGTCCGCCACGCCGAGGTGGGCGATGACGGACCCATCGATGTACTCCACCATGGAGTGGACGATCGACTGCGGATGCACCACGACCTCGACCTGCTCCGGCAGGAGGTCGAAGAGCCACCGCGCCTCGATGATCTCGAGCCCCTTGTTCATCAGGGTGGCCGAATCCACGGTGATCTTGGCGCCCATCTTCCACGTGGGGTGCTTCAGGGCATCGGCCACCGTCACGTGGGCGAGCGCGTCCCGGGACAGCTGGCGGAACGGCCCGCCGGAGGCCGTGAGCAGGATCCGCCGCACCTCCGAGCGGTTGTGGCCCTGGAGGCATTGGAAGATCGCGCTGTGCTCGGAGTCCACGGGCAGGAGCGACACCTTGCGGGCCTGGGCCGCCGTGGTCATCAGCCGGCCGGCCATCACGAGCGTTTCCTTGTTCGCCAGCGCGATGGTCCTCCCCGCCTCGATCGCCGCCATCGTCGGCAGGAGGCCGGCGCTCCCCACGAGGGCCGAGAGCACGACGTCCGCGTCGGCCTCGGCCGCCAGGGTCACGAGGCCCTTCGGCCCGGACAGCAGCTCCGGTCGCGGATGGGGGAGGAGTCGGGCCAGCGCGTCCACCGCCGCGGCCTCCAGCAGGGCCACGGCCTTCGGCTTGTGGCGGAGGCACAGCTCGGCGAGCAGCGCCACGTTGGAACCGCGGGCCGCCAGCCCCTCGACCCGGAGCGCGTCGGGAAACGCCGAGACCAGCTCCAGGGCTCGCCTGCCCACGGACCCGGTGGCGCCCAGCAGCGTGATGCGTTTCATGGTGGCGTCAGGCCCCGATGAAGCGCGCGTAGTAGAAGAGCGCGGGCGTGTTGAACAGCAGGCTGTCCAAGCGATCCAGGAGCCCGCCGTGTCCGGGGATCAGTGCCCCCGTATCCTTGGTCCCGATGCTCCGCTTGAGCGCCGACTCCACCAGGTCGCCGAGCTGCCCCACCACTCCCAGGAGGAGGCCCGCGACCACCGCGCGCCCGAGCCCGATCTCGGTGAAGAACCACACCTGCGCGACCACCGCGGCCAGCAGGGAGACCACGAGCTGGGCCACGGCCCCTTCCACCGTCTTGCGCGGGCTGATGACCGGCGCGAGCTTCGTGCGTCCCAGCGTGGAGCCCACGACGTAGGCGGCCGTCTCGCCGAGCCACGTCACCCACACGAGGAGCAGCACCCAGTCGGTCCCGCCCGGGACGTCCCGGAGCCAGAACCCGTAACCCAGGAGCCAGTTCACGTAGCAGATCCCGAACAGCGTGACGGCGGCGGGCTCCCAGGCGAGGCGCGCGCCGCGCGGGCGCCAGAGCGCCGAAAGCAGCACTGCCAGTAGCACCGCCGTGAACGCGACCCGCTCGGAGACGGGCAGGGCGAAGCTCGCCGTGACCGCCGTGCCCCCGACGAGCCCGAGCCAGCGAAAGGTGCGGACCCCGGCGCGTTCGAACATCCCCGTGAACTCCCACTGGGCCACGGCCGAGACCAGCACCACCGTGGCGCCGAACAGCCACACCGGGCCCATCACGATCCCCACGAAGATCGGCAGGAGAACGATCGTGCTCAGGACGCGCTTCCACAGCGCGGCACCGCGCGCCCGGGGCGCGGCGTCCACCGATCCGGGGACCGGCGCTTCCCGGGCCCGTGCCATCAGACGCGGCCGAAGCGGCGGTCCCGGCGCTGATACTCGGCGACCGCCAGATAGAGATCCCGCGCCCCGAAATCGGGCCAGAGCGTCGGGGTGACCACCAGCTCGGTATAGGCGATCTGCCAGAGGAGGAAGTTGGAGACCCGCATCTCCCCGCTGGTGCGGATCAGGAGGTCCGGGTCGGGGACCCCCTGCGTGTAGAGCGCCCGCCCCACCCGCGCCTCGTCAATCTCCTCCGGCTCGAGCTCCCCCGCCTGCACCTGGCGCGCCAGCGCGCGGACCGCGTCCACGAGCTCATCCCGCCCGC
The DNA here is from genome assembly GCA_016179965.1 of Candidatus Rokuibacteriota bacterium. Taxonomy (GTDB): domain Bacteria; phylum Methylomirabilota; class Methylomirabilia; order Rokubacteriales; family CSP1-6; genus CSP1-6. Next base: position 39,373 of record JACPCF010000024.1, on the reverse strand, counting down.
CGTAGTTGAAGGCCATGAACAACGTGAGGCCGGTGTTCCCGGCGGTGGCAGCCACCGCCCGCTCGATCCCGCGCCTCACCGACGGCGGGACGCCGTCGGCCCTCCCGATGACTCGCAGCCGCACGCTGTTCGCCATCAGCTCGGGCAGCTCCTGGTCGATGGAGCGCTCCAGCAGGGTCATGAGCGTCGTCACCTCGAAGGACGGCCGGCTCCAGTTCTCCGAGGAAAACGCGTAGAGGGTGAGGAAGCGGATCCCCAGCTCGTGGGCGGCCCGGACGACCGCGCGGGCCGCCTTGACACCCTCGCGGTGCCCCGCCACCCGGTTGAGGCCGCGCTGGATCGCCCACCGACCGTTGCCGTCCATGATGATGGCCACGTGCTGGGGCACCGGGAGCGCTTTGACGCGCGCCAGGAGCTCCGCGTCCCCGAGAGGCACGAGGTCGGCGAGGGGCAGGCTCGAGAATCGTTGGACGGCCATCTTCGATGATGGTATCAGAACGTCAGAATTTCCTGCTCCTTCTTCTTCAGGAGCTCGTCCGCGCGCTGGATGAACTTGTCGGTGATCTTCTGGATCTGCTCCTGGCCCCGGTGCCCATCGTCCTCGGAGATCTTCTTCTCCTTCTCCATCGTCTTGAGCTTCTTGTTGGCGTCGTGCCGGATGTTGCGGATCGCGACGCGCGCGTCCTCGGCCAGCTTGCCCACGGCCTTGGCCAGCTGCTTCCGGCGCTCCTCGTTCAACGGCGGCATGACGAGCCGGATCACCTTGCCGTCGTTGGCCGGCGTCAGCCCCAGATCGGATTTCATGATGGCCTTCTCGATCGCCGGCAGGAGGCTCGCGTCCCAGGGCTGGATGAGGAGCGTCTTCGGGTCGGGCACGGACAGGGAGGCCACCTGGGGAATGGGCGTGGGGGTCCCGTAGTAGTCCACCCGGACGCCTTCCAGCAGGCCGGTGCTCGCGCGCCCCGTCCGGACTCCCGCGAATTCCCGGCCCAGCGCGTCCAGGGCCCCCTGCATCTTCGCCTCCACTTCCTTGAGCACCGCCTGCATCGTCCGTCACCCCCTGAGCGGTGAATCGTCGCTCGTGACCACGGACCCCACCGACTCGCCGAGGACGATCCGCTTGATGTTCCCGCGGCGGGTCAGGTCGAAGATCACGATGGGCAGCTTGTTGTCCATGCAGAGCGAGATCGCGGTGGCGTCCATGACCTGGAGCCCGCGGTTCAGCACCTCGATGTAGCTGAGCCGCGGCAGCCGCTTGGCGCCCTTGTCCTTCTTGGGGTCCGCCGAATACACCCCGTCCACCTTGGTGGCCTTGAGGATGACCTCCGCCCCGATCTCAACCGCGCGGAGGGCTGCCGCCGTATCGGTGGTGAAGAAGGGGTTGCCGGTGCCGGCGGCGAAGATGACGACCCGCAATTTCTCCAGGTGGCGCATCGCGCGGCGCCGGATGTACGGCTCGGCGACCGCTCTCATCTCAATGGCGGACAGCACCCGCGTGGGAACTCCCGTCTTCTCGATGGCGTCCTGGAGGGCCAGGGCGTTGATCACGGTGGCGAGCATCCCCATGTAATCGGCCGTGGCCCGCTCCATGCCGCCGACGCTGGCCGCGATGCCCCTGAAGATGTTGCCCCCGCCGATGACGATGGCCACCTGAGTGCCGAGGGCGACCACGCCTTTCACTTCCTCGGCCAGCCGGCCCAGGACCTCGGGGTCGATGCCGTACCCCTGCTCGCCGGCGAGGGCCTCGCCGGACACCTTGAGGAGGATCCGCTTGAAGACGGGCTCCACGGAGCCGCCCGGCTCAGCCGCCCTCGCCGACCTGGAAGCGGGAGAAGCGGCGAACGACCACGCGCTCTCCCACCTGGGCGCCGAGCTGGCTGACCAGATCCTTCACCCGGGTCTTCCCCGTCGCGTCCTTGATGAAGGGCTGGTCCAGGAGGCACTGCTCGGCGTAGAACTTCTCGAGCTTCCCCTCGACGATCTTGTCCAGCACGTGGGGCGGCTTCTTCTGGTCCGCGAGCTGCTGCCGGTAGATCTCGCGCTCCTTCTCGAGGACCGCGGCCGGCACGTCCTCCCGCAACACGTAGCTCGGGTTGGCGGCCGCCACCTGCATCGTGAGGTCCTTCAGCAGCTGCTGGAACCCCTCCGTCCGCGCCACGAAATCAGTCTCGCAGTCCACCTCCACGAGCGCCCCGATCTTGCCCCCCTGGTGGATGTACGCCCCCACGAGCCCCTCGCGAACCGTCCGCTGGGCTTTCTTCGCCGCGTCGGCCAGCCCCTTCGTCCGCAAAAACTCGATTGCTTTCTGCACATCGCCCGTGGAAGCCTCGAGGGCCGCCTTGCAGTCCATCACGCCGGCCCCGGTGAGCTCCCGGAGGTTCTTGACCAGCTCGGCCTGGGATGCCATCGGTCCCAGTCCCCCTTAGGATGTCGCTTCAGCCGCCGCGTCAACTTCCGCTTCGGCTTCCGTCAGCGCCTCGGCGGCAGCTTCCTCGGGCTCTTCCTTGGCGAGCGGGCCCCGGCCCTCGAGGATCGCGTCCGCCAGCCGCGAGCTGATGAGCCGCACCGCCCGAATGGCGTCGTCGTTCCCGGGGATCGCGTAGTCGATGCCCGTGGGATCGCAGTTGGTGTCCACGATGGCCACGATGGGGATGGCCAGGCGCTGGGCCTCGGCCACGGCGATGCGCTCCTTCTTGGGATCGATGATGAACACGGCCGACGGCAGCCGGTCCATGCCCTTGATCCCCACCAGGGCCCTGTCCAGCTTCTGCCGCTCCCGCTCCAGCCCGAGCACTTCCTTCTTCGGCAGCCGTTCGTACTCTCCCGTCTCATTCATCTCGTCGAGCCGCTTGAGGCGCGCGATGGAGCGGTTGATGGTAGCGAAGTTCGTCAGCGTGCCGCCGAGCCAGCGCTGGTTCACGTAGAACATCCCGCAGCGCGTGGCTTCGTCGTAGACGGTCTCCTGGGCCTGCTTCTTGGTGCCCACGAAGAGCAGCGTGCCGCCGCCGGCGGCCAGGTCCCTCAGGAAGGCATAAGCCTCTCGGAACTTCTTGAGCGTCTTCTGGAGGTCGATGATGTAGATGCCGTTGCGCTCCCCGAAGATGTACTTCTGCATCTTCGGGTTCCACCGCTTGGTCTGGTGGCCGAAGTGCACCCCGGCCTCCAGCAGTTCCTTCATCGTGATCGTCACAGCGTCCTCCTTCGGTTGGCCTCCGCCCCCCGACCCCTTACCGGGGCACCGAATGTGGAAGGCGTGCTAGGTTAACTCAGGGGGTCCCCACCCCCTCCGATTCCTCCCCCGGCGGAACCGGGGAACGATGGGTTTAGGTCGTATATTTCGCGTTAATACGCACGTACTCCTCGGAGAGGTCGCAGGTCCAGACCTGGTCCTCCCCGCGCCCGAGCCCCAGGTCGATCCGGATCGAGAACTCGGGGCGCGCCATGATCTCGCGCACGCGATCGAGCTTGGCCCCCGGGCGCAGCTGGCCGCCCGCCACGACGACTTCGTCGTCGAACGCGATGCTTACCCGGTCGGCCTGGACGCGCGCCGCCGACTTCCCGAGCGCCATCATGATCCGGCCCCAGTTGGGATCCTGGCCGTTGATCGCCGTCTTTACGAGGAGCGAGTTGGCGACGGAGCGCGCTGCCAGCCGGGCGTCGCGGCGGCTCCGGGCGCCCCGGACGTGAATGCTCACCACCTTGCTGGCCCCCTCGCCGTCCTTCACCAGCATCGTGGCCAGCTTCTCGGTGATCGCCTCCAACCCGCGCGTGAACTGGCGCAGCCCCCGGCTGCCCTTCTCGAGCACCTGGTTCTCCGCCAGCCCGTTGGCGAGGATCGCCACCGTGTCGCTCGTGGACATGTCCCCGTCCACCGTGATGCGGTTGAAGCTCCCCGCCGCCGCGCGCCGGAGCGCCCCGTCGAGGGCGTCCGGCGAGACCACGGCGTCGGTGGCCATAAAACAGAACATGGTCGCCAGGTGGGGCTCGATCATGCCGACGCCCTTCGCGATCCCGCCGATCGTCACCGGCCGGCCGTTGACGTCGAGGCGCAGCGCCGCTTCCTTGGGCCCGGTGTCGGTGGTCAGGATCCCCTCGGCGGCGTTCCGGCCCCCCTGCGGGGAGAGCGACTTGACCAGCTTCGGGAGGCCGGCCCGGATCTTCTCCATCGGCAGCGGCCGGCCGATGACGCCCGTCGAGGCCACCAGGACGTGACGCGGGGGGATCTTCAGCAGGTCGCCCACGGTCGCGGTCATCTCACGGGCGTCGCGGATCCCCTGCTCCCCGGTGCAGACGTTCGAGCACCCGCTGGAGGCGACGATGGCCTGGATCGTCCGCTCCTTCATGTGCTCCATGGAGACCTGGACGGGGGCGCCCTTGACTTGATTCGTCGTGAAGACCGCCGCGGCGCGCGCCAGCGTGGAGGAGTAGATGAGGGCCAGGTCCTTCTTCCCGCTCGCCTTGATCCCGCAGTGGATGCCGGAGGCGAGAATCCCCGGAACCGCCGTGATCCCGCCCTCGAGCCACTCGAGCGCGGCCATCAGGGGTACACCGGCGGGGCGTCGAGGCCCGTCCGCTCGTCCCACCCGAACATCAGGTTCAGGTTCTGGACCCCGTTGGCCGATCCCCCTTTGCCCAGGTTGTCGATGGCCGCGAGGCACACCGCGCGCTGCGTGCGAGGATCGGCCACCACGGCCACGTCGCAGAAGTTCGAGCCCACCACGGCGCGGGTGGTCGGGAGCTTCCCTTCGGGAAGAACCCGGACGAACGGCTCGCCGGCGTAGAACTCCCGGTAGCACGCGACGAGATCCGCCGTGGCCGCGGCCTTGGCCAGCGGCACCGAGGCGGTGGTGAAGAGGCCCCGGTTGAGCGGGATCAGGTGAGGCGTGAACGCGACGGTGAGGGAACGGCCGACCAGGCCCGAGAGCTCCTGCTCGATCTCGGGCGTATGGCGATGGGTGGCCACGCCGTAGGCCTGGAGATTTTCGTTGGCCTCGGTGTAGAGGTAGATCGGATCCACCTTGCGCCCCATGGAGCCCGCCCCCGTGACGCCGGATTTTCCGTCGATGACGATTCCGTCCCCGCGGGCCCACCCCGCCTTGAGCAGCGGCGCGATGGCGAGCACGGCGCCGACCGGGTAGCAGCCGGGATTGGCTACGACGGAGGCCGACGCAATCGCCTTCCGGTGGAGCTCGGGCAGGCCATACACCGCCTCGGCCAGGCCGTCGGGGTCCGAGTGCGAAGTCATGTACCAGGTGGCGTACGCCCCAGCGTCCTTGAGCCGGTAGTCCGCGGAGAGATCCATGACCTTCCGCCCGTGGCGGCGGAGGACAGGGACGACCTTGTGGGACTCCATATAAGGCAGCGCCAGGAAGACGCACTCGGCCTCCCTGACCAGCCGCTCGGGGTCCAGCGTCTCGAAGGTGAGCGAGGTCAGTCCCCTGAGGTGGGGGTAGAGGCTGTCGAGGGGCTCGCCGGACAGCCGCTCCGAGGTGACGGCGACGAGCTCCACCAGGGGATGCACGAGCAGCAGGCGCAGGAGCTCGGCGCCCATGTACCCGCTGGCCCCCGCCACGGCTACTTTGACCTTCATCGCCGTCCAGGGGGCCGGGCTATCGCTTCGAGTATTGGAATTTCTGCCGGGCACCGGGCTGGCCGTACTTCTTCCTCTCCCGCATGCGCGGGTCCCGGGTCAGAAGCCCCGCCTTCTTGAGGGGCACCCGCAGATTTTCGTCGTAGGCCAGCAGCGCCCGCGCGATCCCGTGCCGGACAGCGCCGGCCTGGCCCGCGGGACCGCCGCCTCCTACGTTCACCTGAACGTCCATCTGCCCGAGCATGTTGGCGATCTGGAGCGGCTGGCAGATGATCATGCGGAGCGTTTCCCGGGGAAAGTAATCCTCGAACTCGCGGCGGTTGACCGTAATCGCGCCGGCGCCCTGGCCGAGCCACACCCGCGCCACCGACGTCTTCCGCCGGCCGGTGCCGTAGAATCGTGTCGCTGTCCCCTCAGTCATCTCCTTGCCTCGAGCGGCTCGGGGGTCTGGGACTGGTGCGGGTGCTCCGGCCCGCGGTAGACCTTCAGCTTCTTGGCCATGGCCCGGCCCAGGCGCCCCTTGGGCAGCATACCCTGGACCGCCCATTCGATGACCCGCTCGGGATGGGCGCGGAGCATTTTCTCGGCCCTGACCTCCCGGAGGCCCCCGATGTACCCCGTGTGCCAGCGGTACGTCTTGGTCGTGAGCTTCCGCCCCGTCAAGTGCACCTTCTCGGCGTTCACCACGACCACGTGGTCCCCCACGTCCAGGTGGGGAGCGAAGTTGGGCTTATGCTTGCCCCGGAGAATCGTGGCGACCTGGGTCGCCAGGCGGCCGAGCACCTTCCCCTCGGCGTCCACCAGGTACCACTTCCGGTTCCGGGCGATGGTCTCGACTTTTGGCTGCGCTGTGGCCATGCTCTCCTTCCCTCATCCGCAAAAAGTCGCAACCACATACGTTACGGTAAACTGCTTGAACTGTCAAGCAAAAGCCCTATTTCAGGCTCTTGCCGGGCCAGGGGCAGAGGGCCCGGACCGGGCAGGTGGGGCAGGCCGGCTTCCGAGCCATGCACTGCCGGCGGCCATGCGTCGTCAGCAGGTGGCTGAACTGCGTCCACTTGGGCTGCGGGATCACCTCGCAGAGCTGATCGTGGACCTTCTCCGGATCGTCTGACTTGGCTACCCCCAACCTCTGAGAGACGCGGAACACATGGGTGTCCACCGCGATGGCGGGCTGGCCGTAGGCGTTGCCGAGCACCACGTTGGCGGTCTTCCTGCCCACTCCGGGGAGCGCGGTTAATTCCTCCAGCGTCCGCGGAACCGTTCCCCCGTGTTTAGCCACGAGCTCCTTGGCCATCCCGATGACGGCGCGGGTCTTGGCTTTGTAAAACCCCGTGGAGTGAACCTCGCGCTCGAAGGTTGCCAGCTCAGCCTTCGCGTAGGCGCCGGCGCTCGTGTACTTCTTGAAGAGGGTCCGCGTCACCTGGTTGACGCGCTCGTCGGTGCACTGGGCCGCGAGGATCGTCGCCACCAGGAGCTCCAGCGGGGTCGAGAACTCCAGCGCGATCTTGGCGTCGGGGTACGCCCGTTCCAGGGCCCGGATGAGCGTTCGCGCCCGCGCCTTCTTCTTCTCGATCGACTCAGCCATTGGAAATCACGATGCGGCGGGGCTCCACCCGGATCCGACCCAGCTCGACGGCCACCGGGAGCCTGGCCAGTCGCAGCGTCGGGTCAAAGTGCCTGAACACCCAATACACGAAAAGCCGTGGGAGGGGAATCCCGCCGAGGCTCAGCCGCTCGGCCCGAACCGTCAGCGGGGACGGGCCGCTCCCGTTCGAGACTCTCAAGCGGCCGGTCACGTCGGGTCCAGGCTGGACCAGCGTCACGCTGACGGCGCCATCTTCCAGCCCGATCCTCAGCCCTTTGAGCCCCCGGAAACCTGCGAGAAACGCCTGGAGATCCTCCTCGGTGACGACGAGACGCTCGAGGCGCAGCTTCTCGATGGCCAGCGGCTCAATCTCCCCCGACGCCGCCAGGCGATGGGGGTTGATGAGCACACCCTGGAAGCTCACGCTGAGGTCGCGTAGGCGCAGTTCGGCCCCGTTTCGGGAAAACTCGGCCACCCGCGCGCGGCGGGCCTGCAGCCGAACCTCACGGATCTCTCCCCTGAGAAGCGCCGGCGGGTCGGCGACGAGATCCACCACCAGCCCTTCGAGATCCCGGGCGTACGGCTCGAGGAACGGGACCACGGCGTCCTTGAAGCGCCGGGCCAGGTCCGACGGGCTCACCCCCGCCACGGGCGCTACGCGGCGCTGTCGGACGCTCCCCACGCTGCCGTCGGGGAGCGGCCCCTGCCAGATGACGGGGAAGGCCCGCTCGAAGGCAGGATCACCCCGCGCGAGACGCTCCATGATCCGCTTGGGCTTGGCGATGGAAAAGTCCGGCCCCAGATCGCCGGTCTTCAGGATGACGAACCCCACCCCGAACGGGGACTGATCCCACGCCCGCGTCAGTTTGAGAGGCAGCCGGTCGCGGACCGCGTAATAGCGGAAGTTGGAGACCGAGAAGAAGTTGTAGTTCGGGACGACGCTCACCGTCGCGGGGCGCCCGCCCGCTTCTTTGACGATGACGTCCAGGATCTGCTGGTGGGGCCACGCCACCGGAGACGGCGGGGCGGAGAACACGAGGGGGAAGCCGAAGGCCGTCCAACGTCCGAGCGGCGGAAGGGCGAACGCGGCGGCGCCCACCTGGAGCGCCGACACGCCCACCAGGACCACGGTCACGCCGCGCCGCCACGGCGCCGCCACGGCGCGGAGACCGGCGGCCGCGATCAGCGCCGCCACGGGAAGAAGCGGGAGCACGTAGCGGAAATTTTTGTTCTGGATCAGGAGAAACACCGCGAACGGCACGAGCGAGGCGCTCCAGAGCAGGCCGCGGGCCTCCCGCCGGCGCGCCAGCGCCAGGAGGCCCCAGACGAAGAGCGGCGCGGCCAGGAGGCCGAAGATGGCCGGGAGGGTTCGCGGGTAGAAGAACAGCGCGGCGCCGGTCAAGATCTCCGGCGATCCCTGAAGGGCGGCCTGCTTGAAGGAGCGGTTGGCGATCTGGAGCGATAGGCCGAAGAGCCGTGGCCCGTACCACGGCAGACTCAGCGCGCCGCCAAGGACAAACGCGAGGAGCAGGTTGAGAGCGCGCGCGCGGCGATCGGGAGCGCGAAGGGCGCGCCAGACCACCAGGGCGAGCGGCGGCAGGAGGTAGACGGCGAAGGGCGGCTTGACCAGCATCCCGAAGGCGAAAGAAAGCCCGGCGGCCACGGACCAGGCGCGGCGGGAGAAGTCCTCCGTGAGGACGATCGCCAGGAGGGAGAACACCACGGCCGCCGCCAGAGGCAGGTCGAGCTGAAAATTGGTGGTCGAAAACACCACAAAGGGGGCGGCGCCGAAGATCAGCGCGGCCAGCACCCCCGTCGGGGCATCGAAGAGCCGGCGCCCGAGAAAGAAGAGGCAGACGAGCGCCAGGGCGAGGAAGGCCAGGATCATCGACTGAGCGCTGAGCCCGGTGAAAGGAACCACGAGCGACAGGACCCCCGCCGAGCACGGGACCACGGGCGGGTAGAAGGACGACAGCTCGACGATCTCCGCCCACCCGGCTGGGCCCCGATCGGCCAGGATCTGGCCGCACACGGCCGCGCGCTCGAGGTGGTTGGCGTGGTCCCACTCCGGCGGGCGGCGATCCGCGCCGACCCAGACCACCGCCACGATCACCAGGGCCAGGAGCACTCCCGCGAGCTGGACGCCGGGGGCAGCCGCGAGCCGTCTCAACCGGTCACCGCCCGCCTCCGGCCAGGAACCTGCCGATTCGCTGCAGGCCTTCCCGGATCCGGGGCAGCGAGTTCGCGTAGGAGAAGCGGAGGTAGCCTTCGGCGTTCCGCCCGAAGTCGATGCCGGGCGTGACGCCCACGTGAGCGCCTTCGAGGATCTTGAAGGCGAACTCGTAGGAGTGCTGCGTGAACCGCTTGGCGTTGGCGAGGACGTAGAACGCGCCCGTCGGCTCCGACCCCACGCCCAGGCCGACCTCCCGGAGGCCGGCGATCATCGCCCGGCGCCGCTCGTCGAAGATCTTCCGGAAGCGCGCCGCGTCCTCGGCCGCCTCCTTGAGCGCCGCCACGCCCGCCCACTGGACGAACTCGTTGGTCGAGATGAAAAAGTTCTGGTACGTCTTCTGGAGCGTGCGGATGAACGGCTTGGGGGCGATCAGATAGCCGAGCCGCCACCCGGTCATGGCGAAGGCCTTGGAAAAGCCGTTCAGGACAAAGGCGCGATCCGTGAACTCCAGGATCGAGTGCTCCTTTCCCTCGTAGGTGAGCCCGTGGTAGATCTCGTCGGAGACGATCCACGGTCCCAGCTGAGCCACCTGGGCCATGCGATCGGCCGACAGCAGGGTCCCCGTGGGATTGGCCGGCGAGTTGACCAGGATCGCCTTCACTTGGGGCCCAAGCCGCTCCCGGATCGCCTCGGGGCGGTACTGGAAGCCGTCCTCCTCCTCCACGTTCACGCACACGGGCTTGCCCTCGGCGTAGCGGACAAAGTTCGGATAGCACGCGTAGTGGGGATCCGACAGGATGACCTCGTCGCCGGGGTCCAGCAGCATCATGAACAGGAGCAGCATGGCGGGCGAGGTCCCGGCCGTCACGAGGATCTGGTCGGGCGACAGCTCGACGCCGTAGCGCTCCCGGTAGTGCTCGGCGATGGCCTCCCGGAGCGGCAGGATGCCGAGGCTGTGGGTGTACTTCGTCCGCCCGTCCTTGATCGCCTTCTGCGCGGCCTCCCGGATCACCGCCGGGGTCTCGAAGTCGGGCTCGCCGAACTCCAGGTGGATGACGTCGATCCCCTGCCGCTCCAGCTCCTGGGCGCGCTCGAATACCTCGACGGCCAGGAACGGCTCGATCTCCTGGACACGGCGGGCGATGTGCGTGGAAGGGTCCATGGCGGTCACCGTTCAGTCCGACCGCGCGCCCCCCCCCGCCTCTGGCGTGGGTACCCGGCGCGGGTGGCGAGAATCTGCCATAGCATGCGCGGGCCGTCGGTCAGGACCCGGACCTTGCTCCCGGGCTGATCGACCCAGTTGACCGCCACCTCCGCGATCCGGTAGCCGCGGCGCTGGGCCAGGAGCAGCAGCTCCACGTCGAAGCCGTAGCCGTCGGTGCGAAGCGCGCGGAAGAGATCCTCCGCCGCGGCGGCCCGGAAGCACTTGAAGCCGCACTGGGAATCGGCGATCCCGGCAAGCCCCAGCCGGGCGACGAGCCAGTTGAACACGCGACCGGCCACGACGCGGTGGACGTGCGCCCGCACCCTCACCGCGGGGTCCTGCAGCGCTCGGGAGCCGATGACGACGTCGGCGCCGGCCCGGAGCGCCGGCTCGAGACGCTCGAGCTCCCGGATGGGGGTCGCGCCATCGGCATCGGCGAACAGCCGGAAGGCGCCCCGGGCGTTCACCATCCCGACCCGGACCGCGTGGCCCTTCCCCCGGTTCTCCGGAAGCGCGAGGAGCCTGAGGCGCGGGAAGGAGCGCTCGAGCTCCCGCACCCGGTCCCCCGTCGCGTCGCGGCTACCGTCGTCCACCACGAGGACCTCGTAGGGCTCCCCCCGCCCCTCGAAGAATAGGACGACCTCCCGCAGGTAGGCGGGCAGGCGCTCGGCCTCGTTGTACGCCGGAATGATCACCGACCAGACCATCGCTCCCCCGCGCTCCACGGCGATCAGGCTCCCCTCAGAGGGATGCGGGGATCTCGATGCGGCGCCGGCGATGGGAGGCGCCGGTCTGCTGGGCGGCGCCGGTCACCGCCCGCGCCACGGCCGGCACGACCTTCTTATTGAAGACGCTTGGGATGATGTACTCGGGCGTGAGCTCCTCCGGTCGCACGCACTCCGCGATGGCCCGCGCCGCGGCGATCTTCATCTCGTCGTTGACGAGCCGCGCCCGGCAATCGAGCATGCCGCGGAAGAAGCCTGGGAAGCAGAGGACGTTGTTAATCTGGTTCGGATAGTCCGACCGGCCGGTGGCCATGACCGCCACGTGCTTCAGGGCCGCCTCCGGCTGGATCTCCGGCACGGGGTTGGCCATGGCGAACACGATGGGGCGCTTCGCCATGCTGCGGACGTCCTTCACCGTCAGCACGCCGGGCACCGAGAGCCCGATGAAGACGTCCGCCCCCTGGACGGCGTCCGACAGTTTTCCCTGGAGGTTCCGCGGGTTCGTCGCCTCGGCCACCCAGCGCTTCATGAAATCCATCCCGACCTTGCGCCCGCGGAAGAGCGTGCCATGCTCATCCACGCCGATGATCTGCTTGACACCGATCGAGAGCAGGATCTTGATCGTGGCGGTCCCGGCCGCCCCCACGCCGCAGATGACCACCTTGATCTTCTTCGGGTCCTTCTTGACCAGGCGGAGCGCGTTCAGGAGCGCGGCGAGGACGACCACGGCCGTCCCGTGCTGGTCGTCGTGGAACACGGGCAGGTCCAGCTCCTTCCTGAGGCGCTCCTCCACCTCAAAGCAGCGCGGCGCGGAGATGTCCTCCAGGTTGATCCCGCCGAAGGCCGGCGCGATCAGCTTCACGGTCTCCACGATCTTGTCGGGGTCCTTGGTCGCCAGGCAGATCGGGAACGCGTCCACGCCCGCGAACTCCTTGAAGAGCATCGCCTTGCCTTCCATGACGGGCAGGGCCGCCTCCGGCCCGATGTCCCCGAGCCCGAGGACCGCGCTGCCGTCGGTGACCACCGCGACCGAGTTCCGCTTGATGGTCAGCGCGAAGGCGCGCTGGCGGTCCTCCCGGATGGCCAGGCAGACCCGGGCCACGCCGGGGGTATAGGCCATGGAGAGGTCGTCGCGGGTGCGGATGGGGACCTTGCTGCGGATCTCGATCTTGCCGCCCAGGTGCATGAGGAAGGTGCGGTCCGAGACGTTGACCACCCGCACGCCGGCGATGCCGCGGAGCCGGCTGACGATCTCCTGCCCGTGCTCACTGTCCCGGGCGTTGATCGTGATGTCGCGCACGACCCGCTCGCGCGTCGTCTCCACAAGGTCCACAGCGCCGATGTCGCCGCCCGCGGCGCCGATGGCGGAGGTGACCCGCCCGAGCATGCCCGGGCGCTGCCGGATCTCGAGGCGGACGGTGAGGCTGTAGCTGGCGCTCGGCGCGATCGCCATATCGCGGGCTACCGCCTCCCGCGCCACTGGACGGCGCCCTGCCCCTCCACGGCCTCCTGGTAGCGGGCCAGGACGAAGAACAGATCGGCGAGGCGGTTCAGATACTTAAGGACTTCGGCATTGTCGAGGAGCCCCGCCTCCCGCAGCTCCACGACCCGCCGCTCGGCGCGCCGCGCCACCGCCCGCGCCCAGTCCAGGAGCGCGGGGATGTAGGAGGAGGAGCCGGGGATGATGAAGGCGCGCGGCAGCTCGATCTTGGCGAGGCGCTCGTCGATGAGCGATTCCAGCCGGGCCGTGTGCTCGGCGGTGATCTGCTGGACGTGGAAGCGCGCGCGGTCTTCCGGGGCCGTCGCCAGCTCGGCGCCCAGCAGGAACAGATCCTCCTGGATCGAGTGGATCACGCCCTGGAGGTCAGGGTTGTCCGCCGCAGCCCGGGCCACGCCAAGGACCGCGCAGACCTCGTCCAGCGTACCGTAGGCTTCCGGGCGCGGATCCGACTTCGAGATCCGCTGCCCGCCGAAGAGGCTTGTCTGCCCCTCGTCGCCCTTTTTCGTGTAAATCTTCACCATATGAGGCAGTTTCGACGATAAATCCCCGTCTCCGCCACTGTCAACCAGATTTGACCGTCTCCGGCCTGCGTGGTATCAGGGGAACGCGCCATGCTTCCGGGCATCCTGCTGCTTCTCCTCCTCTGCGTGGCCGCGAGCGCCGCCGGAGAGCCCCGGTCGTACGCCGTCATCGCGGGGAAAAGCCGGGTGACCTTCGAGGCGAGCTATCCCCTCGGCGATTTCTCGGGCATCACCGAGGAGGTCGCGGGACTGCTCCGGCTGGATCCCACCAACGTCGCCCTCGGCGTCGCGGGCAGCGTCAGGGTGGATGCGGCCAAGTTCAGGACCGGCAATGACCGGCGTGACAGCGACCTTCGGAGGACGCTCGAGACTGACCGGTATGGCGACATCCGCTTCAGCACCGAGGAGGTCAAGAGCTCTTTTCCCTCCCTGGCCGAGGGCGCGGACGTCACCCTCAGGATCAGCGGAACGCTGCGCGTTCGCGGCGTCGAGCGCGTCACGACCTGGACGGGCCGCGCCCGCCTCGAGGGCGGACGGATCTGGGTGCGCGGGGAAACGGACCTCCGGCTGACCGACTTCGGGATCACGCCGCCGAAGAAGTTCTTCCTGGCCGTCGGCGACGCCGTCCGGGCCGGCTTCGACCTGAGGCTGGCTCCCGCCGACTGACCGCAGGGCAGCGCTCAGGCGATCGACCCCAGCGCGCGCCGCAGCAGGTCGAGGGTCAGGGTGGCCGTGCGGATCTTCATGGAGGGGAGGTCCCCTCCGAAGCGGTACTCGCGGCTCTCCAGGCGCCCATCCACCGCGACGGCGAGCCCCACCACGGTGACCGGCGGCGTGGAGCCCGGGTCGTTCTCGAACACCGCCGCGGCGCCCACCCGAATGGCGTGCCACTCCCTCACGCCTTCGGCCAGAGCCCGCGCCCTGGCCTCGGGACCGACGTCCTTCGAGAGGTCAGCGCCGAGCCGGGTCGCGCCGTCAGCGCCGCCCAGGACGATCCCCCCCGCGAACCCCGGCCCGATTCCGGCGGCCAGGCGCTCGGCGACCACGCCGCCGCTCCCCCATTCGGCCACGGCGACCCGGGCCCCGAGGCGCCGCACCTGGGCCGAGATGACGCTCTCCAGCGTCTCGGCGTCCGCCCCGAAGATCAGATCCCCGAGCCGCTCCCTGATCTGGGTCTCGACGGGCTCGATCAGGCGCTGGGCCGCCTCAGCCTCGGACCCCTTGGCGGCGATCCGCACGTCCACCTGGCCCAGGTGGGCGAGGGTCCCGACGGTGGGGTTCCGCCCCTTCTCCATGAAGTCCGTCAAGAGCTCGCCGATCCGGCTCTCCCCGAGGCCGACGACCTTGAGCACCCGCAGGCGAATCTCACCCTTGAGCCCGTAGCGGTCGCGGAGGTAGGGAAGCACGCGCGTCACCAGCAGATGCTCCATCTCCCGGGGCACTCCCGGCAGGGTGATCACGCAGCGCTCCCCCACTTCGACGATGAAGGCCGGCGCCGTCCCGACGGGATTCTCGACGGGGATGGCTCCCTGGGGGATGAACGCCTGGCGGCGGTTGGAGGGGGACAGCTTGAACCCCCGCGCCCGGAAGAAGGCCTCGATCTGGGCCATGAGGCGCTCGGAGAATTCGAGGGGGCGGTCGGTGGCCGCCGCCACCGCCGCGCGGGTGACGTCGTCGGCGGTGGGCCCGATGCCCCCGGTCGTGATGACGACCTCGGAGCGCGCCAGGGCCTGGCGGAGGACCGCGGTGAGACGGTTCAGGTTATCCCCGACGGTGGTCTTGTAATAGAGGTCCAGCCCGATGGCCGCCAAGTGGCGGCCGATGACCGCGGAGTTGGTGTCCACGATCTGGCCCAGCAGGAGCTCGGAGCCGACGCTGACGATTTCGGCCTGCATGGACGCCCCATTATAGACCACCTCTGAATACCGCGGGGGATCCCCGCGTCATAATGCTGAATCCCCCGAGGGCCAAACACCCTCTAAATATTGAGGAAAGAAGAGCAAGGGGTCATGACCTTCAGAGAATCCCTCGAAGACAGCGTGGGCAGGACCGCCGCCCCGGCGCCGGAGGCGGCCCCCGACGAGCTCGTCCCCGAGCCCGAGGAGGCCCTGGCCGCTCCCGTGGTCGAGGCAAGCCCTGCCCACACGGAAAACCCGGTTCGCCTCTACCTGAAGGAAATCGGCAAGGTCCCCCTCCTGACTGCCGAGCAAGAGGTCAAAATCGGCCGGCGGATCGAGGCCGGGCAGACCGAGCTCCGGCGGGCGCTCACGGGAGTTCCGCGGGCCGTCCAGCGCCTCCTCGATCTCGCCGACCGCGTGCGGCGGTGCGAGCTGCCCGCTGACGCGCTGATCCTGCTCCCCGAGGGGAGCGAGCCCGGCCCGGACGAGGTCAGACCGATGCTGGCCGCCTTTGCCCGGATCCGTCGGCTGGAGCAGGAGATCGCCCGGCTCGAGGCCGCGCTCAAGGATCGCCGCCGCTCGAGGAACACGCGAGCCACCTACCGGCGTTGGATCGCCCACAACCGGGAGCAGATCCAGCAGATCGTCACCGGCCTGCCCCTCAAGCCGTCCGTCCTGGACCACCTGGTGGCGGAACTCCGGAAGCACGTCGCCGACCTGCCGCACAGCCGGACGCTCCTCGGACTGCCGCGGCGGCAGGCGCTCGAGCGGATGCGCCAGATCGCCGAGCACGATCGCGTCGTCCGCCAGGCCAAGCGCGAGCTGATGGAAGCCAACCTCCGCCTGGTCGTCTCCGTGGCCAAGCGCTATCTGGGGAGCGACCTCTCCCTGCTCGACCTGATCCAGGAGGGCAACCTGGGACTGATGAAGGCGGTGGACCGCTTCCAGTACCGCCGCGGGTTCAAGTTTTCGACCTACGCGACGTGGTGGATCCGGCAGGCCGTTACGCGGGCCATCGCCGACCACTCCCGGACGATCCGCATCCCGGTCCACATGGTGGAGGCCCTGAACCGGATCTCCCGGGTGAGCCGCAACCTGGCCAACGAGCTGGGACGCGAGCCGACCCCGGAGGAGCTGGCCCAGCGGGCCGGCGTCCCGGCGTGGAAGATCCGGCTGATCCTGGAATCCTCGCGGCGGCCGCTCTCGCTGGAAACGCCCATCGGGGAGGACTCCCAGCTCGGGGACTTCCTGGAGGACAAGAGTGCCGCCTCGCCCAACGAGTCGCTCCTGAGCCGGGACCTGGGGCTCCAGGTGGAGCGGGCCCTGGCCACGCTGTCCCCCAAGGAGCAGGAGATCCTGCGCCTCCGGTTCGGGATCGGCGCCGACGGCGAGCACACGCTGGAGGAAGTGGGGGAGCGGTTCAGGGTGACGCGCGAGCGCATCCGCCAGATCGAGGCCAAGGCGCTCAGGAAGCTGCGCCACCCGCTGCGGGGGCGCGCCCTCCAGGCCTTCGTCGAAAACTAGCCTCCGCCGGCGGCTATAATGCCGGCATGGAGGCCGTCCGCTACAGCATCCGGGATCGGGGGGGCGAGCGGGTCCTCACCGTGGACGGTCGGGAGTATCCCACCTATTACAGCGAGCGCGTCATCCGGATGCTCATCGAGCGCAAGGGCCTCCACCGCGCGCCCCTCTACTTCCCCTTCAAGGCCACGCGCGGCCGGCACTTCCTGGAGCGGCTCTTCCGCGGCCTAGCCGCCCGCGGGCTGGGGAACCTGAGCGTGCTGGAGGTGGGCTGTTCGTTCGGTCACATCACCGAGTATCTGAACGAGCAGCCGCTGGTCGCCAGGATCTGGACCTTCGACTCCGACCCGGCCTTCGTGGAGATCACGCGGGCGAAGGTCGAGGACCTCCAGCTCTCCAAGGTGCGGGAGGTGCGCCACCTCACGAACGCGGAGACCCAGCGTCTCCCCTACCCCGACGGCGCGTTCGACCTGGTCATCGTCCTCGGGGTGATCGAGCACCTGCCCGTGGCGGAGCGCCACCGGTACGTGGACGAGTACTACCGGATCCTGAAGCCGGGGGGGTGGATCGGCGTTTTCGACACCCCCAACCGCGCGTTCCCCCTGGAGACCCACTCGGTGGGGCTCCCGTTCGTCCAGTGGCTCCCTCCGAGGGTGGCGCTCGTCTACGGCAAGGCCCTGAGGCCGCGGCGGCTCAGAGGTGTCACGCTGGAGGAGTTCACCCGTCCCGGCACGGGATGGCGGAATGCGAGCTGGTCTGAGTGCCTGCCGTCGTCCGGGCTGGCGGGGCTGGAGGACCTCACTGAGGAACTGGGCTACGGCTACCGCTTCTTCAAGGAGACCGCCCGGACGCGGAAGCGGAAATTACTCCTGCCGGCGTTCCGAGTGGCGTGCGCCTTGGCCCGCAGGCTGGGCACACCCCCGTCCCTCTGCCTGCCCTACTTCAACCTCGTCTTCCGCAAGCGCCCCCGGGCATAGAAACGCCCTGGGGCTCGGAATGCTTCTCGACTCCGCTGGCCGTCAACCTTTCGAGACCGTTCAGCGGGGGACCTGGCATCCCAGACCCACCCTCCCGACCTCGACCGACCGTTGACCAGCCTCTGCCGGCAACCCCGAGCTCACCCAGGGCACCCTCACGCTATGCCCGAGCCCAATTCCTGTCAAGCACTAAAATTTCAGGCCGCACGCCGGGTGGCGAAGAGGGCGATAGCGAAAGCGCCGGTGACGATGCCGTTCAGCCACCAGAACCACGGCGCCCCGTTGAAGCCGCGCACGAAGGCCTGGACCACGATGGTCACGAAGAAGAGAGAGGGGAGCAGCGCGAAGGCCAGGGTGAGGCCCCGATACCGCTCCAGATCCCTGACAATCTGAAACTCCAGGTACGCCAGGATGACGAACCCGATTCCCACGGCGCGGAGGAGGTAGTTCTCGGGGAGCGGCAACTGCTGGGTCAGCGTGGTCGCCCACTTCGGGATCAGCAGGTAGGGAAGCCCGTAAACGAGCAATACGACCGCCTGGGCCGTCATGACCCCCTTGAGCGCGCTCATGGTCGCCTCCTTCACGCAACTAGGGCGGTTCACTACACCGGCATGACGCCGTGCTTCTTCCAGGGGCGGTCCACCTTCTTGGTCTCCGCCATCTCGAGCGCCCGGATCACCACGGGGCGGGTTTCGCGCGGGTCAATGAGGTCGTCGATGAACGCGCCGCCGGCGGCGACGTAAGGGTTGATGAGCTTCCTGAACTCCTCCACCCGGTGCGCCCGCTCCTCCTCCGGCGAGGGCGCGGCGGCGATCTCCTTCCTGAAGATGATGTTGGTCCCGCCTTCCGGCCCCATCACGCTGATCTCCGCCGTCGGCCAGGCGACGATCAGGTCGGGCTCGTAGGCCTTCCCGCACATGACGAAATACCCGGCGCCGTAGGCCTTGCGCAGGACGACCGTGACCTTCGGCACGGTCGCTTCGCTGACGGCGTAGAGCATCTTGGCGCCGTGGCGGATGATCCCCTCCTTCTCGACCTTGGAGCCCACCAGAAAGCCGGGGACGTCCTGGAGGAAGACGAGGGGGATGTGGAAGGCGTCGCAGAGCATGATGAAGCGCGCCGCCTTGTCGGCCGCGTTGATGTCGAGGGCGCCGCCCAGCACCATGGGCTGGTTCGCCACGATCCCCACCGAGCGGCCGCCCATCCGCGCCAGCCCGACGATGAGGTTCCTGGCCCAGCCCGGCTTGATCTCGAAGAACCGGCCGCCGTCCACGATGCGCTGGATGACCTTCTTCATGTCGTAGGCCCGGCGGGGGCTGTCAGGGACGATGGTGAGCAGCTCTTCCTCCACCCGGTCCACCGGATCCTCGGTCGGAACGACCGGCGGCTTCTCCAGATTGGACTGGGGGAAATAGGACAGGTAGTCCTTGATGACCTGGATGCACGCCTTGTCGTCCGGCACCTCGAGGTCCGCCACCCCGGAGATCTCGCAGTGGATCTTGGAGCCGCCCAGCTCCTCGGGTGTGATGTCCTCGCCCACCACCGCCTTGACCAGCGGAGGCCCGCCGAGGGCCATGTGGCTGGTCCCCTTGACCATCGGCACGAAGTCGGCGAGAGCCGGAATATACGCCGTGCCCGCCGCCCCGGGCCCCATCATCGCCGCCACCATGGGCACGACGCCGGACATGATGGACTGCTCCCGGAAGAGGAAGCCCGATTGGGCGAAGGTGGAGCCGATGGCCTCCTGGATGCGCGCCCCCGCCGAGTCGATGAGCCAGATCATCGGGATCCGCTTGGTCAGCGCGATCTCGCGGGCCCGGTTGCACTTGACCTCCGCCGTGCGCCCCATCGAGCCCGCCATGACGGTGAAGTCGTAGGCGATCACCGAGGCCAGGCGGCCAGTGACCCTGCCGAAGCCGGTGACGACGCCGTCGGCGGGGGTCTCCTTCCCCCTCATGGCCGGGGAGATGTTGGCGTGGGTCGCGAGAATGCCGATCTCCGTGAACGTCCCCGCGTCGAACAGAAGGTCCAGCCTCTCGCGAACGGTGAGCTTACCTCCCGCGTGCTGCTTGGCCACCGCCTCGGCGCCGCCCATCTCCTGCACCTTGCGCCGGCGGGCCCGGAGCTCCTCGACCAGCTCTCTCATGCCCATGAGATGCTCCCCCGTGTCAGGCCGGCTGTCCGGTCTTGACGAGGTGGTAGGCCACCAGGCCCGTGTCCGGTGGTGAGCCGTGGATCATCGTGAGCATCGTCGCGATCTCGCTCCGGTGATGGGTCGCGTGGTTCGCCACGTGCTGGAGCAGCGGCCCGAGGGGCAGGCGGAACGGCTTGCCCTCGGTGTTCTTGTAGTCCACGACGCGACCGAGGTCAGCCGGCGTCAAGGATTCGATGAACGCCTGCTGCTCCTTCTCCAGCGCGTCCCACCGCTCGCGCAGGATGGCGAGGCTCCCGATCTCGTCGCCGGGCAGCCGCGTGGGCGAGGTGCCCTTCCAGCGCATGAGCCAGACCCAATCGGCGTCGTAGATGTGGGCGAACATCCGCCGGACCGTCGGGAAGCTGAACTGCTTGCCCACCTCGCGCTGGGCCGCCTTTTCTCCCAGAGCTGCCGCCACGGCGAACAATCGCCGGTTCGCCCACCGGTGATACCCGTAGAGTTCCCGAATGAGTTCGACGTCCATGGCCATCCGCTCACTCCAGCAGGGCGACCGTGTCGCCCTCCTGCACCGTCTCGCCCTCTTTAGCCTTGACCTCCCTGACGATCCCCGCGCGCGGGGCCTCCACGGGAATCTCCATCTTCATGGACTCCAGCACGAGGATCGGGTCCCCGGCCCCCACCCTATCGCCGGGTTTCGCCAGAACCTCGAAGACGACCCCCGTGATGGAAGCTTTCACCTCTTCAGGCATTGAAGGCTCCTTGTTCGACCAGCTGGGTGTGGACGTTCCCGCGCGTGAACTGGTCGCTCCCGACCACCGCCCGCAGGAACGGGAGCGTTGTTCGTACGCCTTCGACAGCGAACTCGGCGAGGGCGCGGCCCATCCTGTCCAGGGCCTCGGCCCGGTCGCGACCGAAGGCGATGAGCTTCGCCAGGAGCGGGTCGTAGTGGACCGACACCGTCAGTCCCGCCGCCACCCCGCACTCCACCCTGATCCCCTCACCACGCGGGAGGGCCAGCGCCGTGATCGTCCCCGGCGAGGGCAGGAAGTTGCGTCCCGGATCCTCAGCGTAGATCCGGCACTCGATGGCAGCCCCGCGCGGGAGGATTTCTCCCTGCCTCCACGGCAAAGATTCTCCGGCTGCGATCCGGAGCTGGGCCTGGACCAGATCCAACGCCGTGACCTCCTCGGTGACCGGATGCTCCACCTGGAGCCGCGTGTTCATCTCGAGGAAGTAGAACCCGCCGCCCCGGTCCACCAGGAACTCCATGGTGCCCGCGTTCACGTAGCCGACGGCGCGGGCTCCCCGTACCGCGGCCTCCGTCAGGCGCAGCTTCAGGTCGGGGGCGAGCCCCGGGGCCGGGGTCTCCTCAACGAGCTTCTGGTGACGGCGCTGGATGGAGCACTCGCGCTCGTGGAGGTGCACCACCGCGCCGTCGCGATCCCCGAAGACCTGGACCTCGATGTGGCGCGCTTCTTCGAGGAAGCGCTCCAGGTACAGATCCGCGACGCCGAAGGCGGCCTGGGCCCTGCGCTGGGCCGCCGGAAACGACTGGGTGAGCTGAGCGGCATCCGCGGCCCGGGCCATGCCGATCCCCCCGCCGCCGCCCGATGCCTTCAGCATGACGGGATAGCCGAGAGCCCTGGCGGCGGCCTGGGCCTCGTCCAGGTCTTTCACGGGCCCGTCGCTCCCCGGGACGACGGGCACCCCCGCGCTGGCCATCAGCCGACGGGCCGCGACCTTCTCCCCCATCTGCCTGATCACCGTCCAGGGGGGACCGATGAACGCGAGACCGGCCTCCTCGCAGGCCCGGGCGAACTGCCAGTTCTCGGAGAGGAAGCCGTAGCCGGGATGAATCGCCTCGGCCCGCGTCGCCCGCGCCGCTTCGAGGATCCGCTCGACGTTGAGGTAGCTCTCCCGCGCCGGCGCCGGGCCGATCAGGACCGCCTCGTCGGCATCCATGACGTGGGGCCAGTCCGCATCGGCTTCGGAGTAGACCGCCACGCCGCGCACCCCGAGGGCCCGGCAGGCCCGGAGGACGCGACGGGCGATCTCGCCGCGATTGGCCACGAGCACGGTCTTGAACATAGCGGGAGCGCGGTCAGGCGGGTTCGGTCCTCACCACTTCGGCCTCCACGACTCGCCAGCGCCCGTCGCGCTGAGCCCATCGGGAGAGGAGAACCACGGCCCCCTGGCGGGACTCCAGGCGCAGCTTGATCTGCCGGTGCGAGCCGATCTTCGCCGCCCCGACGACCGCATGACGCTCAAAGCCCGTCGCCAGAGCAGACCGATAGAATTCCTCCCCTGCCGACCGAAACTCAGGCGCCAGGTCCTCGGCGACGGCCGCGAGGTTTCCCCGCGCGAGACTCAGCGCGTGCGTCGCGAGCGCCGCCTCGAGATCCGGGGGGAGCGGCCACTGTCCCACCGGCTTCTCGAGCTCGACCAGGTCGCCCGCGACGTCCGCGGCATCGGGGGGGATCTCGGGGACCGCGAGGTGAGACAGGCCGTCTCCCGACACGCCGCCGGCTTCAGCCAGGAGGGCGTGGAGGCGTTCTTCCCAGGCGTGGGCCCGGCGCCGCGCTCCGTCGTCACGGAGGAGGTGGGTCAGGATCGCCCGGCCCGCCGCGATATGCCGGCGCTCGTCCTCGATGACCCGCTGGAGGATCCGCCGGGTCGGCGGCTCGTAGACTTGGTTGGCGTGGGCCAGGTGGTGCTCGTAGGTCGCGAGCAGGTGGGGCTTCAGGACCCCGTAGATCCCCACGAGCCGCTGCGGGGTCTGGCCGAACCCTTCCGGGCTCTCCACGAGGTCCATGAACCGGACGAAGGCGTCGTTCGGGGGCTCGGAGACCTGGGCCGGAGCGCGGAGCTCGGGCAGTCGCTTTCCCCAGAGGTCGGCGTGCTGGGCGCAGTCCCAGACGTGGCGGCCGAAGAGCAGCTTGGCCCCGAGCTCGGGGGTCAGGGCGATCCAGCCCCCCATCACGCGCATCATCCGCTCCTCCGCGTAGCGGTAGTGGCGGATGCGCTTGGCCGATTCCTCTACCGAGAAGTGACCAGCGAGCCGCTGGACCACGGCCGGCTAGTACACGGAGGAGCGTTGCGTGGTCTTGATGAGACGGGCGATCTCCTCCTCGGTGAACCCGGCCAGTCGGCGGGCCTCGGTGGCGATCGAGATCGGGACATCCTCGTGCTCGCCCTCGCGCCGCATGCCGCCCAGGTTGAAGCGCTCGTCGATGGACTCCTGGAACTCGATCGCCCGCTTCCGGCGCTCGGGATCGCCCTCGGTGAGCGCGTTGAGCCACTTGGAGCCCATGCGGACGTGGGTGATCTCGTCGGCCAGGACGAAGTCCACGGCGTGCTCGAGAATCGGATCGCCGATCTTCCGGGCGATGTGGACCAGCTGGTTGAAGACGTCGCAGGCCAGCCCCTCCAGTCCCCGGTTGACCCCGGCCACGCGGGCCGCGGCATCCTCGGCGCACGCGCAGCGCCAGAGGATCGTGGTCTCGGGGAACTCGCCGACATAGCCATCAAGGTGCTCGAGGAGCCGGATGTAGATCTCCACGTGGCGCGACTCGTCCCAGACCTGGCGGGCCATGTCCATGGCGAACTCCCAGGGGGCGTCGGGAAAGTCGTAGACGGTGCGGCCGGCCCCCTCCATCGCCTGGAGCTCCCCGACCATGATGCCGTGGACGCGCTCCTTGATGGACTCGCGGCTCGCGAGGTCGGGAAACGGCGGGAGCCCCTGCTCGAGCTTCAGCTCGACGACGCGGCGGGCGCGCATCCGGACGAAGCGATCCTCCCGGGCGAGCTTATCGTAAGCAATGGGGCGATCCATCCCACCCTCCAACCATCGAGGTTGACTCGCTATTCAGCGAGTCTATCACACTCTCTCTTTGAACTCGTGGCCCAGGAGCCCTTCGGGTCGGACGAGGAGGACGACGATGATGATGACGAAGGCCAGCGTGTTCTTGAACTGAATCGTGACGTAGCCGCCTGCGAGGCTCTCGGCAACGCCCAGGATCAGCCCACCCACGACGGCGCCCGGGAGACTGTTGAGCCCCCCCAAGACGGCCGCGGCAAAGCCTTTGAGGAAGGGGTCCAGCATGAAGAACGGGTCCAGGAGCAGGGCCGGGGCCAGGAAGATCCCGGCCACGACCCCCAGCGCCGAGGCGATGCCCCAGGAGATCCCCAACACGCGCCGGGTCGGAATCCCGAGGGTCTGGGCCGCCGGCAAGTTCTCCGAGGTGGCTCGCATGGCGAGTCCCAGCCTGGTCTTCTGCACGAGCACGTAGAGGAGCAGGCTTCCCACAAGGCCGGCGCCAAAGGTTCCGAGCGAGAGCTCGCTGATGAACACCGGCCCCACCTTCCAGGTCTTACTATCGGAGAGGGGAAATGGAAACCGGTCGGGCTCTGCGCCCCACTGATAGACGATCAGGCCCTGGAAGATCAGCGCGAGGCCCAGCGTGAGGATGACTTGTCCCAGGAGGGTAGCGCCCTGCCGCTGGGCTGGAATGAGCACCCCGAAGTAGAAGGCGACGGCGGCCAGCGCGCCCACCAGGATGGCCACGGGAAACGCCACGGAAAAGGGATAGCCCTGAGAGATCAGGGCGAAGGCGACGAAGGTCCCGAGGGTCGCCACGTCGCCGTGGGCGAAGTTGAGAACCCGCGTGGACCGATAGAT
Source organism: Candidatus Rokuibacteriota bacterium (assembly GCA_016179965.1). Taxonomy (GTDB): domain Bacteria; phylum Methylomirabilota; class Methylomirabilia; order Rokubacteriales; family CSP1-6; genus CSP1-6. The sequence goes on along the minus strand of JACPCF010000024.1, from coordinate 14,842 downwards.
CAGGACGATCCCCAGCGCCACCAGGGCGTAGAGGCTGCCCGCGGACAGCCCGGTCAACGCGTACTGGACAAAGCGCGCCATGGCGGCTAGCGGAAGGGCCAGAGCTGGAAGTACAGGCGTGTTTTCAACCAGCGCCCCGCAAGGCCGAGAGGCTCGAAGATCAAGACCACCAGAATCGTCAGCCCGAAGAGCACCGGAACGAACCAACGGTACTCGCTCAAAAGGGTCGGGACCATGATCACGAAGGCAGCCCCGAGGATGGAGCCCTCGATGGAGGCGAGACCGCCCACGATCACCGCCACGAAGAGCGTGAGGGATTCGGCGACGTTGAACGTCTGAGGCTCCAGGTGGCCCAGGAACTGGGCGAAGAGTCCCCCGTGGACCCCCGTGTAGAACGATGAGATGGCAAAGGCCAGGAGCTTGTACCGCGCCAGGTTGACCCCCATGACCTCCGCGGCGATGTCGCTGTCCCTGATCGCCACGAAGGCCCGGCCGACGTAGGAGGAGATGAGGTTGTAGGTGATGATGGTGAACGCGATGAGGAGCCCGACGTAGATGTAATAGACATACACCTCGCGGGAGAGGCCGAACGCCGGCTCCAACTTCGGAACAGCCAGTCCGGAACGTCCACCCGAAAGGATCTCCGAGTTGGCGAAGATCTGATAGACCGCGATGCCGAAACCGAGGGTCGCGATGGCCAGATAGGGACCCTTCAGACGAAGCGACGGGAAGCCCACCAGCACCCCCCCGAGAGCGGCGGTGAGCCCGGCACCCAACAGGGCCAGGAAGAACGGGACGCCGAGGAGCTTGAGATGCCCGAAGGTGTAGGCCCCGATGGCCAGGAACCCCGCCTGGCCGAACGAGATCTGCCCCGTGTAGCCGATCAGGATGTTTTGCCCCATGACTCCGATGGCGTAGAGGCAGATCACGGTGGCGCGGACGACCCACGAGGTGTGGGCATACCAGGGCAAAGCCAACAGGCCAACGAGCAGCGCCCCCAGCAGGAACCACGCGAAGGGCTTCCGGACGAACCGCAGATCGTCCCGGTAGCTCTCGACGAGGTCCACCCTTATGCCCGGTAGAGCGAGCCGATCAGGTCGGCGTACCGCTGCTCGATGTGGCTGCGCTTGACCTTCATGGTGGGCGTCACATCCCCTTCCTCCTCATAGAAGCGGCGGGGGAGGAGGGCGAATTTCTTGACGGACTCGACCTGGGAGACCGTCTTGTTGACCTTGTCCACTTCCCCCTGGATCAGGCGACGGACCTCCGGATTCTGGGTCAGGTCCGCGAACGTGGCGAAGGGGATCCGGTTGTCCTGGGCGAACTTGGTCACGTTATCCTCGTCGATGAGGATCAGGGCGACCAGGTACTTCTTCCGATCCCCGATCACCACGGCATCCTGGATGTAGGGGCTGAACCTCAGCTTGTTCTCGATGTAGGCGGGGGTGATGCCCTTGCCCCCCGCCGTCTTGATGATGTCCTTCTTCCGGTCCAGGATCTTGAGATAGCCGTCCTCCCACGCCCCGACATCGACGGTGTGAAGCCACCCGTCCTGGTCAATGGTCTGGGCGGTCAATTCGGGATCCTTGAAGTAGCCCTTGAAGACGTGGGGACCCCGCGTCAGGATCTCCCCGTCGTCCGCCAGGGCCACCTCGATGCCGGCAATCGGCTCTCCGACCGTGCCCACCCGAGCGCGCTCGACCCGGTTGGCGGAAATGACTCCCGTGGACTCGGTCTGGCCGTACACCTCGAGCAGCGGCACGCCCAGGGCGTGGAAGAATTCGAAGAGTTCGGGCGCAGCCGGCGCGGCAGCCGACACCGCCACCCGGATCCGGTCGAAACCCAGCCGACGCTTGAGGGGGTGGAGGACGGTGACGTACGCGAAACGGTACGCCAGCGCGAGAAGCGGGTTCACGCGCCCCCTTTGTTTCGCGCGAGCGTACCGACGGCCCACCGCGACCGCCAGCCGGTACATCGCGCGTTTCAAGGGGGTAGAATCGGCCATCCTGAGCTCCACCGTGGAGGCCAGCTTCTCCCAGATCCGCGGCGGCCCGGCGAAGTATGTCGGGGAGACTTCGCGCAGGTTCTGGGCCAGCGTGTCGGGGCTCTCGACGAAACTGACCACGTACCCGAGAAGGGTCGGGTTGAACAACGACGTATAGTTCTCGAAGATATGGGCGAAGGGCAGGTAGGAGATCACCTGGTCCTCAGGGCTCCAGGCAATGGCCTGGAGCGACGAGCCGACCGTCCAGAGGATGCTTCGGTGGGAGAGCATGGCACCCTTGGGGGGGCCTGTGGTGCCGGAGGTGTAGATGATCATGGCCGTCTCCTCCGGCTGGATGGCGGCAAGACGCTCCTCCAGGCTCCCCGGGCGGGCGTCGAGGTACTTCTCCCCCTCCTTGAGAAAATCGTCGAAAAACTGCACCCGCTCGTCCGAGTATCCCCAAAGCCCCTTGGCGTCCCAGACGACGATCCGCTCCACCTGTGTGTCGGCGACGACCTGGAGCGCTTTCTCGAGCTGCTCCTCGTTTTCGAGGAAGAGGATCCTCGTCTCGGAGTGATTCAGCAGGTACTTGATCTGCTCGGGCGCGGACGTCGCGTAGATGCCGCACGTCACGCCGTCCACGGACATGGTCCCCAGATGGCAGTAGAGCCACTCGGGGCGGTTGTCGCCGAGAATGGCGACGTTTTCCTGGTGGCGGAGGCCGAAGGCTAGCAGGGCGGCCGCCACCTTGCGAACCTCGGCCGCGTACTCATTCCACGAGACGCGGTGCCAGACTCCGTACTCCTTGTGGCGCAGCGCCAGCGCGTCGCCGCGTCGCTGGACCTGCTGACCCCCTGGGGGAGACCGTGTCGGCGGCCCCGATCCCGAGATACACCTCCCGCACGTCCTCGTTGGCCTCGAGATCTTTGGGCGTCCCCTGGAGCACGATGCGCCCGGCCTCCAGGATGGCACCGTGGTGGGCGACCTTCAGAGCCAGCCGGGCGTTCTGCTCCACCAGGAGAATCGTCGTCCCCCTCCGGCTGATGGTAAGGAGCGCTTCAAAGACTGCCTTGGCCACCTGGGGGGCGAGCCCCAGTGACGGCTCATCGAGCATGAGGAGCCGCGGCCGTCTCAGCATCGCCCGGCCCAGCGCCAGCATCTGCTGCTCACCCCCGGAGAGGGTCTCCGCCTGCTGCTTTCCCCGCTCCTTCAGGATCGGAAACATGCCGAACACGAACTCGAGATCCTCCTGGACCCCGTCGTCGCGCCGCCCCCAGAGCCCGAGCTCCAGGTTCTCAGCCACCGTCAGCTCCCGAAACAATCCCCGGTCCTCGGGGACGTACACGATCCCGAGGTTCGCGACCTTCTCAGGGGGACGGCGCTCGATCCGATGGCCGGCGAACTCGATGACCCCTTTCTTCGGCTGGTCCTTGAGGAGACCGGCGACCGTCTTCAGCAAGGTGGTCTTCCCAGCCCCGTTCGGGCCGAGGACCGCGAAGATCTGCCGTTCCTCGACCTCCAGCGACACCCCGAAGAGGGCGTAAATGCGATCGAAGTAGAGCGTCTCGATGCTCGAGACCTTCAAGAGCGGGCTCATCAGTCGCCGAGGTACGCCTTGATGACGTCCGGGTGCCGCTGGACCTCCTCCGGGGTCCCCTCGGCGATCTTGACGCCGTGGTCGAGCGCCACCATCCGACTCGCCAGCCGCGAGGCCGCGCGCAGATCGTGTTCCACCAGGAGGATCGTGATCCCGAAGCGGCCGCGGACCTCATGGATCCAGTATGAGACTTCTTCCTTCTCCTCGGCCGTCAGCCCTGAGACCGGCTCGTCGAGAAGGAGCAGCTTGGGCTCGGTCGCCAGCGCCCGTCCCAGCTCGATCTTCTTCTGGATCCCGAAGGGGCAGTCGGCGACCCGACTCTTCCGGTAGGGCTCCAGGTTCAGGAACTCGATGATCTCCTCGCAGCGGCGGCGGTGCCGGACCTCCTCGCTCCGCATCCTCAGCGCGGCATGGAGGAGGTTCTTCCTGAAGTGCAGGTGCCGCCCCACCAGCAGGTTGTCCAGAGCCGACATGTTGAGGAAGAGGCGTAGGTTCTGAAACGTGCGGGCCACCCCCCGCCGGGTCACCGCGTCGGGGGAGAGCCCCAAGAGGCTCTCCCCCCTTAACGTGATGGACCCGGCGCCAGGGCGGTAGATCCCCGTAACGCAGTTAAAGAGCGAGGTCTTGCCGGAACCGTTGGGGCCGATCAGCGCCAGGGTCTCCCCCTCGGCGATGGCGACGCCGACTCCGGCCAGGGCCTTGATCCCGCCGAAGTTGAGCGAGAGGTCCTTGACCTCTAAGAGTCCCCCCATCTAAAAACGGGGCGGAAAGCCTTGGTGGGCGATCAGCTCAACCAGATTCCCTTTCTCCGCCCGCATGAGGCGAACCGAATTCAGACCGTGGCGACGGTTCGGGCCGAACGTGATCGGCGCAGTTTGCTTCTCAGGCACGTAGTCCTTGATCGTCTCCATGGCCTCGACGTAGGACTCGCGAGTCAGGTTCCGACCCGCCCGCTTCAGCCCCTCCACCGCCAGGATCATCGGAGCGGCTCCGGCCAGGGCGGTGGACTCCCTTCCCTTCAGCTTCGGCTCGTACTTCACCAGGATGTCGGCGATCCTGTCTCCCTCAGGCTCCCCCACGATACGCCCAGAGTTCAGGAGCGTGACGTGAGCACCTTCCCACAGGTCGCCCAGCAGCCTGAACAGGATGTGGTGGTCGCCCAGCGGGAACGACGAGACCAGCTTCGGCCGGTAACCGACCTTGGCCATCTCCTTGATGACGTTCGCCCCGTGGGTGATCGTCGAGTAGAAGATCACCGTATCGGCGCCGGAGTCCTTGAGTTTGAGGGCGTGGGTCCCCATCTCGCGGTCGGCCAACTCGTAGGAGACCTCCGCAGCCATGGAGGCCTTCCCGCCGACTCCCCGCAGCCCCCTCTTCACGCCCTCAAGCCCGCCCTTGCCGTACTCGTCGTTCTGGAAGAAGACGGCGACCTTCATCGAGCCGAGCTTGTTCACGGCGTGGGTCACGAGGAAGTCCCCCTCGTCCACGTAGTCGGGGTAGACGACGAACACGTAGCGGCGTTTCTCAGGGGGCTGGCGCTCCCAGATCGCCGGGTTCCCGTAGGGCCAGATGACCGGGATCTTCGCCTCGGCGACCAGGTCCTTTGAGGCGTTCAGGATCGCCGAGCCGAGGAGCCCCACCACCGCAAAGACGCTATCCTTCATCTCGGTCAGGTTGGCGACCGCCCGCCCCGGGACGTACCCGTCATCCTTCAGCACCGTTCGGATCTTCCGGCCGTGGATTCCGCCCTGGTCATTGACGTACTTCGCCCAGGCCTCCATCGCGACAGCGGTGTTCCCCCAGGCAGCCGCCGGCCCCGACAGGGGAGTCGTGAGCCCGATGACCACCTCGGTGTCGGTCACGCCGGGGACCTTGGCCTGCGCCCAGGCCGACGTGACGGACATGAGCAGCACCAGTAACAGCGCTCCGAGCATTTTCAGCCTCATCGCTTGCCCTCCTTGGTTGGGTGCCCGCAGGCCTTTACAAAACAGACGGACGAACACCCCTTCTAATTCCCCTGGGGCGCACGTCCTGAGTCGAGTGGAGATCGGTAGTCCCTCGTGAATGAGCCGTCAGTCGATTTGGCGGGATTATAGGGGGAAGCATAGCCCCTGTCAATGCGGCCATTCCCCCTCTTTCAGCGCGGTTTGGAGTGCTCCAGGAGGCTGGCGGGAAACAGGGCGCGATCGCCAAAGCGTCGAGCGACCCTGTCCGCGGCCCGCGCCACCCGGTCCCGGCGGGCCGGGGCCGCCGAGAACAGCGACAGCTGCCCCGGCTCGCCCCGGACCAGGCTGGAGACCGACAGGCCGATAAGCCTGACTGGCTGGACTCGTTCCACGCGCTCGAACAGCCCGAAGGCGCGCCTGAAGATCTCGAGCCCGTCCTGGGTGGCCTCACCCGTCAGGCTCCGGGTGATCGTGTGGAAGTCGGCGAACCTGAGCTTGAGCGTGACGGTCCGCCCGGCGTATCCTTCGGCCCTCAGCTCCCTTGCAACCCGCTCAGCCTGAGCCAGGAGCGTGCGGCGGAGCTCCTCGCCGTCGCGCGTGTCCTCGGCGAAGGTCTCCTCCGCCCCCATGGATTTCGGCTGCGCGAAGGCCTCGACAGGGCGGTCGTCGCGCCCGTGCGCCAGCTCGTGGAGGAGCGTCCCCCACTTGCCGAAGCGCTTCACCAGCACGCCCACCGGAACCCGCGCGAGCTGACCGATCGTCTCGATCCCCATGGCGCGGAGGTCGCGCGCGGTCACCCGGCCGACCCCCCAGAGCCTCTCGACCGGCAGGTCCCTGAGGAACGCCGCTTCGTCGCCAGGCTCGACCTCCACCAGCCCATCGGGCTTTCGGAGATCGGAGGCCAGCTTGGCGAGGAACTTGTTCGGCGCAACCCCGGCCGACGCCGTGAGGTGCACCTCCTGACAGAGGCGCGCCTTGATCGCCTTGGCCACCTCCAGCGGCGGGCCCAGGAGGCGCTCGGTCCCCGTGACATCGAGAAAGGCCTCGTCCACGGAGATCGGCTCCAGCAGCGGCGAGTACTCGGACAAGACGGCCATGATCTCGCCGGAGACCCGGGCGTACTTGTCCATGTCCACGGGAAGGAAGACGGCCTGGGGGCAGAGGCGCGCGGCCTTGCCGATCGGCATGGCCGAGTGGACCCCGAACGTCCGGGCTTCGTACGAGGCCGCCGAGACGACCCCCCGCCCCCGGGGATCGGCGCCCACGATGACGGGCCGCCCGCGGAGCTCGGGGCGGTCGCGCTGCTCGACGGACGCATAGAAGGCGTCCATGTCCACGTGGATGATCGAACGGATGGAAGGCGCGGCGCCCACACCCGTGACGCCTAGGCGGCGGGGCCCGCCAGGCCGAGTTTGGGACCGACGCCCTCGAGGGCCTGGATCACGAACTCGATGTGGGCGTCCAGGTCCACGCCCTGCTCAGCGGCGCGACGAAAGACGTCCTCGCGCCTCTCGGCTCGAACTACGCGCGCTTGGCCTCCTGTTGGCGGCGCCATTTGTCGATGGACTTCTTCGAGAACACCCACTGCCCCTCGACCTCGAGCGCCGGGATGCTTCGCTCCGACGCCATCCGCCTGAGCGTTTCGGCGTCCACGGCCAGGTACGCGGACGCCTCGGAGACCGTCATCCGATCTTTTGGAATCACGTCTCCGTGCCCTCCTCCGTAGCCAGCCGGCCACTGTTCGTCGGTGAGACTCGCGGCGCTCCAATCACAGGCGCTCGACCTTCGTTTCCTCCAGCGCTTTGCGCAGCGTCTGGACCTCGGACTCCAGATGCTGGATCCGCTCCAGGAGCTGCTCGATGGCCTTCGCCAGCGGATCGGGAAGATCCGTCTGGTTCAGGTCGATATCTCCCGCCACCCGCCGGCCGTCCTTGTAGGTGACCCGCCCCGGAACTCCCACGACCACCGAGTTGGGCGGGACCTCCCGCACGACGACGGACCCGGCGCCGATCCGGCTGCCGTCGCCAATCTTGAACGCCCCGATGATCTTCGCTCCCGCTCCCACCACGACGTTATTCCCCAGCGTCGGGTGACGCTTTTCTCGCTTGAGGCTCGTCCCGCCCAGCGTGACCCCCTGGAGCAGGGTCACGTTCTCGCCGACCTCGGAGGTCTCCCCGATGACCACCCCCATGCCGTGGTCGATGAACAGCCCGGGCCCGAGCTTGGCCGCCGGGTGGATCTCGACGCCCGTCAGGAATCGGTTCACGTGGGAGATGAGGCGGGCCAGGGCGATCCACCCCCACCCCCAGACGCGGTGGGCGATCCGGTGAATCCAGATGGCGTGGACGCCCGGGTAGCAGAGCACGACCTCCAGCGCCGACCGCGCCGCCGGATCGCGCTCGAGAACCGTCCGGACGTCCCGCCGCATCTGCTCAAGCATGCTGCCTCACCTCGGAACCGCTCGGAGCACTCCGCCGCGAGAGGTAGTCGCGGGCCGCGGCGCGGAGGGCGCCGGCCACCACCTGCGCGGCGTGCAGGCGCTCGTCGGGAAGCCCGTCCACCGCGGCGGTGACGTCCTGCTCGCTCACCGCCACCAGGTCGGCGACCGGTCGGCCCGTCGCCAGCTCGCTGCCGGCGCTGGAGGCCGCGATCGTGGGCCCGCACCCGTAGGTCTGAAATCTCACATCCACCACGCGCCCATCCACCACGCGGAGATAGAACCGGGCGAGGTCGCCGCAGCCGTCGAAGGTGTCCTCGCCGACCCCGTCCGGCTCGCGCATCATCCCGGCATTCCGCGGGTTCCTGAAGTGGTCGATGAGCGTCTCGCTGTAGTTCATGGCACCGCCGCCGGCGACAGGCTCCGGAGGCGCTCCACCAGGGGCGGCAGCACCTCGAGGGCGTAGTCGATGTCCTCGTCCGTGTTTTCCCGGCCGAGGGTCGCGCGCACCGACCCCATGGCCCAATCGAGCGGCACCCCCATCGCCACCAGGACGTAGGAGGGCTCCACGTTGCCCGACGTGCAGGCCGAGCCCGCCGACACGCCGACGCCCTTGAGATCGAGGCCGAGCACGATGGATTCGGACTCCACATGCCTGAAGCACATGTTGAGCGTGCCGGGCAGCCGCCGTGTGGGGTGGCCGTTGAGCCTGACCTCCTGAACCCGGGACTGCACGCCGGCCCAGAAGCGGTTGCGCAATGCCGTCAGGCGAACCGCCTCGGCGTCCATCTCGCGGGCCCGGATCTCCACCGCCTTGCCGAACCCGACGATGCCCGGGACGTTCTCCGTTCCCGCCCGGCGGCGGCGCTCGTGCTCGCCCCCGTGCTGGACGGAGACCATCTTGGTGCCCTTCCGGATGTACAGCCCGGCCACGCCCTTGGGCCCGTAGATCTTGTGGCTCGAAAAGGAGAGCAGGGCGATACCGAAGCGCTCGAGGTCGATGGGGACCTTGCCGAACGTCTGGACGCCGTCCACATGGAAGGGGATCCCCCGCTCGCGCGCGATGGGGCCGATGGCCTCCACCGGCTCGATGGTCCCCACCTCGCTGTTGGCGTGCATGATCGTGATCAGGATCGTGTCCGGCCGAATGGCCCGCCGGACGTCGTCGGGATTAACCAGTCCGTCGCCGTCCACCGGGAGGTAGGTCACGGCGAACCCCTGGCCTTCGAGGACCTCGCACGTCCGGAGCACCGCGTGGTGCTCGATCTGCGATGTGATGATGTGCCCGGAGCCCCGGGCCCCGGCGACGCCCTTGATCGCCAAGTTGTCGGACTCGGTCCCGCCCGACGTGAAGATAACCTCCTCCTTGGCCACGCGGAGGAAGTCGGCGATCTGCTCCCGGGCGATCTCGAGCCCTTCGCGCGCCTCGCGGCCGAAGCCGTGGACGCTGGAAGGGTTGCCGAAGCGCTCCCCGAAGTAGGGCAGCATCGCCGCCACCACCTCCGGGTGGACCTGAGTGGACGCGTTGTGATCCAGGTACACTCTCCCCTTCATTTCACTCCACCCTATAGAGAATGCGGAAGCGTGTCAACATTTGCATCCCACGTGCCCAGATGCTAAGCTCGAACCGCGATGGGTCTCAGCAAGCGCAAGCTGGGATTGCTCCTCTCCACAAAGCCCGAGCACGGGAACCTGAGCACCGCCGTCCAGCTGTCGCGCGCCGCGCTCGATCGGGACGTGGACCTCTACCTCTACCTCATCGACGACGGCGTGCTGACCAAGGACCGGCCGGAGATCCGGGAGCTCGCCGAGCGCGGGGCCAAGCTCTTCGTCTGCGCCTACGGCTGCCAGAAGCGCCGCATTCCCCTCTCGGACCCCGACCGCTTCAACTACTGCGGCCTGGTCGTGCTCACGGACCTCATCAACGGCTGCGACCGCTTCCTGGCGTTCAACTAGCTTCGTGGAAGAAACGCTCCCGGTTCTGGTTCTCATCTCGGAGGACCCCCGCACCTCCCATCGGGCCAACGAGGCGCTGCGGATCGCGCTCGGAGTCGCCGCCGGCGAGAACGAAGTGACGGTCGTCCTGACCGGGCTCGCCATCCATCTCCTGGACGCCGAGACCGACGACCTCGTGGACGGCGACGACATCGCCAAGTACCGGGCGACGCTGGCGAAGCTGGGCATCCCGTTCCACATCGAGCGGGCCGCGATCCCGGCGGACGCGCGGGAGTGGAACGCGGAGGGCCACGCGACGATCCCCGTCTCGCGCGAGGAGGTCGCCGGGCTCATCGCCGGCTCCCGACGCTGCCTGATGTTCTGATGCCCCACGTCCTTCACCTGCTCAAGGCGCCCGTGCCGGACCACGCGCTCGCGGCCATCCAGCGGCAGAGCCGCGAGCCCGGCACGACGCTCACCGTCGTGTTGAGAGAAGGCGCGGAGGCGCCCCCGCTGCCCTCCGGGGTCCAGGTCCGCCGCCTCGCGGACACCCTCACCTACTCCGAACTCCTCGACCTGATCTTCTCCGCCGACCAGGTCATTTCCTGGTAAGCCTCACCGATTCCGAACCTCGTCGAGCCAGGCCATCTGAATGGCCTCCAGGATCCCCTCGTTGGAGGCCTTCGGATCGTCCGAAAACCCTTCCAGCTCCGTCACCCACTTGTGGAGCTCGGTGAACCGGATCGCCAGCGGGTCCGTGTCGGGAAACTTCTCGGCGAGCGCGAGCGCGATCTCCTCCGCCTCCTTCCAGGTCAGCCCCATAGGCCGTCCTCCCTCAATGGCTGGGAGCGACGAACCCGCCGCGGCCCGACGGCGGGATCTCCACCACCACGTCGCCGCTCACCACCGCCTGACAGCCAAGCCGCGAGTGGAGGGTCAAGCCCTCGGCGGTGTCGAGGCGGTCCTCTTCGTCCTCCTCCATCTTGGAGAGGTTTTCCATCCCCTCTTTCACGATCACGTGGCAGGTGGTGCAGGCGCACTTGCCGCCGCAGTTGTGCTGGAGGGAGATGTTGTTCCCCAGCGCGATGTCCAGGATGGAGCCCGGCTGCCCGTCCTCCTGATGGGGGAACTTCTCCGGGTCCACCTCCACCGTGATGTTCATCGGAAGGAACGTCACCTTGTACGTCATCGCGACTTCTGCTCCAGGGCCTCGGTCACCCGCTTCGAGGTCAGGGCCGCCTTGAGCGCGGAGTCCATCAGGACCTCGGCCAGGCGGAGCGTGGCCTGGTTGAGCCGGTCCGTCGCCTCGCGGATGGCGTCGCGGTCGCTCCCGTCGCGGACGGCCGTCAGTGCCGCGAGCGCCTCTTTGATCCCCCCCACTTCCTCCTCGGAGATCAGCTCCTTCCCCTGGCCGAGCGCCCGCTCCGTCGCGCGGATGACCGTGTCCGCCTCGTTGCGGGTTTCGATCAGGAGGCGCGAGGCCACGTCTTCCTCCGCATGAGCGAAGGACTCCTCGATCATCCGCTCCACCTCGGCGTCCGTGAGCCCGTAGGAGGGCTTCACCTCGATGGAGGCGGCCTTGCCGGTCCTGAGTTCCTTCGCCTGGACCTGGAGGATGCCGTTGGCGTCGATCAGGAACGTGACCTCGATCCGCGGCATCCCGGCGGGCATGGGGTCGATCCCGCGGAGCTCGAAGCGGGCCAGGGACCGGTTGTCCTTGGCGAGTTCCCGCTCGCCCTGGAGCACGTGCATGTCCACCACCGTCTGCCCGTCCACGGAGGTGGTGAACAGCTCCTTGGCGCTGGTCGGGATGGTCGTGTTGCGGGGAATCAGGACACTCATGACACCCCCGAGGGTCTCGATCCCGAGCGACAGCGGGGTGACGTCGAGGAGGAGCATGTTGGTGATGCCGCCGGCCAGGATGTGGGCCTGGACGGCCGCTCCCAGCGCGACGACCTCGTCAGGATTCAGTTGGCTGTGGGGAGGTTTCCCGAACAACTCCTCGACGCGCCGCCTCACCAGGGGAACCCGGGTGGACCCCCCGACGAGGACGACTTCGTCAATTTGCTCGGCGCTCAGGCCGGCGTCGGCCAGGGCCAGCCGGCAGGGGCCGAGCGTCTGGGCGACAAGCGGCTCGATCAGAGCCTCTACGTCGGCGCGGCAGATCTCCCGCCGGTAGGTGAATCCGTGCTGGGAGAACGGAATCGTGAGCACCGTCCGCTCCTCGAAGGACAGGCGGCACTTGGCGGCCTCGGCCCCGAGCCGGAGCTCCTGCATGGCCTCCAGGTCTCGAGCCAGGTCCACGCCGTGGCGGGCCCGGATGTCGGCCAGGAGCCAGTCCACCAGCGCGCGGTCGAAGTCGTCGCCGCCGAGGTGGGTGTTGCCGTTGGTGGCCAGCACTTCGAAGATGCCATCCTTCACCTTCAGGATCGAGATGTCGAAGGTGCCGCCGCCAAGATCGTAGACCGCGACGATCCCTGACGTGAGCCGATGGAGCCCGTAGGCCAGGGACGCGGCGGTCGGTTCGTTGACGATCCGCAGAACGTCCAGCCCGGCGATCCGCCCGGCGTCTTTCGTGGCCTGACGCTGGCTGTCGTTGAAGTAGGCGGGGACCGTGATGACGGCCCGCGCGACGGGCTCGCCCAGCTGCGCCTCGGCCCGCTCCTTCAGCGCCTTGAGGATGAGCGCGGAGACCTCGGGCGGCGTGACCTCCCGCTTGCCGACCTTGATCCTCACCACCTCTTCACTGGACAGGACGCGGAAGGGGAAGTAGCGCAGCTCTTCTTTGACGTCCGCGTACCCCTTCCCCATGAAGCGTTTGACCGAGTAGATGGTCTGCGTCGGGTTCCTCACGAGCTGCCGCTTGGCGGCGTCACCCACCAGCACCCCGTCGGCGGTAAAGGCGACCACCGAGGGCAGGAGGACGTGCCCCTCAGCGTCGGGGATGACCTTGGGGAAGCCGTCCTCCATGTAGGCGACGAGGCTGTTGGTAGTGCCGAGATCAATGCCGACGATGCGAGACATGGGTATGGGTTTCCTCTCCGAGCGCTTCGCTCAGATCGTTGATCACCGTGTTCAGGTAGGCGCGCGCGGCCAGGGCCTGCTTCATCCGCTCAAGCAGTGCCGTTCGATCCCCATCCCCGTCCAGGGCCGAATCCCACTCGCGCGCGAGCTGGAGCAGCGAGGCCTCCTCCGCCCGCCGCCGCTCGGAGAGACGCGCCCGCTCCTCCGCGAGGCGCCGCCGGGTGGCCTCGTCCAGCCCCCCCGCCTTGGCCTTCTGGAGCGCCTCCTGAACCTCCAGCATCTCTTCGAGGAGATCCACCGGCGCCCGGGGCTTGATGGCCGTCGTGCCCTCCCGGGTCTCGCGACCCTCCTCGAGCTGGATCAGGTACTCGACCCGGGAGACGAGATCCCGGAGGGTGCGGTACGCGCGATTGATCATCGCCGAGCGTTCCAGGCTCCGCGCCTGCTCGGCGGGCGTGGCGGTCTGGAAGAAATCGGGGTGCACGCGGCGGGAGAGCTCGTAGAACCGACGCTGGAGCTCCTCCCCGTCGATCTGGAGCTTTCGGGGTAACTCGAACACCGCGAAGTAGTCCAACATAAAAACGGGCCCTCCAGGGCCCGTGTCCGCTCTTCCGTTGCGCGACGGTTTCGCTATCCTGGCTCCCGTCTCACCTCCGGGCCCCGGCTTCGGCCGAGGGTGCGTCGCTACGCCGAAAAAGACGTCCCGCAGCCGCAGCTCGACTTGGCGCTGGGGTTCAGGAACGTGAAGCCGCCCGTGAGCCCCTGCGTCACGTAGTCCAGTGTCGTCCCGTTCAGGTAGAGGTAGCTCTTGGCGTCCACGACCACCTTGACGCCGTCGATGTCGAAGGTCTTGTCGTGCGGCCCGACCTCGTTGTCAAACTCCAGGGAGTAGGAGAGGCCCGAGCAGCCGCCTCCCTTGACGCCCATCCGCAGGTAGACATTTTCAAGGTTCTGGGCCGCCATGAGCTGCTTGGCCTGTTTCAGGGCTGCTTCGCTGAGATTCACCGCCATGTGAAGTTCAGCCTCCTTCGTCGAAAGTTCCCTCGATCCTTATGATGCCGTGGCCCCGGCCGCGGCTTCCTTCTTCCCCCACTTCCCCCGGTAGTCCGCCAGGGCGGCCTTGATGGCATCCTCGGCCAGCACCGAACAGTGAATCTTCACCGGGGGGAGCTTCAGCTCGTTGACGATGTCAGTGTTCTTGATCTTCGCGGCCTCCTCCACCGACTTCCCCTTCAGCCACTCGGTGGCCAGGCTGGAGGAGGCGATGGCGCTGCCGCACCCGAAGGTCTTGAACTTGGCGTCCTCGATGACCCCGGTGTCCAGGTTCACCTTGATCTGGAGCTTCATGACGTCGCCGCACTCGGGCGCCCCCACGAGCCCCGTCCCGACGCCGAGGAGCTCCTTGGGGAAGGACCCCACGTTGCGCGGGTTGTTGTAGTGATCGATCACCTTCTCGCTGTAAGCCATTGGTCGCGTCCCTCCTTTGCTATTCCCCCCTGCAGTGAATGGACTGGCGGCTCACGAACGCTCTATCCAGACGAGCACCAGGGTTCCATCCTCGGCCAGCCGAAACGCAAAGGGATGCTCTCGCATATTTGCTATACAGTCAGCCAGGCAGAATCCGGGGTGACCCAACTCTCAGAGGAAGAGAACTGCGCTGGGAACAGTTATTGTATTTTGTGCTTCACCCGTCCTTAGAAGATGCCTCTACAGATGCACAACATTTCCCGGATAATTCTATTGACACCATGCATTTGAATGCCAGGCTGAACCCCTCATATATTCCCGGGTTGGGCAGATACGCTGCGCCCTCACAGGCAATTCCGCCTGAACAACTTGAACCTGTGGCAAGGTCTGTTTTTAAAACACACCGGGTGGTGAAAAGAAGAACTGGATCTTCTGACGATGGCGGGTGGATT
>JACPCF010000094.1 GCA_016179965.1 Candidatus Rokuibacteriota bacterium | reverse complement strand
GTCTGGTGCACAATGGTGTAATATAGTGACATGGCTGAACCAGAAAGATCTGTTCGTCAAAGCGTGTCCATCCCGACCGGTATCGCCAAGCGTGTGCGCGCGTTGGCCAAGACGAGGAAGACGAGCGCCAATCGCGTGCTCGTAGATTTGATCGAAGCCGGTCTTCAATCCAAAGAAGCCGAGAAGGAACGTTTCTTTTCGCTCGTGAATCGACTTACTGAGTCTCGAGACGCTGCCGAACGGCGGCGATTGAAAGAAGAACTCGCGCGGATGACGTTCGGTGATTGATGCCGAAGATTCGGTGGACCAATCTTCCGCCGATTCTCCGGCAGCACTTGTTCGATCGGGTCGCGGACCGGCAAATACCGGCGGAAGACCTTTATAAGCTGAAACTGTGGCGCGAATCTGAGCCGGAGGCGCCTGACGGCCCGTGGTACAAGGACTTCGGATCGTTCAAGGTTTGTGGCGAAGGTGAGTTTCCGAAGACCTTCCTCTTGAAGGGGCAAGCTGCAAAAGGGAAGGCATTGTAGACGGATCGTGGTTCGGGTGAGGAATTCCCTGGACGTGGCCGAAGCCGTCGCCCTGCCAGGGCCCAAACCTGTTAGGATTCTTGAACGGGTGAGCAAGACGCGCCAGGATGAAGGGCTCGCTAGTTAAATGCCTCCCCGGAAGACCAAATACCTTCTCATTGGCGGTGGTCTCGCCTCTGGCCAAGCTGCCAAGCAACTCCGGGAGCATGATCCCGAGAGCCCCATTACGCTAGTGGGCGAGGAGCCCTACGTTCCTTACGACCGCCCGCCCCTCTCCAAAGAGTTCCTGCGGGGCGAGAAGCCCCGAGACGCGCTCTACTTCGACCCCGAGCAGTATTTCCAGGACCGTGGGATTGATCTCATCCTGGGCGTCGCCGTCCAGCAGCTGGATCTGACCAACAAGACCGCCATTCTCGCCAACGGTGAGGGCATTGCCTTCGAGAAAGCCTTGATCGCCACAGGGGGGCGGCCTGTTCGCCTAAAGCTCTCTGGCAGCAACTTGCCAGGCGTCTATTACCTCCGAACCCTTGACGACTCCGCCGCCATCGCGGCTGAGGCGAGCCCGGGCAAGCGGGCGGTCCTCATTGGTGCCGGGTTCATTGGCATGGAAGTCGCTGCCTCCCTGACCCAGAGGGGTGTCCACGTCACCGTCATCGAGGCCCAGCCTCACATCTGGCCTCGCTTCGCCAATGCACCCCTGGCCGGTTTTTTCCAGGACCACTGTGTCAAAAAGGGCGTGACCTTTCACACCAACGACCTGGTCACCGAGATTCGAGGCCGGGGTCGACCCGCCACCGTCGTCACTCGAGCGGGCAAGGAACTCCCCTGCGACTTTGTCTGCATCGCCGTCGGCATCGTCCCCAATGTGGAGCTAGCCCAGCAGGCTGGCCTGAAGGTCGACAACGGCATCGTCGTGAACGAGTATCTCCAGTCTTCCCATCCGGACCTCTATGCCGCCGGGGATGTCGCCAACTATCTCGACGCGGTCTTCGGCAAGCGGCGACGGGTGGAGCACTGGGGCCACGCAGAGTACTGTGGTCAGCTCGCGGGCCAGAACATGGCCAGAGCCAGCAACCCGTACGACCTTCTGACCTACGTCTGGTCCGATATCTTTGATCTCCACCTGGAGTTTGCAGGCGACGAGAGCGAGCACGACCAGGTCCTCATTCGGGGTCGCTTCGAGGACAGATCCTTCACCGTGTTGTACCTCAAGCAACACGTGTTGAGAGCCTACTTTGCGATCAACACCAGCTCCAAAGAGTTTCCCATCCTCCAGCGCCTCATCCGGCAGAAGAAGGACCTCACCGGCAAGGAGGCGCAGCTCCAGGACCCAACATTCGCTCTTAAGGGGCTGCTGTAGGCAGGAGCATGACGTGCGGGCTGTCGCTCCAGCCCCCGCTCAATCTCGTCTCCCGACTGCCGGATAGAGACCTTGAACTGGAGCTCGGGTGGATCGATGGCGGAGCTATACGTGCGAAGAACTGATCAGTCGGGACAAAGTGAGCCTCGACGTCTTTTGGCTCCGAGATGAGAGTCTGGAGGACTCGGCCACTCTTCCCGATCCTCCGGTCCCCGCCACGGAGATCGCCCATCCCGAATCCGGTCGATCATGTGTCGCCCTCCAGGTAGCCGCCGGCCTCGGCGCGAGCCAACACCGCTTGGATGGTCTGTAGCAACTGGCGGGCCGACTCCACACTGAGCTCCACCGCGACCCGGGCCCCCGCGCCCTCGGCCTCATTCACGAAGTCGATGTTCAGCGCGTGTTCCAGCGGCACATGGTAGGGGTGGTCATAGGACACGTTGACCTGGCGGAGCGTGAACCAGCCTTTCGCCCCCTTGCCGCTGCCATCTATCTCCGCTTGCTGGACGATCATGGTGCACATCGTCACGCTCCTTTAGCACTCAGATACTTTTCGAGGAAGGCAAAGACCTTCTTCCAGCCGTCCACCGCCTGCTCCTGCCGATAGGCTGGCCGGTCGTAGTAGAAGAAGCCATGGCCCGCTTGGGGATACATGTGGAACTCATAGGTCTTGCCGTGCTTCTTCAGTTCCCGCTCGTGCTGGGCCACCTGTTCCGGGGATGGGCTCTTGTCCTCCTCCCCAAAGAGGCCCAGGAGCGGGCAGGAGAGGTCCTTGGTGTAGTCGATCGGCGCCACGGGTTGCTTGGGGGTGAGCTCTTCCTTCGACATCGCCACACGCCCGCCCCAGCAGTCCACGGCCGCGTCAAAGCCCCTCACACGACACGCTACGAGGAAGGCGTGGCGGCCTCCTGAACAGGTGCCGAAGACACCCACCTTGCCGTTGATGTACGGAAGCGAGCGCAGATAGCGCATCGCCCCTTCGACGTCGCCTACCGCCTGGTCGTCCGGGACGCCGCCGGCCGCCCGCACTTTGGCCCCCACATCCTCTGGCGTCCCGTGGCCGTCGCGGAAGTACAGGTTGGGAGAGATCGCCGCATACCCATGGTGGGCGAACTTGCGCGTGGCCTCCCGGTACCATTCATCCCAGCCGGGTGCGTGATGGATCACGACCATGCCTGGGAAGGGTCCGGCGCCCAGAGGCCGGGCGTAGTAGGCATTGATGACATCCCCCTTGTCCCCACGCATGGTGACGGTTTCCGCCAGCATGCCTTCATACATGTGTGTGTGGTACATGGAGCCCCCCTTGGAGCAGACGGACGCTGATCGGTGTCACGCCCACGGCACGGCGCCGGCCCAGCGGTCGAGGAACGTTGTCTCCGCGGTCGGCCGCCGCACGTTGGGGCCGAACGTCCCCTGGGGGTACCCGAGCGGGATGCAGAAGTGGAAGGCGACGTCGTTCGGGACCCCGAACATGGCGCGGAACCGGTCCATGACGCTCGGGTGCAGCGTGGTCGGCACCGACCCAATGCCGAGGGCACGGGCGGTGAGCATCAGGTTCTGGGCCGCCGGGATGACGGAGTTCGCCGGCCCGGGCGGCATGGCAAGGGCGAACACCACGCACGGCGCGTCCTTCATCTCGTCGGCGAGCCGCGCCGCCGCCCGGTGGGTCTTCTCCTCGGGCGGGATGTCGTTGATCCCCTTCCAGGCGTGGCCCTCGTCCCGGCGCTTGGCCCACCACGCCTCGCGGTACAGCGCGCCGAACTCCCGGATGCGCGCGCGGTCTGTCACGACCAGGAAGCGAGCGATCTGCCGGTTCCCGCCGTTCGGCGCACGCACCGCCGCCTCCACGATGAGCCGGAGGTTCTCCACGGGGATCGGGGTGGGGCGGAAGCGGCGGATCGACCGCTGGGTGAAGATCGCCTCGCCGATCGGCATCACGAGCCGTTGGTAGTCCACGCTGGGCATGCGGGTCCTCCTATGGTTCAGCATTCGGGGGGAAGCCGGCCGGTCCGCCGGCGGCCGCCCGCCGGGCCCACCAGGGGTCACCGGCGCCGAGGAGGGTACGGCGGGGAAGACCGACCTGTCAAGGGCCGGATCGGTGTGGATGTGGTAGAGTAGGCGCCCGAAGGCGAATGATGCCGGAGTCGATCCCAGCGTCGCTGATCGTCGAGACGCTCCGGGACACATTCCGCGAGGCGTGGGCGGCGCTCGCCGCGGAGGTGACCGAGCGGCCTCGCCACGACCACCTCGGCTGGGTGCTCAAGGTCACTATCCCGGCCCAGCCCGACGTCGGCTACCGGTCGCCGAACGCCCTCGTGCCCACGGGCGCCGACATCGTCATCCCGAGGGACTCGACGGGGCCGGTCGAGTTCGAAGGCGAGCTGGTTGCCGTCGTGGGGCGCCGGGCCAAGCATCTCGCGGAGGACGAGGCCCTTGGCTGCCTCCTGGGTTACACGCTGGGCAACGACGTCAGCGAGCGCGCGTGGCAACAGAGCGACCGGACGCTCTGGCGCGCCAAGAACACCGACACGTTCAAGCCGATGGGACTGGTCAATGAGACGGACCTCGACCCGATGGCGCAACGGATTCGCGTGCGACGTGATCTGGTTCGGGTGCGATGGGCCGACGGAGCCCGCGCTCCAGCCGGGCGACGTGGTGGAGGTCGAGAACGACGCGATCGGCGTCCTGCGCAACCACGTCGTCCGCGCGGCCTGACCCGCGTCACTCCATCCCCGGGACGAAGGCATCGCGGCCCCGGGCGTAGGCGCGCTGGGTCTGCGAGGGGTTCCGGTTGACCAGCGGCCGCAGGTACATGGGGTGCGTCAGGCTCCGCACCTCGTGCTCGACCTCGAAGAGCGGGCGGCGGGTGTCGGGGTCCACGATCGCCTGGAAGCGGTACTGGTACTCGTTGCTCTCCTCGGTCACGAGAGCGTGCTGGGCCAGGAAGCGATGCGGCCCGGAGAAGTCGGCCACGTAGATGGCGATGTGATGGCCGTCGTAGGGCGCCGGGCTCTCAGCGGTCTCGCGGAAGACCAGCTCCTGCCCCCGGCCCACGCGCACGCGCGCGAGCCCGCTGCGCCCCTCGGTGACGACCGTCGCCGGCGCCCCGAAGACCGTCCGGTAGAAGCGCGCGATCCCCTCGGCGTCGCCGGGGGGAACGGGGAACTCGACGTACGGGAGGCCGAGCGTCAGGTCGCCGAACTCGGGGCCGGGGGCGTGGCAGCGGATTCGGTTTCCCCAGGGGCAGGTGACCGCCACGTGCTTGTCCTCCACGGCATAGGCGAAGGCGGTGCCCGCCCGACCATCAGGTAGGGATCGCGAGTGAGGCCGAGCCCGAGCACGTAGAACGCGGTGGCGGCGAGCTGGTCGGGGATGCGCACGTTGACGTGCTCGAGGGCGACGATGTTGCCGACGTCCTGCCCGCGCCGGTCGTAGGTCTCACGCGCCACGATGGCTTCCCCCTCGCGCTACAGCAGAATAGAGCCGGGTTCCCGACTGGTGCGCTTGAGGAGGGCGGCGATCGCCTCTTCCACGGAGGGTGGTGCCGGGGTGTCCTTGTAGCCCGCCAGACAGCGATAGACCTCGCCGGCCGCGTCGTGGAACCCTGTGGGAAGGCCGGCCTGCGCGAACGTCCGGGCGATCTGCTCCATCTCGCCCACGAAGCGCCAGGCCTTGCGGGCGTTCTCGTGGACGGCGCGCTCCGAGCGCGCGGGGACCTCGGGCATGGAGATGCGCCACTCCGCGAGGAGGGCCTGATCCACCCCTTCGGCCATGGCGAGGGCGCGGATCGCCATGAGGAGCGCCTGCATCCCCTTGTTCCAGCCGGCGAAGGCCATCTTGAGCGCCGAGGCCGCGCCCACCGGCCCCTCCAGCTTCACGGCGCTCACCGGGCCGGCGGCGAAGAGCGGGGCCACGTGCGCCGCCTCGGGGCCCGAGAGGTAGAGGCGCGCCGCGCCGGGCTTGCGGTTGGCAGGCCCGATGATGCCGCCGTCGACGAAGCGGGCCCCGCCGCGCTCGACGATGCGGCCGATCTCGCGCGCCGTCTCCGGCGAGACCGCGTTGGCGTCCACGAAGAGGCCGGTGAAACGGAGGGCCGCGACCGCGCGCGCCACGTCCACCGCCGCCTGGGGCGGCGCCACGGAGAAGATGACCTCCGCGTGGCGGGCGAGCTGCTCGAGGGTGCCCGCGTCCTCGAGGTCGATCTCCTCCGCTCGCTGACGCGTCCGCGCTCCCCGCCCCTGGGACGCCCACAGGACCCGGCCCCCGCCGGCCGCCAGGGTCGCGCCCACGGCCGAGCCCATCTCCCCCGGGTGCAGCAGCCCGATCACTCTCGCCTCGCTCATCTTCAGACGACTCCCTCCCGGCGCAGCGCCGCCACGTCCTCTCTCGAGTAGCCCAGCTCGCCCAAGATCTCTTCGGTGTGCTGGCCCAGCTCCGGCGTGGGCATCCGCACGGCGCCGGGGGTGCGCGAGAGCGTCACCGGGAGGTTCTGAACCTCGAGCTCGCCGAGCCTCGGATGGACCACCTTGGTCGCCAGCCCCAGGTGACGCACCTGGGGATTCTCGAAGACCTCCTTGACGTTGAGAATGGGGCCGCAGGGCACACCGGCGGCATTGAGCGCCTCCACCCAGTGCTGGCTCGACCGGGTGACGAGGGCCTTCTCCAGCTCCTCGGTGAGAGCGGCGCGATTCTTGGACCGATCGGGTGGCGTCTTGAACCGGGGGTCGTCGATCAGGGCCTGGGTGACGAGCGCCTCGCAGAGCCGCCGGAACATGGTCTGGCCCGAGGCCGCGATATTGATGTGCCCGTCTGCCGTGCGGAAGACGCCCGTGGGAATGCCCGTGGGATGGTCGTTGCCGGCCTGGGGCGGGATCTCCTTGTCGATGAGCCAGCGCGCGGCCTGGAAGTCAAGGATGGTCACCATGGCCTGGAGCAATGATGTGTGTACCCACTGTCCCCGGCCCGACCGCTCCCGCTCCAGCAAGGCCGCCAGGATGCCCTGGGCCAGGAAGATCCCCGCCGCGAGGTCGGCCACCGGGATGCCCGCGCGCACCGGCCCCTGACCGGGCAATCCCGTCACCGACATGAGCCCGCCCAGTCCCTGCGCGATCTGGTCATAGCCCGGGCGATCGCGGTAGGGCCCGGTCTGGCCGAAGCCCGAGATGCTGCCGTAGATGAGGCGCGGATTGGTCTTGCTCAGCGATTCGTAGTCGATGCCGAGCCGGTGCTTGACGTCGGGCCGGAAGTTCTCCACGAGGATGTCCGCGCGCGCGGCGAGCTGCTTGAGGATCTCGACGCCCTTCGGGTGCTTCAGGTCGAGGGTCATGGAGCGCTTGTTGCGGTGGAGGTTCTGGTAGTCGAACCCGTGACGGGCGAAGTCGTCCTGGGGATCGGCCTTGGTCTCCACCTGGATCACCCTGGCGCCCATGTCGGCGAGCTGCCGGACGCACGTCGGCCCCGAGCGCGCCCGCGTGAGGTCGATGATGGTGTAGGGCTCGAGCGGCAGCGTCATCTCGCGTCGGCTACTTCTTGGCCGCGAGCCCCAGCCGCGTTTCGAGCACCAACCGCACCTCCTTGACGGCGTCCCGCCAGAGCGGGCCTCCGGGAGCGTCGTATTCGGCCTGGATTTGCTTCCGGTACTCGGCCATCGCGGCGTCCTGCTTGTCGGGAGGAGCCGCGTCGACCGTCCTGGCGCGGATCCCGACGACCTTGGCAGTCGCGGCGTGCGCGCGCTCGATCCAGCGCCCGATCTCATTCCAGTCCCGGTCGAAGAAGACCAGGATCGGGATGGACCGGTAGCCGTTGTTCAGGAAGCAATCCGTCAGGTCGAGGTCCTGATCACGGAAGAACACGCGCAGCTCGCAGTTCGGCATCGCCTCGGCGATGCGGGCGAGCACCGGCGAGTTGCGGTGGACGTCACCGCACCAGTTCTCGGCGAGCATCAGCGCGTGCCGCACCTGGCCCAAGCCGCTGAAGAACTGCCGCTCCTCCTCGGTCAGCACGGCTTTGTGGTAGTTGTCCTCGGTGCGGGCCCGGGTGTCGCCCATCTGGGCCAGGTACTCCTTCCAGGTCAAGCCG
This sequence comes from Candidatus Rokuibacteriota bacterium, assembly GCA_016179965.1. GTDB lineage: Bacteria > Methylomirabilota > Methylomirabilia > Rokubacteriales > CSP1-6 > CSP1-6. The sequence continues at coordinate 4,456 of JACPCF010000094.1, read as the reverse complement.
GTGGCGAACCGCCGCGCGTCCAGGGGGATCCTCAGCTGGGCCATGTTGTCCTCTCCTCTGGTGGGGTTCGACGGGGCTGTCCTTTATCCCTTATATAGGAATTGGTCGGCGGCTCGGCGGTGGAATCGGCGGTAGGGGTCCCAGACATCGCCGGCACGGCATGCTCGAGGTTCGGCATGCGGTCCCTTCGGGACATCAGCTCTGCGTAAGTCCCGAGCGTTCGCTCGTACATCCGGTGATAGAACTCGGGCAGCACCTGCGATCGTCCCTCGTGGAACGTCCGAAACTCCCGGTCTGAGCGCAACATCCGGAGGATGTTTCGGTACGCTTTGATCCACGCCCTCGTGCTTACCGTCCGCGTCCAATGAATGATCTTGACAGTCCCGCGCGTCGTACTCTTCATCCGGTGGTTCAACATCTGGCGGGAGCTGGAGTGCCCGAGGAGCTCGATAAGCTTCTCGTAGTATGTGACCGAATCGTAGTTCTTCAGCGTCATCACCAGGTACGGCGCGTAGTAGAAGCTGAAGGGCATCGATGTGAGTATCCGACCCTCCTCCCCCAGTTGCTCGTACAGCGGGGTCCCCCCATACGGGACCGGGATGTTGAGCGCCGGCCAGGCAAACGGCGTGCGCGTCATGAACTCCTTCGTCAGTTCTATCGGCTCATCCCCCTCATCCGTATCGAGGCCGAAAATGAAATTGGCTTGCAGGTAGGGGATATTCTCGTGGAGGTGCCGGAAGTGTTCTGCCACCCGATCGAGCTTCTCGATCCCCGTCTCCCGTCCCACGCCGGCCTTGTCCGAGTAGTCGGCCCAAGACTCGACGCCCGGAGCGACCGCCACGCAGTTCGTTTCCCTCAACCGCTTCACGCGAGGTCCGCGGAGGACGGATAGTGAACTCTCTATCATGTAGGGATTCCGCAAATCTGGAGGAACGGTCTCCAGCACGTCAAGGACTTGATCGAACTTGACGCCGAAGTTGGGGTCGTGGAAACCCACCAGGACGCCAGGCAAGTTCGTCGATAGGAAGCGAAGATCGGTGGCGAGGCGATCGAGGGGCAGCAGGCGATAGGGGTTATCCCAATCGATGCAGAAGTCGCAGCTGTAGGGGCAACCCATGCTCGACAGCATGGGCACCGTGGTCATGAAGTATCGCCGCCGGCTCCAGAGAAAAGCCGACTTTCGGATCTCCGGCAGCCGCTCCTGGACCGTCGGAAGATCCTCGAACGGCTTTGCGCTGGAGATCACCGACCCCGGGTCGAAGTGTCCCGCGAGGATGTCGGCGATGAGGCTCTTGTCGCACTCCTTGACGGCCAGATCGAAGAAACGCAGGCAGTCCACCGGAAAGGCCTTGGCATGGGGACCACCGATGACGGTCCGAACGCCCGCCCGCCTGTACTTCTTCGCCAGCGCATAGGCGAGGGCGCTGTCCTGGGTGTAGCTGGCGATGAAGACGATATCCAGATCCGTCGGGAACTGGCCGCCTGGATCTCCCAGTCCGTAGTAGGGGGCGTAGAACGTCTCGTGACCGAGCTGGCGGCACCAGACCGAGACCGCCTGGGGCGTGACCGAGGCGTATTGCTTCCTCATGACCAGACGATATGCCAGGTCGGTCGGATAACGGGCTGGCAATCCCAGGATTTCCAGTATCCCCACCTTCATCGGGCCCCTCCTCAGCGAGAACCAGGACCGACAATCAACGTTGATGAGCGCTAGCTTACGGCGAGCCGCCGTGCAGGCGGCAGTTGGCTGTGAACCCCGGGGACCCATCTCGGGCCCTCCGACGGTCCCGAGCTTAGATTGCCGAATTTGACGGGATTCTAGGCGGGCGCGGGAGCGGCGTCAACAGAAGATATCTGGCAGAGGTCAGACGGAGCAAGGGGCTAGCGAGAGCGACTCGCTAGCCCCTTCGCGTTCTCCGTCAGCGGTCAGCGGCTCGGGGTCACGCCGGTGGCGCAGCGCACCCCGGTGCCGCCGATGCCGCAGTAGCCCCAGGGGTTCTTCGCGAGGTACTGCTGGTGATAGTCCTCGGCGTAGTAGAACTCCGGCGCCTCGCGGATCTCGGTCATGATCGGGCCGAAGCCGGCCGCGCTGAGCATCTGCTGATAGGCGTGCCGCGAGGCCTCGGCGGTCCGGCGCTGCGCGTCGCCGTAGCAGTAGATGGCCGATCGGTACTGCGTGCCGACGTCGTTGCCCTGGCGCATGCCCTGCGTCGGGTCGTGGTTCTCCCAGAAGAGGCGCAGCAGGTCGTCGTGGGCGACCTTCTCCGGGTCGAAGACGACCCGCACCACCTCGGCGTGCCCGGTGCGGCCGCTGCAGACCTCCTCGTAGGTGGGGTTGGGCGTGAATCCTCCGGCGTAGCCGACCGCCGTCGAGTATACGCCCGGCGTCTCCCAGAACTTGCGCTCCGCGCCCCAGAAGCAGCCCATGCCGAACAGGGCCAGCTCCATCCCGGCCGGGTATGGCGGCTCGAGCGTGGCGCCGCTGACGACGTGTCTGGCGGGAACCGGCATGCGCTCCGCCCGGCCGGGGAGCGCGTCGTGGGGCGGCCGCGGCTGGAGCTTATGCGAGCGGAGCCACATGGTGAGTCCTCCCTCTCCGAGTATACCAGCGAACCCGGGGCAGGGCTTGGCGCGTCCAACCCTTGAGGCATCCTCGGGGGGTCGTGATCGCCATCGTGGATGACGGGGGCCATCTCATCCTGGCGTCGGCGGCCGAAGGGAGATATTCCCTGTCCGTCCCCTGACAGTGTCCTTGGCGACCTGTGACGACGTTCGGATGCGGAGCGATCGAGAACCCCTGATTTTCCAGAAGGCTGGGGCCGACTTACGACCAGGTGGGACTTGGCAGCGAAGTTGCTCCCTCGAGGGAGAAAGGGAGGACGACATCATGGCGCGCCAACGGTATCATCTGGGAACCGCTTTCCTCTTGCTGGTCCTGGCGCTCTTTCTTATGGGGTGTCCGAAGCGAACGCCGACCGTCACGCTGGTGGCCGCCACTCCGGCGCCGGGGCCGCCGGCTCCCGCCGTGGCGCTCTGGACCCCACCGCCCCCGCCGGTCGCTCCCGCGGAACCGGTCGCGCCCACCGAGGTGGTGACGCCCGTCGCCCAAACGGCGCCGGCCCCGCCTCCGCCGCCGATCCCGGTCGCGCCGCCGCCTCCGCGAGAGTTCACGGCCCTCGACGAACTCAAGGACGTCCACTTCGACTTCGACAAGTACGACATCCGGCCGGCGGCCGCCGAGATTCTGGACGCGAACGCCGCGTGGATGAAGGCCAACCCAGGCTATCTGATCCTGGTCGAGGGGCACTGCGACGAGCGCGGCACCAACGAGTACAACCTGGCCCTCGGCGAGCGCCGGGCCAAGGCCACGCTGACCTATCTCCTGTCCCGCGGGCTCGACGCCAACCGGTTCACGCTGGTCAGCTATGGCAAGGAGCGCCCGGTCTGCACGGAGCAGAACCCGGCGTGCTGGACCCAGAACCGGCGGGCCCACTTCCTGGTAAAGGGCCAGTGAAGCTCTGGGTACTCCTGATCGTCCTGGCCCTCGTGAGCGGGGCCGCCGCCGCCCCGCCCGAGGAGGCCATCGCGCCCCTCGACAAGTACACCACGGAGAAGGGAAAGACCCTGGGGATGACGTTCGAGGCGAAGCTCCGCCAGATCTACGCCCGCGTCTATCACTGCCGGCCGTGGCTCGAGGTGCACAAGAGCGGGCTGGGCTTCACGCGCCCCGCCGGCGCTCCGGGTGACGACCGCTACCTGAATATCTGGGTCTGGGTGGACCAGAAGATCACCCCCGAGTTCGCGGCGCTCTCTCAGGCCCGGCGCGCCTCGGCCATGTTCTCCCGCTATGGCGTGGATCTCCTCCGTCAGTTGGCGGCCGATGCCGAGATCTTCGCCAGCCCCGCGTTGACCGGCTACTCGGTGATCCTCACCTGGCTCAAGCCGAACGAGCGGGCCGGCGAGGGGGAGAGGGCGGAAACGCTCGGGGTGTTTGCCGACAAGGGGACCGTGCGGGCCTTCGTGGCCAAGCGGATTGGCGCCCAGGAGTTTGTCAGGCGCGCCACCATCGTCGCCTTCGACGGCCGGGACCGGCTGGGCCGGCTTCCGCTGGAGATCTGGGAGGACGACTTCGCGACGACCTACAAGCTGAAGGACTACGAGCCCGAAGACACGCGCCTGGGCTGCTGAGCCTCAGCAGGCGCCCACCACGGCCGCGCGGGAAGACGAGAGCGACCAAGCCGTCCCGAGGCCGTGCTCCTGAATCTCCGCTTCCGACAACCGCACCTCGTACACGCAGTAGCTCCCGTTTCGGGCCAGGGCGCCGAGCGCCGTGGCAATCTCCCGCGGCTCGATCCTCAGCGCGCCGGCCAGGAACGCCTCCAGTTCTTTCTCGTCGCTGAAGCGCCGACGGGGGCAGGAGCCGGCCGGGGCGCCCAGGGGGGCGTAGGCCAGCTCG
>JACPCF010000093.1 GCA_016179965.1 Candidatus Rokuibacteriota bacterium | reverse complement strand
CCCGCGCCCTCCCACGGCCATCAGCGGGAGCGTGAGGTTGTCGTCGCCGGAGAGGACGGTGAAGTCCGGGCCGCAGGCGAGGATCACCTGGGTCATCTGGTCGAGCGAACCCGAAGCCTCCTTCACCCCCACGATGTTCGGGATCTTGGCCAGGCGGGCCAGGGTCTCGGTCTCGACGTTGACCGCGGTCCGGCTCTGGATGTTGTACACGAGGATCGGGATGTCCACGGCCTCCGCGATCGCCTTGAAGTGGCGGTACAGGCCCTCCTGGGTGGGCTTGTTGTAGTACGGGTTCACGACGAGCGCGCCCGCGGCCCCCGCCTTCTGGGCGTGGGCCGTGAGCTCGATGGCCTCGCCCGTCGAGTTGGAGCCGGTCCCGGCCACCACCGGCACGCGCCCGCGGGCGGCCTCGATCACGATCTCCACCACGCGCTTGTGCTCGTCGTGAGAGAGGGTGGGAGACTCCCCCGTGGTCCCGCAGGGAATGATGGCGTCGGTTCCGTTGGCGACGTGGAACTCCACCAGCTCGCGGAGCTTCGGCTCGTCCACCTTGCCGTCCCGGAACGGGGTGACCAGCGCGACCAGCGATCCCTGAAACGTCGGTTTCATGTTCCTACCCCCTTCACAGACTCTCTCCCGCGATGAGATCCTCGTAGCTCTCCCGCCGCCTGACGATGGAGTACCGGCTCCCGTCCACGAGGACCTCGGGGGCTCGGGGGCGAGCGTTGTAGTTGGAGGCCATGACGAACCCGTAGGCCCCCGCGCTCATCACCGCCAGCAGCTCTCCCTCGTCCACCGCCGGGAGCGCCCGGTCCTTGGCCAGGAAGTCCCCCGATTCGCAGACCGGGCCGACAACATCCACGGTGAGCGACGGCCGGCCCCGGACCTCCCGGACCGATCGGATCTCATGGTACGCGTTGTAGAGGCTGGGCCGGATCAGATCGTTCATGGCCGCGTCCACGACCACGAACCGCTTGTCGGGCGTCTCCTTGTTGTAGAGGACCCGCGTCAGGAGGATCCCGGCGTTGCCCACGACGGAGCGTCCCGGCTCCAGGATCAGGGTGACCCCCAGCGGCCGCACGGCGGAGAGAACGACCTCGGCGTACTGGACGGGGGTCGGCACATCCTCGTCACGGTAGCGGATCCCCAGCCCCCCTCCCACGTCCAGATAGCGAACCGAGATGCCTTGCGCGCGCAGGGTCTCGACCAGATTCACCACCCGCGCCAGGGCGTCGGCAACGGGGGCGACCTTGGTGAGCTGGGAGCCGATGTGCATGTGGACGCCCACCACCTCGATGCCGGGGAGCTGCGCGGCCTTTCGGTACTCCCCCAGGGCCTGAGCAATGGGGATGCCGAACTTGGCAGAGCGGAGCCCGGTCGCGATGTACGGGTGGGTCTCGGGGTCCACGTCGGGGTTCACCCGAAGGGCCACGGGGGCGCGCGTCCCGAGCTCCTGGGCCACACGATCCAGCAACGCGAGTTCGCCGGCGGACTCCACGTTGAACATTAAAATGTCCGCCTTCAGCGCGTCCCGCATCTCCTCCCGGGTTTTTCCCGGGCCGGCGAAGAGGATCTTCTTCGGGTGGACTCCGGCTTTCAGGGCACGGAACAGCTCGCCCCCGGAGAAGACTTCGGCGCCCGCTCCCTCGCGCGCCAGGGTCGCGACGACGCCGAGGTTCGCATTGGCCTTCATGGCGTAGGCGATCAGATGCGGGTGGCTCGCCACGGCGGCGTCGTAGGCGCGGTAGTTCTCCACGAGCGCGGCGCGCGAGTAGACGTAGGCCGGAGTGCCGACGGCGTCGGCGATCGTGCGGAGGGAAGTGGACTCGCAGTGAAGCTCCCCGTTTCGGTATTCGAAGTGCGGCATGGCGGCGTCGCGTGCCTGGTTCTCGGTGACCCTAGCACGCGCCTCGGAGGAAGTCAAGGCACGGTGGCGCCCGCGGGCTGGGAGCGCCGGCTTTCGTTGGGGCGCGTCGCCCGATCGACAGCCGTGACGGCGTACACGTACGTCTTGCCCCGCTCCACGGCGCGGTCGATGTAGGTCGTGGTGGTGATCGGGGTCGGCGTCAGGCGGACGAAGGCGGCGCCGGGCGCCTCGGCTCGATAGACGACGTACCCCGCCACGTCCTCCTCCGGGCTCGCGTTCCAGGCCAGGCGCACCGCGGTCTCCGAGGGCACGGCCACCAAGTTCCCCGGCGGCGCGGGGGGCGTCAGGTCCACGGGGGTGGCCGACGCAACCGCCGAGAGTACGCTCCGGGCGCTGCCGGCGGGCTCCGTCCTCACCGCGCGCACCGCGTAGTAGTAAGTCTCCTCGTTCTTGAGGCCGCGGTCGGTGAAGTCCCTGGTTGCGATAGGCTCCGGAGTGATCGGCCCGAAGGGCCCGGCGGCGCTGGGGGCCCGGAGCACCTCGTAGCCGAGGGTCGGCGGCGCGGGGGACCCGTCCACCAGCAGAGCAGTCGCTGACCAGGCGAGACGTACTTGCCCCTCGCCCGGCGAGGCCGTCAGCCTTTCGGGAGGCCGAGGCGCGGCGACGAAGGGCACGACCAGCCGCGGGGAGGGCGGGCTCGAGCGGCCGATGGAGTCCGATGCCGTCAGCACGTAGACGTAGCGGCGCCCGACCGTGAGTTTCTCCCGGTCCACCCACGTCACGCGGGCGCCCTCGACCGTGGCGGGGTCCGGCTGGGCAAGGCGGATGACCGCGATCTCGTCGTAGCCGACGACCTTTCCCCAGGACAGGAGCGCAGGCTTGGGCTCGCCGTCCCCGGCGTCCTCCCTGCGGTAGACGCGAACCGTGGTCAGGTCGCGCATCCTCGTGCCGTCGGCGTGCGTCCCGGGGTTGCTCCACGTGAGGACCACGGTGGAGCCCTCCACCACGGCGGAGAGGCCCGAGACGACGGCGGGGACCCGCCTCTCGGGCGCCACCGGCGGCCCCTTCTTCCCGCACCCAGCCAGCACCAGGGTCGCGAGGACCAGGAGAAGCCCCGCCATCACGGCCCGCGGTTGGCGCCCCCCTAAGGGGGTCACCCCTAAGGGGGTCAGGTCTTGCATTGCAACAATCTCCCGAGCCCGCCGTCGTTTCGCCTCGGAATGTGTCATTGCAAGACCTGACCCCTCAGAGTCCCTCGGCCGCCAGCGCCTTGGCCTCGGCCAGCGCCCGCCGGACCGTCTCGGGCGCTGTCCCGCCGCGGACCGCCCGGGCGCGGAGCGAGGCCTCCACGCTGATCGCCTCGAAGACGTCGGCGGCGAAGAGCGGGGAGAAACCCTTCAGGTCCTCCAGCGGGAGCGCCTCGAGAGCGCGCTTCGTCTCGACCGCGTGGCGCACCACGCCGCCCACCACCTCGTGGGCCTGTCGGAAGGGGAGGCCCTTCTTCACCAGGTAGTCGGCCAGGTCTGTGGCCGTCGCGTAGTGAGCTGCCGCGGCCTCGGCGAGCCGCTCGACGTTGAAGGTCAGGCTTGCCAGCAGGGGGGGGAGCACGCCGAGGATCGCTTCGAGGGCGTCCACGCTGTCGAAGAGCGGCTCCTTGTCCTCCTGCATGTCGGAGTTGTACGCGAGGGGCAGCCCCTTCATGGTGGTCAGCACCGCCAGGAGGTTACCGTAGAGGCGCCCGCACTTGCCCCGGACGAGCTCTGCCACGTCAGGGTTCTTCTTCTGGGGCATGAGGGACGAGCCGGTGGCGAAGGCGTCGGAGAACTCGACGAACCCGAACTCCGCCGTGGCCCAGAGGGTGAGGTCCGCCGCCAGCCGGCTCCAGTGCATGCCGAGGATGGCGGCGGCGCTCAGAAACTCGAGGATGAAGTCCCGGTCGCTGACGGCGTCCAGGCTGTTCGGCGAGGCCCGGTCGAAGCCGAGATCCCGAGCGAGGGCATCGCGGTCGATGGCGAACGCGGTCCCCGCCAGCGCTCCCGACCCAAGGGGGAGGACGTTGACGCGCCCGAGGCAGTCCCTGAAGCGCTCCCGGTCGCGTTGGAACATGAACACGTAGGCGAGCAGGTGGTGGGAGAGGAGCACGGGCTGAGCCCGCTGGAGGTGAGTGTAGCCGGGCATCGGGACGCCGAGATGCTCCTCAGCCCGCCGGATCAGGGCCGACTGGATGTCGCGGACGCCCCGGTCGATCCGGCCGATCACGTCCCGGAGGTAGAGCCGTTCGTCGAGCGCGATCTGGTCGTTGCGCGAGCGGCCGGTGTGGAGCTTCCCGCCGACGGGGCCCACCTTGTCCTGGAGCCGCCGCTCGATGTTCATGTGGATGTCTTCCAGCTCGGCTCTGAACGGAAATGTCCCGGCGGCGAGTTCCTGCCCGACCTCATCGAGCCCCCGGAGAATCTGGGCCAGCTCCTCCGCCGTCAGGAGGCCGGCCCCCTTCAGGGCCCGCGCCCAGGCGCGGCTGCCTTCGAGGTCATAGGGCCAGAGCCGGCGGTCGAAGGCGAGCGACGCCGTGAAGCGTTCGGCGACGGGGTCGGGAGCGCCGGAGAAGCGGCCGCCCCAGGGCTTGCCGTGCGGTGTCGTCCCCGGCATGTCAGGCCCGCTGCGCCGCTGGAGACTCGGCGTCGCGGATACGCAATAACTCAGGCCTGACCCCAACCAAGGCGTCGCCGCTTACTTGGTGGTCCGCGCCAGGCGATACCGCGCCACGGCGGAGTTGTGCTCTTCGAGCGTCACCGAGAAGTGGTGGCGGTTCTCACCGGTGGAGACGAAGTAGAGGTAGGGCGCTTTCGCCGGCTCGAGGGCCGCCAGGATCGCCGCCCTGCCCGGGCTGGCGATGGGCCCGGGGGGGAGGCCGGGGAAGCGGTACGTGTTGAAGGGGGAAGGCACCTGAAGGTCTGCCCGGGTCAGCGCGCGGCGCTCCTTGCCGACGGCGTATTGGACCGTGGGGTCGGCTTGGAGCGGCATCTCCCGCTTGAGGCGATTCCAGAAGACAGCCGAGATGAGCGGCCGCTCCTGGGGCGCGACCGCCTCCTTTTCGATGATCGAGGCCAGGGTCAGCAGCTGGTGGAGCGTGAGGCCCTTGGCTTCGGCCCGGGCCAGGATATCGGGCGTCACCTGCTCCCGGAGGCGCTGGACCATCCGGGCGAGCATCTCCGCGGCGGTCATCCCCTTGATGAAGTGGTACGTGTCGGGGAAGAGGTAGCCTTCCAGGCTCTCGGCCTCGATGCCGAGGGAGCGGAGGAAGCTCGGGTACCCGGCGAGCCCCAGCGCCTCCTCGGCGCTCGCCAGACTCTCCGCTTCGAGAAGGCGTCCGAGGTCTTGCACCGTGCCGCCCTCCGGGAAGCGGATCATGTGCTTCTTGACCTTCCCCTCCTCGAGCAGGGACAGGATGAGCAGGGTGGTGGCGTTCTGGGGAATCTCGTACTCGCCGGCCTTCAGGCCCCGGGCGCTCCCGCGCAGCGCGCTCAGCAGGGCGAACCCGAGTGGGCTCCGGATCACGCCGGCCCGCTCCAGCGTGCGCGCCACGCCGAACAGGCTTTGGTGGGCCGGAATCTCCACGACCTGGGGCCCGGCCTGGACCGCGGGGGCGGGGACCAGCACCCACCAGCCCTGGAGGGCCACAAAGAGGATCCCCGCCAGGACCGCCGCGCCGAGGAGGGTCTTCCCCCCGAGGCCCGGCCTTCCCTTCGGGTCCGCCCAGATCTTGAGGAAACGCGGGCGCTCCATCATAATTTCGTTTTATTTTACGGAGGGTTTGGCCCAGAGTCAACCAATCCAGTTGCTCCCCGCGCGGGATCAGTTATAATGGCGGGCCGGAGGGATACCAATGCTCGACCTTCAGCTCCCCACCCGTCACGAGTGGCAAGTCCGGGAGCGCGGCTACGGCCGGCTTGCCCTGGAGCCCTTTGAGCCCGGCTTTGCCCTCACCGCGGGCAACGCCTTTCGCCGGGTGCTCCTTTCCTCGATCCATGGGGCCGCGCCCACGTGGGTCAAGATCGAGGGGGTCCTCCATGAGTTCTCCTTCCTGCCGGGGGTGACGGAGGACACCCTGGACGTCATCCTGAACCTCCGGAAGGTGGTATTCGTGCTTCACCTGAACCGGCCCAAGATCCTCCGCCTCAAGGCCCAGGGGCCGAAGGGCGTCAAGGCCGCGGATTTCGAGCCCGACGCCGACGTGGAGATCCTGACTCCCGACGTCCCGCTCGCCACGCTCGACAAGGACGGGGTCCTCGAGATGGAGGTGTGCATTGAGCGGGGGCGGGGCTACGTGCCGGCAGAGAAGCGCGAGCCCGAGGCGCTCCCCATCAACGCGGTCCTGATGGACGCGGACTTCAGCCCCATCCAGCGGGTGAACTTCCACGTTGAGCCGATCAAGGGGGCGCCCGGCGGCCAGGAGCGGCTGATCGTGGAGGTGTGGACCAACGGCAGCGTCTCGCCGGAGACGGCGGTGGGCGAGGCCTCGCGGATCCTCCAGGATCAGTTCGAGCTCCTCATCGACTTCCCGCAGGGCCTGCAGGTGGAGGAGGAGGAGGTGGAGCGGGAGGTCGTCACCCGCGCCGAGCTGAACGAGAACCTCTTCCGGACCGTGGACGAGCTCGAGCTGTCCGTCCGGGCCTCCAACTGCCTCAAGACCGCCAACATCCGCACCATCGCGGACCTCGTGCAGAGGACCGAGCCCGAGCTCTTGAAGACGAAGAACTTCGGCAAGAAGTCGCTGAACGAGATCAAGACGATCCTGGGCGAGATGGGGCTGCGGTTGGGCCTGCAGCTGGATCCGGAGGAGGTGGAGCGGCTCCGCGCCCAGTACGAGCGCTCGCTGGAGGCGTGACGATGATCACCGGACTCAAGCAAAAACTCGACTACTCTGACTACGCCCGGATCCCGCCCGACGGCAAGCGCTACGAGCTTCTGGAAGGAGACGTCTACGTGACGCCGGCGCCTAGCCCGCTCCACCAGCGCGTCTCCAAGCGGCTCCAGCGGCAACTCGAGGCCTACTTCGAGGCCTCCGGCCGGGGAGAAGTCTTCAACGCGCCGATCGACCTGATCCTGACTCCCCACGACGTCGTCCAGCCCGACCTCGTGCTCGTCACCGACCCTGGCCAGGTTTCCGGGCGAGCGATCGAAGGGCCTCCGGCCCTCGTCGTGGAGGTTCTCTCTCCTTCCACGCGCGACCACGACCGGACTACTGGCTGGTGGACCCGGAGGCCTCGCGGATCGAGTGCTACCGGGCGGAGGCCGGAGCCTATGCGCTGGCGGTTCAGGCCCAAGGCGAGGCGTCCCTGTCCCATCCGGACTGGCCCGGCCTCACCCTCTCCCTCGCCGACCTCTGGCGTTAATCCAGCTGCCCCTTCCTGTACCGGAGAAAGGCTGGCGGGCTCGGCCCGGAGAACGCGGCACGTACTCAAGGGAGGGACGGGAAGTGGAAACGCTCCGGCAGCAAACGGCAGCCAGGCAGGCCCAGTGGGCCCGCTTTCGGGCCTGGGAAGAACGCTGCGGCAGGCGGGGCCGTCCGTTTCCGGGGGAAGAGGCGGTGCGTGCCGTGGGAGAGATCGTGGAGTTTTACCTCCGGGTCTCGGGGGCGGTTGCGAGTCGGAGCGTCACGCAAAAGGCTGAGGCGATCCGGCGTCTTCGACAGGCGCTTCGATTCGTCCCGCCCGTACGATGACGCGATTCGAGGAGGCCCTCCTTAGCATTGCGCGGTTTCTGGAGGAGGCGGGAATCCCTTATACGGTCATTGGACCCGTGGCCAACCTTTTCTGGGGGGTGCCACGGACCACTCTTGATGTGGATGTCACCGTGTGGGTGGAAGAGAGAGACATCGCTCCCCTCATCCATCGACTCGCCGGGGCATTCCGCCTCCTTCCCGAGGATCCCGCGGAGTTTGTGAGGGAGACTCGCGTCCTGCCTATGGAGACGCCCCAGGGGTTTCGCGTGGACCTGATTTTCGGCGCGCTTCCGTTCGAGGAGGCGGCCATCCGGCGAGCCCGCGTGATGCCCGTGGCGGGCCAGCCCGTCCGCGTCTGCACCCCCGAGGACCTCATCGTCTCCAAGATTGTGTCGGACCGTCCGAGGGATCGGGAGGACGTGGCCGGCATCACCCAGCGGCAAGGGCCCGCCCTGGACCGCAAGTATCTGGACCCCCTCATAGAAGGTCTCGCGGTCGAGATGGGTCGGCCTGATCTCATCGAGTTTTATCGCCGTTGCGTTGGCGAGATGCTATAGGGTGACTTGGGTCTCCCTTGACGCGGCAAGGCGTCCCTGGCCCATCCGGACTGGCCCGGCCTCACGCTCTCGCTCGCTGACCTCTGGCGGTAGCTCCTTTCGTCATACTCTGCGGCTCACCTGAGGGAGCGGCCGTGCGCGTGACCCGTCTCGGGGCGGCCCTCCTGGTCGTGCCGCCTATCGGCCAGCGGGTCATCGCGACCTCCGACGAGGCCCGCTTCGCGCTCCTGGCCCGGGATGTGCTCGAGCGCGGCGCGTGGTTCGACGTCCAGGTGCGCGGCAAACAGTACCGGAACAAGCCCCCCCTCTACCCGTGGAGCATCGCGGTCCTGTCGCTCCCCGGCGGCCGCGTGACGGAGGCCAGGGCCCACGCGCCGGTGGCGCTGACGGCCATCGGCGCCGTCCTGGTCACCTTCCTCCTGGGCGACCGACTCTTCGGCCTGCGGGCGGGCTTCTGGGCAGCCCTGATCCCAATGTGTGGTATGCTCAGTGCGATCAGGCATGGGCATGGGAAGCTTCCGAGTGCAAATTGAGATCGGGGACCTTGCGGGTGGCCGCTTTGAGAATCTCGAGGCGCTGGTCGATACGGGCGCAACCTACACGTGGGTCCCGCGGGACCTCCTGGAGCGCCTAGGTGTCCGCCCCGACGAAGAGCGGCCGTTCGTACTGGCGGACGGTCGTCAGGTGACGTATCCGGTGGCCTGGGTTCAGGTCCGGATTGATGGACGGACGCAGCCGACCATTGCCGTCTTTGGCGATCCCACCACGGAGCCGCTCCTGGGGGTGTTCACGTTGGAGGGATTTGGATTCGCGGCGGATCCTATCAACCGGCGCCTAACGCCGGTCCCGGCTCTCCTTAAGTAGCAGGCAGCGTCGCTCTCGCTCCCGAATTTCGTCTCCGAAACCAGCCACCTTTTTCCGTCGCGTTGGTCCCGCGGTTCGGGCTGCGCGCGTTCAGCAACGCCGGGGGTTTCCACGGTTGCGTCCGGTAGGCGGCCGAGGGTTCGGTGGATGAGACGACGGTCGGGAAAGCGGCTCGGAGGAGAGGACAACGGGAGGGCGTTGCTTGGTGGTGCTGAGGTCCGTGAAGGGGAACGGGACGAGGACGATGTCTCCCCGCCTACAGGGCGTCGTCGGCGGCATCCTCAGGATTGTCCCAGAATTGGAAGGCCGGCTCAGCCAGACGGAGCCAGGCCAGCTCTTCCGGGGACGGAGCGAGCACGGACGGAAGCCGGTTCAGCACTTCCTGTTGGGCCTCCGGGGAAAGATCCCGAAGGGCTCCGAGGACCTGTTCAACAGACCAGCGCAAGACAGTCATGGTAGCCGTATCGTCTTTGACGGGCGGGCCGCTGTCAAGGCCTTAAGGGCGAAGTGTCAGCAACCCAAAGAAGCCCTCGCCGAGAGCGCCCTCGCGAGCGAGCGCAAAAGCGACGGCCAGCGGCTCGGCCGACCGAATAGGTAGGACAGGGCTTCGCCCAGGCCCCTGCTTGGGGCTCCCGACAGGTGGTATGCTCAGGGCGAGTTCATGAAGGGAGGCCCGGTCGGATGGCGACGAAGGCGCGTGTCACAGCCCAGGACCTCTGGCGACTCGGAGAAGGGGATACAAGGCGGGAGCTGGTAAACGGCGAGGTCATTGAGATGGCGCCGGTGGCGGGGATCCATGGGCAGGTCACCGGGAAGATTTACCGTCGGCTGGCCGCGT
>JACPCF010000023.1 GCA_016179965.1 Candidatus Rokuibacteriota bacterium | reverse complement strand
CGCCCGGACCCAGGACGCGCGGGTGCGCGGCTACAAGCCCGGCCGGTTCTCGTTCAACGTCAAGGGCGGCCGCTGCGAGGCGTGCCAGGGCGACGGCCTGGTCAAGATCGAGATGCATTTCCTCCCCGACGTGTACGTGACCTGCGAGGTCTGCAAGGCGAAGCGCTACAACCGGGAGACGCTCGACATCCGCTACAAGGGCAAGAACATCGCCGAGGTGCTGGACATGACGGTCCACGAGGCGCTGGCGTTCTTCGAGCGGGTGCCACCGATCAAGGCCAAGCTCCAGACCCTCCACGATGTCGGGCTGGACTACATCCGGCTCGGCCAGTCCGCCACCACGCTCTCGGGGGGCGAGGCCCAGCGGGTGAAGCTCGCGACCGAGCTCTCGCGCCGGGCGACGGGCCGCACGCTCTATATCCTCGACGAGCCGACGACCGGGCTCCACTTCGCCGACATCCAGCGCCTCCTGGACGTCCTGAACCGGCTGGTGGACCAGGGCAACACCGTCGTCATCATCGAGCACAACATGGACGTCATCAAGACCGCCGACTGGGTCATCGACCTCGGCCCCGAGGGGGGCGACGAGGGCGGCCGCGTCATCGCCACGGGGACCCCCGAGGAGGTCGCGCGCCAGGCGGCCAAGTCCTACACCGGGCGGTTTCTCGATCGCCTCCTGGCCTCCTGATCCCCGATGAACCACGGCGAGATCGTCTCCTTCATCTGGGGCGTTGCCGACCTTATCCGCGACACCTTCAAGCGGGGGAAGTACCAGGACGTCATCCTCCCGCTGACCGTTCTTCGCCGCCTCGACTGTGTCCTTGCCCCAATGAAGGAGAAGGTGCTGACAACGCTGGCGAAGTACAAGGGTAAGGGGCTGGAGAACCCCGACCCGCTTCTACGCAAGTCGTCAGGCTTCGCCTTCTACAACACCTCCCGCTACGACTTCGCGAAGCTCCTGGCGGACGCGCCCAACGTCGCGGACGGGCAGGTGGGGCGGGTAGGGTATGAGATCAACTTCAACCGCTACTTCTACAAGTACCAGCCCCCCCGCCCGCTCCCGGAGATCGAGGCCGACATCAAGGCCCTGGAGAAGGAAATCTTGGAAATGCTAGGGAAAATCACCAAAGAAACAAAGCCGTAACATACTAAAATTACAGCAATAATTAACTGTTCGTGCAAATTATCCATTGGACGGTTGAAAATTGACCGTCCAACGAGACCGTGGAAGTGATGGCCCGGATCGCCGAGCGCGTGGAGCGATCCATGACCCCGCCCGTCTGGGCGCGGCGGCGCGAGGAAGTCAGCGGCTTCCCTCAGGCGATCGCCGAGGCTGCTTGCCATGCCGCGAGCGACCTGGGGGCAAAGGCCATCGTCGCCTTCACCCAGTCGGGTTCCACCGCGCGGCTCATCTCCCAGGAGCGTCCCGAGGCGCCCATCATCGCGCTGACGCCGTCGGCGGAGGTTCAGAGACGGCTGGGGCTCTGCTGGGGGGTCTCTTCCCGACTCATCAGGAAGGTTGAGACGACCGACGAGATGATCGAAGAGGTAGAGGCCACGCTCCTGGGCACCGGCTCGGTCCGCCCCAACGATGTCCTCGTTATCATCTCCGGGGCCCCCATGTGGGCCACCGGCACCACCAACCTGCTCAAACTACACCGCGTAGGAGAACGACGATGAAGACGGGTGAGATGTTCATCGGAGGGAACTGGCGTCCCCCCCTGTCCGGCGAGACGTACGTCACCATCAATCCCGCCACCGAGGAGGAGAGCGCGCGGGTCGCCAAGGGCGACGAGCGCGACGTGGACCTGGCCGTCGCCGCGGCCCGCAAGGCCTTCGACTCGGGTCCCTGGCCCAAGATGAGCGCTGCCGAGCGGGGAAGGCTCGTCTGGAAGCTCGGCGACCTGATCATGGCCAACCTGGACGAGCTGGCGCGCCTCGAGAGCCTCTGCACGGGGAAGACGCTCTTCGACTCGGGGAAGGTCGAGATCCCCTTCGCGGCGGAGGTCTTCCGCTACTACGCGGGCTGGGCCACCAAGATCCACGGGGAGACCCTGGCGCTCCGGGAGGGCGCCTTCACCTTCACGCTCCGCCAGCCCATCGGGGTGGTGGGGGCCATCGTGCCCTGGAATTTCCCCTTCCTCCTCTCCTCCTGGAAGATCGCTCCGGCGCTGGCCGCGGGCAACACCGTCGTGTTGAAACCCGCGTCGCTCACGCCGCTCACAGCGCTCAAGTTCGCCGAGCTCTGCCAGGAGGCCGGGCTCCCCGAGGGCGTCTTCAACGTCGTCACCGGCCCGGGCGGCAAGGCCGGAATGGCGCTGGTGCGCGACCCGCGCGTGGACAAGGTTGCGTTTACGGGTTCCACGGAGGTTGGCAAAAAGATCATGCGCGAGGCCGCCGGGACTCTCAAGCGACTCTCGCTCGAATTGGGCGGCAAGTCGCCGAACATCGTCTTCGCCGACGCCGACATGGAGGCGGCTGTCAAGGGAACGATGACGGGAATCTTTTACAACAAAGGAGAAGTTTGCGCCGCCGGCTCCCGGCTCTTCCTGGAGGAGAAGGTCCACGCCGAGTTCATGTCGAAGCTCACCGAGCGGGTCAAGGGCCTCAAGGTGGGCGATCCCATGGACAAGGCCACGCGGATGGGCCCGGTGGTGTCGAAGCAGCAGATGGAGACCGTGCTCTCCTACATCGAATCGGGCAAGAAGGAAGGAGCGCGATTGGTGGCGGGCGGTGGCCGTGCGAACATCGGCACCGGCAAGGGCTTCTTCATCGAGCCGACGATCTTCGACGGCGTCTCGAACAAGATGAAGATCGCGCGGGAGGAGATCTTCGGCCCGGTGCTGTCGGTGATCTCCTTCAAGTCGATAGAGGAAGGGATCGCGGAAGGCAACGCGACGACCTACGGGCTGGCGGCGGCGGTGTGGACCCGCGACGTCGCCAAGGCTCTTCGAGCCGCGCGCGCGATCCGGGCGGGCACGGTCTGGGTGAACGCCTACAACCTGTTCGACGCGGCGCTGCCCTTCGGCGGGTTCAAGGAGTCCGGGTTCGGCCGAGAGATGGGCTCGGCGGGGCTCGACCTCTACACGGAGGTCAAGAGCGTCTGGGTGGATCTCACCTGAGCGCGGAGGAGACGACCATGGCCTACCAGACGCTGCTCGTAGACGTGAAGGATCAGGTCGCCACCATCACCCTGAACCGCCCCGACGCGTACAACGCCCTGAACCTCCAGCTGGCCAGCGAGTTCTTCCACGCCGCGCTCGAGGCTGACGAGGACCGCGAGGTCCGGTGCATCGTGGTCACCGGGGCAGGGAAGGCCTTCTGCGCGGGGGGCGACGTGAAGGACTTCGCCGACAACCTCCCGAAGGTCGGCGTCCTGATCAAGCAGCTCACCACGTACCTCCACGGCGCGGTCTCCCGCCTCTGCCGGAGCCCCAAGCCCGTCATCATGGGGGTCAACGGCATCGCCGCCGGCGGCGGGATGAGCCTGGCGCTCTCGGGGGACTTGGTCGTCGCGGCCGAGTCGGCCGCCGCGCGCTCGAGCTCCACTACACGAACCGCGTGCTGAGCGCCAAGGAGGCGCTGGAGTGGGGGCTCGTCAATCGGGTCATCCCCGACGCCGAGTTTCCCCAGGCTCTGGCGGCACTGGCGCGTGAGCTGGCCCAAGGCCCGACGCTGGCCTTCGGCGGGGCCAAGCTGCTCTTCCACCAGTCCACCCAGGAGAGCCTCGAGACCCAGATGGAGCTGGAGGCCCAGGCCATCGCCCGCTCGGGCCAGACGGAGGACTTCAAGACGGGCGTGACGGCCTTCGCCCAGAAGAAGGCAGCGGCCTTCAAGGGGCGCTAGTGAAGGCGGTCGCGGGCTTCCCGTTCCGGTCGAAGTTCCACACAGTGGAGGGCGTCAAGCTCGCCTACGTGGACCAGGGCCGGGGCGAGCCGGTCGTCCTTCTCCACGGCAACCCCACGTGGGGCTACCTCTACCGGAAGTTCATCCCGCCGCTGGCCCGGGCCAACCGGGTGATCGTCCCCGACCACATGGGCTTCGGGCGCTCCGACAAGCCGCTGGACCCCTCACGCTACCGCCTCGCGCGCCACATCGCGAACCTCGAATCCCTGCTCCTCAAGCTGGACGTCCAGAACGCCACGCTCGCCATGCAGGATTGGGGCGGCCCCATCGGCCTCGGCTTCGCCGTGCGCCACCCCCACCGGGTCAAGCGGCTCATCATCATGAACACCTGGGCCTGGGTGATCCCCGCGGGGACGCGCATCCACCCGCTCCTGGAGCAGTTCCGCCAGCCCGGGACCGGCGAGGCGCTGGTCCAGGGGCTGAACCTCTTTGTCGAGGGGTTCCTTCCCGCCGGGATTCACAAGAAGGAGCGCGTGACCGCGGCGCTGATGCGCGCCTACCGGGCGCCGTTCCCCGACGGGAACTCGCGCGTCGGCATCCTCGCCTTCCCCCGCGACATCGTGGTCGGGGACGACCATCCCTCGGCGCCCGCGATGCGCGAGATCGCGCAGAAGCTCACGAGCCTCAAGGTGCCGGTTCTCCTGATCTGGGCCATGAAGGACCCGGCCTTTCCGAAGGCGATGATCGGCCTCTGGCAGAAGCTGTATCCCCACGCCCAGCTCCACACGCTGGAGCAGGCCGGCCACTACCTCCAGGAGGACGAGCCCGAGCAGATCGTCGGGCTCATCAAGGAGTTCCTCCGGCGATGACGCCGCGGCTCTACTACCGGCCCGGCTGATCCTCCTGCGCCAAGACGAGAGAGTTGCTTCTGGGGTTCGTTCTTAAGTGCTGAGAAGTTGTAGAGCGCGTCCGTGCAGATCGAGGCAAAACGTAGCACGAGACGCAACCCCCGCGCAACCGCCAACCGAGCGGCGGAGGGACAAGGGGGGGAGATAGCGCGGCGAGGAGAACTCCTGTCCTAGAGGCGCAAGGGCGCTCAGGAGGCGATTCTGGGCTGCCCAGGGCACCCGCCCCACAGGGACCCAGGGGGGCCAAACTCGGCATGGTCGCGCGTGTGCGTGGCTCAGGTTTTCCGTCCCAGCCCCGGAAATCAGAGGGCAGGACGGAAAAGCGATGGAGTGGGTTGGATAGCGACTTGGTGAGCCTCGTCTTCACGGTTCCCACGCCCACGTAGGCCGCAAAAAACACCACGAGCGCCGAGGGTGGCCCCGACGCTCGTGGGACAGTCCTGGGGTAGCGTGCAGCCTCACTTCGGAAGATGTTTGGATACGAGGCCTATCGTGTCCATCACGGAATGGCCAGGAATAACCTCCACCTGCAGCCCCTGAACTCGTGACTGCATGTAGGTGTTGCGCGCGACCTGAGCTTGTAAGAACTCAGGAAACTTCGCGTCCTCAACCTCAAGGATGAAGAGCCCATGGTAGCCAGCGGAATCCCCGTAGGCGAACGACGCGATCTCCTTCGAGGCCGCAGAGCGTTTGGGCGTCTCAGGGGACATGAAGATATCGATGGCACTCTTTGCTGAACTCGGAGGGTACGTTGCCTTGAGCAGCACTAACATATGGCACCTCCCACAAGAACGGTCCGGGACGTTATGGGCCAGGCCCCCAGTTACTGAGGCACGTCCGAGGGCGGACCACGCACACCCAAAGGCTGCCGCCGGTTTGCGCGACCAGCGAGGGCGTCGAATGGCTGTCCGGGAACCCGATCCAGGGGCATACACGCTTCCCGCTGAGGCCGGACGAGAGCTACCCCATCTTGGCCAGCGCTTGGTCGGTCTCTTGCCGCGTGAACGCCCGGAGCGTCTCGGTACGAACGTTGCCGAGCGAGCCCACGGAGTAAAGAATCGCATTCATGGTCACGTCGTCTGGGGCGTCCACGATAGCGGCTACGTCATAGCGCCCGATCGTGCGATAGGTGTCCTTTACTCGGGCACCCACCTTTTCGCAGCTCTGACGGAAGGCCTCCTCCCGCTTGGGCGAGTCCTTGATGTTGCGAATCCCTTGGTCTGTGAAGCGCCCGAGAACGATATACGTTGGCATGGTTGACCTCCTGCTTTGCGCCAGTGTCGGAGAGTGCCACTGCCTCGATCGTAAGGGGAACACGACTGGGACGGCTCAAGGCGGACCCCGAAGACGCGAACGCCCCCGTCGGCCATCCGCATGGTCAACGAGGGCGGCGAAGGGTTGTCCAAGAACCCGATCCAGAGGCATACCTACCTCCCCTGAGGGCCGGACGCTCTGGGATGGCGCGACGTTAGGACGGGTTGCCGGGGTTGTCAAGTGGTGTCCAGGGGTGATCGTGAAGAAAGCTACATCAAAGCGTATTGACTCGGGGTGACCCAGGTGACCCGCAGGTGGCCTTCTTTTTCATGATTCCCCCCCACTCACTCGAAAGAAGGCCCAACCCCCGGTCACCTCGGTCACCTCTCGCCCCCGGCAGCTATCCACCCATCTGAGGCCATTCCCTGCCCGGCTTGATGGCGCTATGCTAGACGCACCCCACCCAAGGAAGGGGACAAGCGAAGGCTCGCGGGGTTCTTCTTGTCGGCGGCTCCCGTGCCGCCCGTCGCTAGATTGCAGTTTGAACCCGGGGTGGAACCGTGAAAGACAGACGCTATCGCCAGCCAGGCTACCGGGACTACGCGACTCAGAAGCAAGGAAAGCAGGACGAGCCGCAAGTCTCCCGCACGGCCGAGATGCCCGGAAGTCGGAGCGTCTCCTCCTGCGCAGATTGCGGAACGCTCCTGCCAGCGTCAACCGAATCGCTCGTCCAGTGTCCCAACTGCCAGGCGGAACTGCATTCCTGCAAGCAGTGCGCCCACTTCGATCCCGGCCACCGGTTTGAGTGCACGCAGCCCATCCCGGAGCGCCTCCCCGACAAGCGCGCTCGCAACGAGTGCACCTTGTTTTCGCTCCGCGTGGCGGTCCAGGCCACTACGTCGTCCGCCTCCGTGCGGCCTGAAGACGCGCGGCGGGCCTTTGGAAACCTCTTCAGGAAAAAGTAGCTCAACAGCTGGCCCTCTTCTTCGGTCGTCCGAGCCACTTGATTCAGGCCATTCCCTTGCCCTGCCCGGTGGCGCTATGCTTAGGCATCCCTCCCGCCTGCTTGCCGGAGGTCCCCGTATACGGTGATCTCGGTGCCAGCAGGAAGACGCTCTCTGACGGGCAGAAGCTTGGCAGCGGAGGAGGCATCGGATGATGTGCACCTGCGGCCACTCCGAGAAAGACCATGCGCCGTGCGGCAAGTGTCTCGTCGATGGATGCGAGTGTGAGGTGTTTGAGAGGCAAAAAGGATGAAGGAGTTCGTATGAGGCTCAGAACTGTCGGGCTCATCCTCACCCTCGGCATCCTCGCGGCGCCGCTCTTAGCCGACGCGCAACGGCCGGCCAAGGTCCCGCTGATCGGTTTCCTGGCCCCCGCCGGCGGGCCCTTTGCGCCCTCACCCCGCTCAATGATGGGGATGGGCTCCCCCACGTACCGCGATGCCTTCCTGCAGGGCCTGCGGGAGCTCGGCTACGTGGAGGGGCAGACCATCGCCATCGAGTACCGGTGGGCGGAGGGGATGGACCGGCTGCCCGCCCTCGCGGCCGAGCTGGCCCGGCTCCCCGTGGATGTCATTGTGACCGTGTCCACGCCGGCGGCCCTGGCGGCCAAGCGGGCGACCACGACCATTCCCATCGTCAACGCCATCACGGGTGATCCCGTGGCGACTGGGCTCGTCGCCAGCCTGGCCCGGCCCGGTGGGAACATCACGGGCTTGACCACCCAGGGCGAGGATCTCAGCGGGAAATGGCTGCAGCTGCTCACGGAGGTCGTGCCCCGGGTCACCCGCATTGCCGTGCTCTGGAGCCCGGTCTCCCCCACCGGCCCCGGCTACTTGCGAGAGACGGAGGCCGCCGCCCGCGCGCTGAGGGTCCAGCTCCAAGCCCTGGAGGTGCGGGGGCCGGAGGACCTTGACGGTGCCTTCGCGGCGATGGCCCGGCACGGGGCCCAAGCGCTCGTCGTCACGCCGGACCCCATGCTGCACCGAGAGCGACGGAGCCTTGTCGACCTCACGGCGAGAAGGCGGCTCCCGGCGATCTACTTTGCGAGGGACTTCGTGGAGGTGGGGGGGCTCATGGCCTACTCGGCGGAATTCGCTGACTTGGCCCGGCGCGCTGCCACGTACGTGCACAAAATTCTCAAAGGCGCCAAGCCCGCCGATCTTCCTGTGGAGCAACCCACGAAGTTCGAGCTGGTCATTAACATGAAGACCGCCAAGACCCTGGGGCTCACGATCCCATCGTCCATCCTCATCCGGGCGGACCAGGTGATCGAGTAGTTCTCGGCGAGGAAGGGAAACGGCCACGAGTTCTACTGAGCAAGGCGGGACGTGGAACCATGGACGCCAGGAAGGCCGCACAACTGCGCGAGGCGTGGGGAGACAAGCCCTGTGACCACCCCAAAATCGAGCCCGTGGGGCACTCAGGACTTGAGGCGTGCGCCCAATGTGGCCAGGTATTCACGAAAGGCAAGCCGGGCTAACGGGATGCCCACCCTGGGCCTCACAATCCCACCGTCCGTGCTCGTGCGGGCGGATCAGGTGATTGAGTGAGCGAAGTGGCACCCACGCCGCCCGGAGGTTGGTGGAAGGCAATAGAGTGCCAGAGGGGGTAGGCCGATGGAAGCTGTCAAGGACTCCAGCCATCTCTACGAAGTCGAACGGCGTGCCTACCATGCCGAACGGCCAGGCTTTCGCATCGCCGAGTTACAGATCAGTCCGACCCAGAAAGTGCCGTGGCACTACCATAACCATGTTCAGGACACGTTCTACGTGCTGGAGGGCCAGATACGCATTTTCCTGCGCGACCCGAAGGAAGAAGTGGTCCTCGCTCTGGGCGAGACTTACACCGTTCGCGCCCGGCGTCCGCACCTGGTAACGAACGCTAGCAAGACCTCCGCCACCTACCTCGTTCTCCAGGGCATCGGGGAGTACGACTACGTTCCGCTTACCTGACCCCGGAGCAATCGAGTGAGCACCTACGCCGACGTT
Organism: Candidatus Rokuibacteriota bacterium; assembly: GCA_016179965.1. Lineage (GTDB taxonomy): Bacteria > Methylomirabilota > Methylomirabilia > Rokubacteriales > CSP1-6 > CSP1-6. Next base: position 25,777 of record JACPCF010000023.1, on the reverse strand, counting down.
CAGCAGTTCGCCCGGGTCCACCACCCCCACGGCGACCTACCTGGTGGACCACCCGTCCACACCCACGGGCTACCGGGTCCGGTTTGCCTGCCCCTGTGGTGTGACGTTCGATTCGATGGGTGCTCCCACAGGACGCGAAAGAGAACCAAGAAGGCTAACATGCTGTCGAAAGTCCTATGAAAGCGATTAAACTCTACTATCGGCCCGGCTGATCCTCCTGCGCCAAGACGAGAGAGTTGCTCTCGTCGCTGGGGGTGGAGTTCGAGGCCGTCAACGTGGACGCGGAGCCTGCGGCGCTCAAGGAACTGGAGCGCCTCGGCGTCCCGCGTGTGCCGGCCGTGGCCGTGGGGGACCGCGTGGTCCACGGCTGGAATCCCAAGGGCGTGGCCGAGCTGGTCGGCGCGGCGTACGCCGAGCCCGTCAGGCTCCAGCCGATCGAGCTGGGGGAGCGTCTCGACCGGATCCTCGCCGCCGCCCAGCGCGCCATTCGCCAGGTCCCGCCCGAGAAGCTCGAGACCAAGCCCCCCGAGCGCGACCGGACGGTACGGGATCTCGCCTATCACATCTTCCGGTTGAGCGTGTCGTTCCCTCTCGCCGTCGAGCAGAACCGGTTTCCCGAGGAGTGGCTCACCGAGCCCACGCCGCGGTCCCTGAAGGACGGGGACGCCATTGCCCGCTATGGCGAGGGAGTGCGGGCGCGGCTCAAGGAGTGGTACCACCAGGCCCCGGCCGAGGGCTTCGACTGGGTGGTGGACACCTACTACGGCCCGCAGACCGTGTGGGGGCTTCTCGAGCGCACGACGTGGCACGCCGCCCAGCACCTGCGCCAGCTCTACGCGCTGCTCGATAGGATGGGAATCGCCCCCGACCGACCGCTGACCGGCGCCGAGTTCAACGGGCTGCCCCTGCCCGAGGCGCTGTGGTGAGTTCACGCGGAATTTCAGTGTTGACAGGACACCCGCTCGGCCGTATTTTCCTCGGCATCGACACCCGAGCAGGGAGCGGCCAGCTGAATCCAGGCGAAACAGGCTCGGAATGGCCTACGCACATGAGGGGGTGAACTATGCTCACAGATTCTAAGCTTACGCGCCGTCAGATCCTTCTGGGTTCAGGAAATATCATTGCGGCCGGGAGCCTGATGGCATTGTTTCCCGCCCTCGAGGCCAGTGCCGCCGCGAAGCCGATCACGGTGGGCTTCATCTACGTCGGTCCGCGCAACGATTACGGCTGGAACCAGGCGCATGCGGTGGGCGCCAAGAAGATTGCCAGGCTCGAGGGCGTCAAGCTCATCGAGCAGGAGAACGTGCCGGAGACCGTCGAGGTCGAGAAGGTCATGGAGGGCATGATCCGCCAGGACGGCGCCAAGGTGGTCTTCCCGACCTCGTTCGGCTACTGGCCGCACATCCTGAAGCTGGCTCGGAATTACCCCGACGTGCTCTTCGTCCATATCGGTGCCCTGTGGAAGGAGGGCGACCCGAAGAACACGATCGGCTACCGGGGCTACATGGAAGAGCCGCACTACCTCTGCGGCGTGGCGGCCGGGCACATGACCAAGACCGGCAAGGTGGGCTTCATCGGCTCCAAGCCGCTCTACTTCATCTTCAACAACCTCAACGGGTTCATCCTGGGCGCGCGCTCGGTCAACCCGAACATCACGTGTCAGGTCGTCATCACCGGCGACTGGAACAACCCGGTCAGGGAGGCCGAGGTCACCAACAGCTTGATCGACCAGGGTGTGGATGTCATGGTGGCCAACGTGGACAGCGCCAAGGTCGTGATCGAGAACTCGGAGCGGCGCGGGATCTACAGCTGCGGCTACCACACGGACCTGAGCGAATTGGCGCCGAAGGGATTCCTGACCGGCGCCGAGTGGAACTGGGCCGCCGGCGCCGCTTTCGTCAAGGCGTGGCAGACGGGCGGGCAGTACCCGAACCTGTTGCGCGGGGGATTCCGTCAGGACATGGTGGCTATCAGCCCGTTCGGCAAGGTGGTGCCGGAAGACGTCAGGGCCAAGGTGCTCAAGATCCGCCAGGGGTTCATGGACGACACCTTCAAGCTCTACAAGGGACCGCTCCGGGACAACGAGGGGAACGTCATCCTCAAGGACGGTCAGGTCATCGCCAACGACGACAACAAGTTCAAGCTCGGCGTCAACTTCCTGGTGGAGGGCGCGATCGGGAAGACGGGCCTCAAGAAGTAGGTCGTTCCATCTGAAGTCGGTGGTGGGCTCCCGGGCCAAGTCCGGTGTGGAGGCGGTGGCGATCTCGGCTGCCGCACTCCTTGCCACCCTGGTCCTGTTTGGTGCCTTTGTCGCGTTGCGGGGCATCAATCCGTTCGACGTCTATCGCGTCCTGTACCTCGGCGCCTTCGGCAGCTGGTTTGCGATCCAGCACACCCTCACCCAGGCCGCGCCCTTGATGCTGACCGCCCTGTGCACGGCCGTGCCGGCCCGTGCCGGGCTGCTGGTCATCGGTGGGGAGGGCGCGCTGGTGGTCGGTGGGGTTGCCACGGTCCTGGTTGGCGTGACGCTGATGGGAGTACCGGCTCCCGTCGCGATCGCCTTGATGTGCATGACCGGCACCCTGGCGGGAGGGCTCTGGATCGGGGCCGCCGGCGCCCTGCGCCACTATCGGGGGGTGCATGAGACCATCTCCACCCTACTTCTCAATTACATCGCCATCGCGGTGATGAACCATCTGGTCACGGGGCCGATTCGCGACTTCTCGCAAGTGCTGAAGCCGGCGAGCTGGAGTGTTGGCGAACGCTTCATGATCGGGGACCTGCCGGGCACCAGCATTCATTGGGGGCTGGCGTTTGGCGTCGTCACCTGTCTGCTGGTGTACGTGCTCATGCGGCGAACCACGTTCGGCTTTGCCGTGGACATCTTGGGGGGCAACGTGCGCGCGGCGCAAATGGTCGGGCTGCCGATCGGCCCCTTGGTTCTCAGCACGTGTGTGATCGGAGGTGCCGCCGCGGGATTGGCCGGCACCATCGAAGTTATCGCCGTTCATGGTTTCGCCAGCGCCTCGCTGGCTGTCGGATACGGGTATGCCGGCATCCTCGTGGCCTTTCTCGCGCGCCACAACCCCATGGCGATCATCTTGATCGCCACCTTGCTCGGCGGGATCTCGGCGAGCGGCGGCCTCCTCCAGCGGCGCTTCGATCTGCCCGATGCCGCCACCCTGGTGCTTCGAGGAATCCTGTTCCTTGCCGTCCTCGCGAGCAGCACGCTCTACGGGCGCTTGAAGATCTTCCAGTCGAGGGCGGTCTGAGGCGTCAGATGGGAGCCGCCACGGATCTCGGCTGGTGGGGCGTCCTGATCGCGGTGGTCGGCGGCGCCATTCGCGTGTCCACGCCGTATCTGTTCGTCAGCCTGGGCGAGACGCTGACCGAAAAGAGCGGCCGCGTCAATCTGGGCCTCGAAGGCACCTTGGTCATGGGCGCGATGAGCGGCTATGGCATCTCGTACGTGACCGGCTCGCCCTGGCTCGGCGTCCTGGTTGCCGGTCTGACCGGTACCCTCTTGGGTCTGTTGCATGCGGCCGTCTGCAATTTGCCGCGCGTCAATGACATCGCCGTCGGCATCGCCCTCTTTCTCTTTGGCACCGGTCTGGCCTTCTATCTCGGCAAACCCTTGATCGAGCCGGTCGCCCCGAGACTGCCGCACCTCCCGCTCGGCGCCTGGAGCGATTATCCCCAGATCCGCGTGGCCTTGGAGATCAATGCGTTGTTCATTATCGGCCTCATCCTCGCGCCGGTGCTGCGCTGGGGGCTGCGAAACACGAAATGGGGCATAATGTTGCGAACGGTCGGTGATAGCTCCGACGCGGCGAAGGCCCTCGGGTACTCCGTCAATTTCGTCCGGATCATGGGCACCATGGCCGGAGGTTTCCTCGCCGGCGTCGGCGGCTCGTTTCTTTCGCTTTACTACCCCGGGAGCTGGAACGAAGCGTTGTCGAGCGGCCAGGGGCTGATGGCCGTGACGCTTGTCATTTTCGCTCGCTGGAATCCCGTGTACTGCTTTTACACCTCCCTCCTGTTTGGCGGCGCCACGGCCCTTGGCCCGGCGCTTCAGTCCGTGGGGATCACGGCCAATTACTATCTCTACGGCGCGGCGCCCTATGTGTTGACGTTGGGGCTATTGATTTCCAGCTCTTCGACCAGGCATCGGCTCGTCGGCGCCCCGAGCGAGCTGACGATCAGCAAGTGAGCGCAGCTCCCGCCGTGGAAGTCGTCGGGATGACCAAGCATTTTGGGCCTCTGGTCGCGCTGGATAACGTGTCAATACGATTTGAGCCCGGAAGCCTCCACGCCATTCTCGGCGAGAACGGGGCCGGGAAAAGCACGCTGGTCAAGTGCATGATGGGTTACTACCGACCCGACGCCGGGGATATTTTCGTCAGCGGCGAAAAACACGCGATCAATAATCCGCGCCACGCCCATCAACTGGGGCTCGGGATGGTCTATCAGCATTTCACATTAGTCCCGAGCATGACCGTGGCGGAGAACTTGATCCTGGGCGAGGCCCAACTGCCCCCGATCATACCGTGGGAGGCGGAGCGCGAACGCATTGAGGAGTTTCAGCGCACCATGCCGTTCAAGCTGGATCTTGATCGGCCCGTCGCGAGCCTGGCCGCCGGCGAAAAGCAGAAGCTTGAAATCCTCAAGCAGTTGTTTCTGGGGCGCCGCGTGCTGATCCTGGATGAGCCGACGACGGTTCTGACCCCTGCCGAGGCCGATCAAATCCTCGGGCTGATGCGGGGGATGGCGGGCAATCAGCAGCTGACCGTCATCCTGATCACGCACAAACTGCGGGAGGTTCTGGACTTCGCGGGGGACGTGACGGTCCTTCGGGCCGGACGCCGGGTGGGCGGGGGCGCGGCAAAAGATCTGGCCTCTGAGGAGCTCGTGCGCATGATGATCGGCGCAGGGAAAATCGCGCGAGCCGCGACGCGCGTGGAGACGCCGACAAATGCCGCATACCTGGACCTGAGAGATCTCACGGTCGAAAACGACAACGGTCTCATGGCGGTTCGCGGGGTGTCGCTGCAGGTTCGCGCCGGGGAGATCGTGGGGGTGGCGGGCGTATCCGGAAACGGCCAGCGGGAGCTGGTGGAGGCGCTGGCCGGCCAGCGTCAGCCCGCGTCGGGAGAAATGTTCGTTCGCGGTGCTGTGTATTCGCCACGGCGCGGCGAAATGCGGCAAAGAAAAGTGTTCCTGTTGCCGGAAGAGCCGCTCCGGAATGCCTGTGTTGGCGTGATGTCGGTGGCCGAAAACCTTGCGTTTCGAAACTTCGATGAGCCCAGGAACACGCGCTATCGCTGGCTGATCAGTCGCCGGGCCATCCGGGGGCAGGCCCTTGATCTCATCGACCGGTACGGCATCAAGGCACAGGGTGCGGAGGCGCGCCTGGAAACCCTGTCCGGCGGCAACGTGCAGCGGACCGTTCTGGCCCGGGAACTGTGCGAGGAGGTGTCGGTGCTCGTCGCGCAGAACCCCTGCTCCGGGTTGGACTTTGCGGCGGTGGCGGAAATACGGAGCCAGCTCATGGACGCGCGCAATCGTGGCGCCGCCGTCTTGTTAATCAGCGAGGACCTGGACGAGCTGCTTGAACTGGCTGACCGGATCGTCGTAATGTTTGAAGGCAAATTCGTGTACGAAACACCTCGCGATCAAGCGGACGTCCAGACGATCGGTCGCTACATGGCAAGTCCCACCTAAAAGCCGCTCCAAACGAGGAGGATTTGATGCCGTCGTCGATCGTTCGCGGAAAATACATCCTCTGCAAGGCCACCGGGGCGCAGACCGTGGAGATTGTCCAGGATGCCGCCCTGTTCCAGCGGGATGGTGAGATCCTCGAGATCGGCAAGTACGATGACATCAAGGCTGGGCACCCGCGGGAGCCTGAGCTCGGCTCCGACCACCACCTCATCATGCCGGGGATGGTGAACGCCCACCACCATGGCAACTTTTCCACCTGTCTCATGGGCTGCCCTGATCTTCCCCTGGAACTCTGGCTGTCCGCGATGTGGGCCCGGAGAGACACGGACCCCTACCTCGACGCGCTCGTCTGCTGCATCCAGCTGCTGGAATCGGGCGTGACCACCGCAATGCACAACCACGTGCGGTGGATCCCGCCGGGGGGGCGGAGCCTGTTGGACGACGCGAATCGGATCCTCCAGGCCTACGGGGACGCCGGCATGCGGGTCGCCTTCTCCATCGCCATGAAGGACCAGAATCGGATCACCTACGGGGACGACGAATCCTTTCTCCGGTCGCTCCCGTCGTCCCTCGCTCAGGCCTTCGCGACCCGCCTGGGGGCTTCGAGTCTGTCTGGCGATGAGTACCTGGCTCTCTTCGAGGAATTGTTCCGCGAGCACGATCGAGCCCCGGGGCGGCGGGCGCGGGTCTTTCTGAGCCCCGCGAACCTCCAGTGGGCCTCCGACCGCCTGCTCGTCAGGATGAAGGAGCATGCCGCCAGGCATCGCACCGGCATCCATATGCACCTGCTGGAGACCCGCTACCAGAAGGCCTACGCCCTGAAGAACTTCGGCAAGTCCGCCGTGGCTCACCTCGAGGATCTCGGCTTCCTCGGGCCCGAGGTCTCCTGTGCCCACGGCGTCTGGCTGACCGACGAGGACCTGGACCTCCTGGCGCGGACCGGGACGACCATCTGCCACAACGCCAGCTCCAACCTTCGGCTGAAGAGCGGCATCGCCCCGGTGAACCGGATGTTGGAGAAAGGGGTTCGGGTCGCCATCGGTATCGACTCCACGGGCCTCAACGATGACAACGACATGCTCCAAGAGGTGCGGCTGGTCTCCAAGATCCATCGCGTTCCCGGCCACGACCAGCCCGCCCCCACCGCCGCCCAACTCCTGGAGATGGCGACCGTTGGCGGCGCTCGGGCCACGCTGTTCGACGATCGGATTGGAACCCTGGAGGTGGGCAAGCGCGCCGACATGGTCCTGCTCGACTTTAAGAGGCTTGCCGCCCCTTATCTGGATCCGGGGATCCCGTTGCTCGACGTCTTCTTTCAGCGCGCCAAGCCCTCCCACGTGGAGACGGTGATCATCGACGGCGAGGTCGTGCTCCACCAGGGCCGGTTCACCCGGTTCAACAAGGAAGACGTGCTGCGGGAGTTTCGAGAGCGGCTCGCTCAACCGCTGAAACCTCACGAGCTCGAGCGAAAAGAGCTGGCCAGGGCGCTCGATCCCCATCTGCGAGACTTCTACCGGGGCTGGCTGCCCGAGGAGATCGAACCCCATTACGGCTACAACGCCCGGAGCTAGCCGAAAGATGCTGGTCGCGCTCACGACGCGCGTCCTCGACTTCGGGCTCGACGTCCAGGCCGCCATCGAGGCGCCGCGCTGGCTGTACGGCCGGACCTGGGGCACCCAGACGCGCGCGCTGTCGATAGAAGGGCGCTTCGAAGCACGGGTGGCGCAGGAGCTTCGCGAGCGCGGCCACCACGTCCGGGTGCTCGAGCCGTGGAGCGACACGCTGGGGCACGCTGAGGCGATCTGGCTCGATCGCGGGACGGGGCTTCTGCTGGGAGGCGGCGATCCGCGCGGCGACGCCCCGGCGCTGGGGATCTGATGGAGACGCTCCGGGCCGTTCGACTCACCACTGAAGCCGCGCGACGCCTCCGGGCGAGCCGCGGGACCGGCCGGGTCCACTCGGCGTACGCGCGCACGCTGAATGTCGAGCTTGACGACCTCGGGAACGCGGGGTGGGTGAGCCTCCACGGGCCCGGGCCGATTCCGTCGCCGTTCGGGATCGCCTGTGAGTCCCGGCCGCTCACGGCAGGCCTCGAGGGCGCCTCGGTGGGGGTCGAGGGGGACACCGTCGTGCTCGACGGGCGCCTCCGGATCGTGCTGGACGGCGCCAAGGTCCGAGACACGGCGCTGCCGACGCTGGCGTGCTTGCCGTCGGTGTCCGGCTGCCTCCGCCGGGCTTTCGCCGCGGTCACCGCCGGCCTCCTGCCCACCGCCGGGGCGTTGCTGGCGGGAGACGTCCCGCCCAGCGACCCGCTTGCCCGGACGGCTGCGCCGGCGCTTGCCCGCCTCTATGCCGCGACTTGGGCCCGCAATGAGGCAGACTGCTTGGCCGCGGCGCGCCCGCTCCTCGGCCTCGGCCCGGGGCTCACCCCGGCGGGGGACGACTGCCTCGTGGGCTGGCTCGCCGGCGCGTGGACGGCTGGCGCCGCCGGGCGACGTCTCGTCGAGGCGATGGGACCGGACCTGCTTGCGGCGGCCACCCACCTGACCAGCCGGCTGAGCACGGCATTTCTCGCCGCAGCGGTGAATGGTGAGGCCGCCGAGCCACTGCATGGCTTCGTCCTGGCTCCGACTGAAGCGCGCCTGGCGGGCCTTCTCGCGCTGGGGGCGACCTCGGGGGCTGACCTCCTGGCTGGGTACCTCCTGGCCCGTGCTGCCCTGGCGTCTGGGAGAGAAGAGGGCTGGCCATGCCGGTGAGGGCCCTCGTCTGGCCGTCCTTCTATCAAGACTCGATCGCCCTGATGCGGGTTGCGGAGGCGCTGCGCGCGCTGCCGGGCGTGCGCGAGGCGGCCGCGCTCCTGGGGACCCCGGCGAACCACGAGCTCTTGGCCTCGGCCGGCCTCTCGACGGCCGACGCCAAGGGGGCCGGGCCGAGCGACCTGATCCTGGCGGTGGATGCCGAGAGCGACGCCATGGCGGCGGCCGCGCTGGAAGCCGCCAAGGGGCTCTTTGCGGCTCGGCGCGAGGCGCTCGAGGCCGCGGTGCGAGTGCTGCCGCGCACGCTCGATTCGGCGCTCTCGCATCTGCCGGACGCCAACCTGGTCGCCATCTCCGTCCCCGGCGCGTACGCGAAGTTCGAGGCCCTGCGCGCCCTCCGGCGCGGGCTCCACGTGTTCCTCTTCAGCGACAACGTGCCGCTGGCCGACGAGGTCGAGCTCAAGCAGCTCGCGGTCCGCCGCCGGCTCCTCTGCATGGGGCCGGACTGCGGCACGGCGTACCTGAACGGCGTCGGGCTGGGGTTCGCCAACGTCGTGCCGCGCGGCCGGATCGGCTGCGTCGCGGCCTCGGGTACGGGATTGCAGGCCGTCGCGTCGCACCTGGCGGCCGCGGGCGAGGGGATCTCGCACGGGATCGGCGTCGGAGGCCGGGACCTCTCCGCGGCCGTCGGCGGCGCGATGACCTTTCTCGCTCTCGAAGCGCTCGCGGCCGACAAGGCCACGGAGGTCATTGTCCTGATCTCGAAGCCCCCGGCCGGTGCCGTCGTGCCGCGGCTCGAGGCGGCCCTCGGGGCGGTCGGGAAGCCGGTGGTCGCCTGCAGCCCGGGCATCCGGCCCCGCGCCGACGGCCGCGTCCGCTGGGTGGCGACGCTCGAGGACGCGGCGGAGGCCGCCGTCGCGACGGTTCGTGGAGTGCGGTGGGTTCGGCGTGACTTCAGCGATCCTCAGGCGATCAGGGCGCGGCTCGCTCGCCTGCGCCCCGGGGCCGGGCGGCGCGGGACGGGGGTGCTCGGTCTCTACACCGGCGGGACGCTTGCGCACGAGGCGCGGCTTCTGCTGGAGCCTCTCGTCGGCCCGGTCGCCCCCGACCTCACGATCCTCGACCTGGGCGCCGACGAGTTCACCGTGGGCCGGCCCCACCCGATGCTCGACCCGGAGGCGCGAGCCCAGCGGGTCCGGGAGGCGGGAGGCTCCGCCACGGTCGGCGCGATCCTCCTGGACCTCGTCCTCGGTCGCGCAGCCCACTCCGACCCAGCCCGGCCGCTGGCCAGCGCGATCCGCGACGCTCGCGCCGCGGCCGTCGCAGACGGTCGGTCGCTCGTGGTCGTTGCGTCAGTCGTCGGAACCGCGTCGGATCCTCAGGGACTCCCCGGTCAGGTCGCGGCCCTGGAGGCGGCCGGTGCCGAGGTCCTGCCGTCCAATGCCCAGGCGGCGCGCTTCGCCGCGCTCATGGTGAGGCCGGACCTCGCCGCGTCGCTCCTGGGGGAGGCTCCGTGAGCCTGGACACGCTCTTCGGGCGGCCGCTCAGCGTGATCAACCTGGGGCTCGACGTGTTTGCCCTTGAGCTTCAGGCCGCCGCCGTGCCGGTGGTCCACGTGGACTGGCGGCCGCCCGCGGGCGGCGACCCGCGTCTCCTGGCGCTGCTCGCGCGTCTCGAGGAGGAGGACGAGACGTGAGCGGCGGACCATCCCGATGAACGTGAAGGCCGCCAACGCCGAAGCGCTGCGCCGGCTCCTCGCGGCGGAGCCCGTGCTCACCGACTGCGTCCCCGCGGCGGAGGCGCTCGGGCTCGAGGCCCGCACGGTCCTCCACGCCGGCCCACCGATCACGTGGGAGGCGATGTGCGCTCCCCTTCAGGCCGCCATCGTGGGCGCGCTCCGGTACGAGGGATGGGCCGCCGGCGAGGGGGCGGCCGTCGCCCTCGCCGAGCGAGGCGGTGTGCGCTTCGAGCCGTGCCATCACCGCGGGGCCGTGGGGCCGATGACGGGCCTCATCACGCGCTCGATGCCGGTCTTCGTGGTCGAGAACCGGGCGTTCGGCAACCGCGCCTCGGCGACGATCAACGAGGGGCTGGGGCGGGTGCTCCGCTTCGGCGCCAACGACGAGAGCGTCCTCGCGCGCCTGGCCTGGCTTCGGGACGAGGCCGGCCCCCTGCTCGGGCGCGCGCTCCGGCGCGCGGGCGGCCTCGATCTCCGGGCGCTCATGGCACAGGCCCTTCAGATGGGTGACGAGATGCACCAGCGGAACGTCGCCGCGTCGTCGCTGCTCCTGCGGGCGCTCCTCCCCTCCCTCGTGCGGGAGGGGGCGGGCCCCGCGCTCGCGCGCCTCATCGAGTTCATGGTCGGCAACGATCAGTTCTTCCTCAACCTTGCGATGGCGGCGGCGAAGGCGGCGGCGGACCCGCTCCTCGGGATCTCGGGTTCGACCGTGGTGGCCACGATGGCGCGCAACGGGACCGAGTTCGGCATCCGGGTGGCGGGCTGCGGCGCGCGCTGGTTCACGGCGCCGGTCAACACCCCTGAGGGGCTCTTCTTCCCCGGCTTCGGGCCGGCGGACGCGAACCCGGACATCGGCGACTCGGCCATCGTGGAGACCATCGGGCTCGGCGCGATGGCGATGGCCGCCTCTCCGCCCGTCGCGCGCTTCGTGGGAGCCGGCGGCCTCGCGGAGGCCCTCCGCGTCACGGAGGAGATGCGGGAGATCACGCTCGGGGAGCACCCGCACTTTCGGATCCCCACGCAGGATGGCCGCGGCGCGCCCGTCGGCGTGGACGTGCGCCGCGTGGTGGCCACGGGGATCACGCCGCTCATTAACACGGGGATCGCCGGCCGGAAGGCCGGCACGGGCCAGGTGGGCGCGGGCGTCGTGCGCGCGCCCCTCGGCTGCTTCACCGCGGCGCTGGAGGCCCTCGCCACCGGCCATGCCTGAGCCACGGGAATCGCGCTTGCTGGTCGTGGCGATCGGAGGCAACGCGCTGCGGGAGGCGGGCGGCGTGGCCGCGCCGGGGGAGTGGTTCCTCGCCCTCGAGCGGACCCTCCCCCCGCTCGTGGACCTCGTGGCGGAGGGATTCCGGCTGATCCTCACGCACGGCAACGGCCCTCAGGTCGGGGATGAACTCCTCCGGATGGAACTCGCGCGCAAGATGATCCCGCCGCTCTCCCTCGACCTCTGCGGGGCGGAAACCCAGGGCTCGCTCGGGTATGCGATCCAGCAGGTGTTCGGCAACCTCTGCCGTGCCCGCGGCCTCGACGTGCCCGTTGCCACCATCGTGACCCGCGTCGTCGTGGATCCCAAGGACCCGGCCTTTGCCCGGCCAACGAAACCGATCGGGCCCTTTTACACCGCCGCGCAGAGGTCGCAGCTGGAGCGCCAGGAGGGCTGGGCCCTCGTGGAGGACGCGGGGCGCGGCTTTCGGCGCGTGGTCCCGTCGCCGCGCCCGCTGCGCGTGCTGGAGGCCGAGATGGTGCGCCGGCTCTCGGAGGCCGGAGCCGTGCCGATCGCCTGCGGGGGGGGCGGGGTGCCGGTGGTGGACAGCCCCGCGGGCTATCGGGGCGTCGAGGCGGTGATCGAAAAAGACCTGGCCACCGAGACGCTCGCGACGGCCCTGCGCGCCGAGCGGCTCCTCATCCTCACCGCGGTCGAGCGGGTGGCGGTGAACTTCGGGAGGCCCACCGAACGGGGGCTCGACCGGCTGACCGCCGCGGAGGCGCGGAGGCTCCTGGCCGCGGGCGAGTTCCCGCCGGGGTCCATGGGCCCGAAGGTGGAGGCGAGCGTCCGGTTCGTCGAGGGGGGCGGCCGCGAAGCGATCATCACCTCGTTGGACCGTGTCCAGACCGCGATCGACGGCACGGCGGGGACCCATATCGTGTCGTGAGGGGGAGAACCCATGGGACGGCTGGACGGTAAGACGGCGCTGGTGACCGGCGGCAACACGGGGATCGGCCGGGAGGTCTGCCTCGCGTTCGCCGCCGAGGGGGCGGACGTCGCGGTGAACTACATTGCCCGCGAGCCTGACGCCGAGAGCCTCGTCCGCGCGATCGAGGCCGGGGGGCGGCGCGCGCTGGCGGTCAAGGCGGACGTCACCCGCGAGGAGGAGGTGCGCGCGCTGGTCCGCCGCGTGCTCCAGACCTTCGGCCGCCTCGACATCCTGGTCAACAACGCCGGGGTCCAGAAGGCCCAGGCCATCACCGAGGTGACCGTCGAGGACTGGGACCGGATGATGGCGGTGCACCTGCGCGGGGGCTTCCTCTGCTGCCGGGAGGTGGTTCCCCACATGCAGGCCCGCGGGAGCGGGAAGATCATCAATACGTGCTCGCAGCTCGCCTATACCGGGCGGGCGCGGTATGCGGCCTATTCAGCCGCCAAGGGCGGGCTCCTGACCTTCACCCGCGCCCTCGCCCAGGAGCTCGCTCCCGCCATCCAGGTCAACGCGGTGGCGCCCGGGCTGGTGGACACGGGCTTCGATCCGCTGCCGGAGAGCCGCAAGCGCGAGATCGCCGAGTCGCTCCCCCTCAAACGCCTCGGCCGGCCGGACGACGTGGCGCCGGTCTTCGTCTTCCTCGCCTCGGACGAGGCCCGCTACTTTTGCGGCCAGACGCTCGGGCCCAACGGCGGCGAGGTCATGCCCTGATAATGTGCCTTGACGCGACCGCCCGCCCCGGATAACAATCCTGGCGTCTGTGGAGACGGCATGAAGCTCCTAGTCGTCAACCCCAACAGCTCGGAGACCGTGACGGCTGCCATTCTGGAGTCGGCGCGGCGGGGCGCAGCCCCCGGGACCGAGCTGATCGCCGTCACCACCAAGGGCGGCACCCGTAACATCGACTCCGCCTTCGGCGACTACCTCTCCGGCGCGTACATGATCCGGACCTGCCTCGAGGCGGTGAAGCTCCACCGGCCCGACGCCGTGGTGCTCGCCGGGTTCGGCCGGGTCGGGATCGACGCCCTCAAGGAGGCCCTCGCCATCCCCGTCGTCTCCATCTCCGAGGCCTCGATGGCCATCGCGGCCCTCCTCGGCCATCGCTTCACCACGCTGACGATGCTGGATCAGTTCATCCCCTATCAGCAGGACCTCGTCCGGCTCTACGGCTTCGAGGCCAAGTGCGCGTCGGTCCGGTCCATCAACGTGAACGTGGAGCAGTGCGTGACGAACCGCGAGGAGACCCTCCGCCAGCTCAAGGCCGAGATCCAGAAGGTGGTGGCGGAGGATCGCGCCGAGGTCGTGATCCTGGCGTGCGCCGGCCTCTGCGGGTATGATGCAGAGCTCTCCCGGCTGGCGGGGGTGCCCGTCCTCGACCCGGTGGCGGTCGGCGTCAAAGTCGCCGAGAGCCTCGTCGCGCTGGGTGTGAAGCACTCGAAGATCCGGAAGTTCGCCCATCCGCCCCAGGACTTGGAGGCGTACCTCTGAGGCGCCGAATCGTCCCTCGCGGCAGCGACCATCCGAGGCCGAGGGCGGACGTGTCGGACGACGAGGGTTTTCGAGGGGGGGATGCCAGCCTGCCGACGGGGGCCCGCCCCGGTGGCTGGTCTCGAGGGTGCCTGCCGAGAATGGGGGCGCTCGAGTGAGGCCGAGGAGCGGGCGTGGGGAACCAGAGCGAACCTTGAGGGGGGAGACGACATGGTACGGTGGCGTTCGTCACGGCGATGGGGGATTCTCTTCGGGACGGGATTTCTGTTGGCGGCAGTTTTCACGATGGTGGAGGGAGGGGCGGCTCCGGCACTCGCAGCCGAGTTCCGGTTGAAGGGCGTATCCAACAGCCGGCCGCAGGTGCAGTTTAAGATGTGGGAGTGGATGGAGACGGAGCTGCCCAAGCGGACGAACGGACGGGTGAATCTGGAGGTGACGAGTCTTCCGGAATTGGGGTTAACGGGCTTCGAACTGGTGCGAGTGATGAAGGCGGGCCTGGTGGATATGGCCGACGTGCTCCCCACTTACGTATCCGGCGACGTCCCCTTGATTGAAGGGGTGGACCTGCCCGGGTTCTTCAGCCTGGAGGAGTTCGACAAGTCGCACAAGGCCCACGTCGCCTGGCACAAGGTCATGAAGGCCAACGAGGCGAAGTTGGGCGGAGCCTTTGTCGGCTCTTACGCGTACGCCTACCAGGTCCTCTACAGCCGCAAGCCGATCCAGGCCCTGACGGACCTCAGGGGCTTGAAGGTACGGGTGTTCGGGGCCGCGCAAACCGACTTCATCCGGGCGCTGGGGGGCGAGCCTGTTTCCCTCCCGGTCGCCGAGGTCTACACCGCCTTGGAACGGGGTGCCGTTGACGCCGCGATCACGGGGACCATCGCGGGGTTCAGCCTCAAATGGTATGAGGTGACCAAATACATGGTGGACCTCCAGATTGGTCCGGTCATGATCGCCCTGGTCGTCAGCAAGAGGACCTGGGACAAGCTCCCCGCCGACCTCCGGAAGGTTCTGGAGGAGGTTGGGGCCGACTTGACCGTCAGGGGGTGGGATCTGGCCCGCAGCAGCACCCTGGAGGGCATGGAAGAGAACAAGAAGAAGGGGATGACGTGGATAGCCCGTAAGCCCCAGTGGAGACCTGTCATCCAGGAGGCGGTCCAAAGGAGCGTCCTGCCCGGATGGTTGAAGCGGGCAGGGGCCGATGGGAAGGCGGCCTTCAACGAGGTCCTGGGTCCCTTCACCGGCTTCGTCGCGCCCTAGGGAGTTGACCCGTGCACGAGATTCTTCGAGCCTTCGATCGCCTGGTAACGGGGATGGCCTATGTCAGCGGCGCGCTCTTCCTCCTGACCTCCTTCTACATCACCGCCGACGTCATGGCGCGCAAGTTCTTGGGGTTCTCCTCGGCGGTGACGGATGAAATCGGCGGCTACACGCTGGCTCTCGGCGGCATGTGGGGCCTGGCGTACGCGCTGAGGACCGGGGGCCATGTCCGCATTGACGTGCTCCTCCCCTACCTTCCCCAGCGTGCGCAGTCCTCTCTCAACTACCTCGCCCTGGCGATGATGGGCCTGTTCGCATGCGTGGTGGCAGTCTACACGTGGCGGCTCGCCTTCGACTCCTTCATGGGCGACGCCAGGGCGATGAGCTTCCTTCAGACTCCCCTCTTCCTGCCGCAGAGCCTCATGGCCGTCGGCCTCACCGCGCTGGGCCTAGGAGCGCTCGTTCTCATCACCGCGGGCCTCGCTGAGTCCGTACGCCTCGGGAGACTGGCCCCCGTGAAACCGCTCCGGGGTGAGGAGGTGGGCACCGGAAGCGTAGGCCGCGCGTAGGCGGGGCGGCACCGTGGGATTTACGGCACTGGCCGTGGCGAGCGCGCTGATGCTCGTGGCATTTCTCCTGGGGTTGCACGTGGCCGCGGCCCTAGGAGTCATGAGCCTTTCCCTCATGTACTTCTTGAGCGACCGCCCCATCTGGGAGATGCTCGGGCTGGTCGCGTGGAACACAAATACCAGCTTCATCCTCGTCGCCATCCCGCTCTTCATCCTGATGGGGGAGCTGTTGCTACGGAGCGGGCTATCGGAGCGGCTTTACCGGGTCCTCTCGCACTGGCTCAGCCCGCTTCCTGGTGGCCTCATGCACAGCAATATCGCGGCGTGCGCCACCTTTGCGGCGGTCTCGGGCTCCAGTGTTGCCACCGCCGCGACGATCGGCTCGGTCTCGCTCCCCGCCTTTCGCGCTCGGGGCTACGACGAACGTCTCGTCCTGGGGTCGCTGGCCGCCGGCGGAACCCTGGGAATCCTGATTCCGCCGAGCATAAACTTCATCGTCTACGGCGTGCTGATGGAGGTGTCCATCGGCCGGCTCTATGTCGCGGGCATCCTGCCCGGGATCCTCCTGTCGCTCCTCTTCATGGCGGTGATCCTTGTCGCCGCCAAGATCTGGCCGCAGGTGGCGCCTCGAGAGGCGGCCGTCCCCTGGGCCATTCGGCTCCTCGGCCTCCTCGACATGCTGCCCACATTCGCGCTGATCTTCCTGGTCCTCGGGACGATCTACCTCGGCGTGGCCACGCCGACGGAGGCGGCGGCCTTCGGCGTGACCGGCGCCTTCGTGCTCGCGCTGCTGAGTGGACGGGTGAACCCGACGATACTGAAGGAGGTATTCTTCTCGACGGCCAGGACCACGGCCATGGTCATGTTGATCCTGACCGGGGCCTTCATCCTCAATTCGACCCTGGCCATGCTGGGCGTCCCGCAGGCGATCTCCAGGGCCGTGGCCTCGTGGAACCTCGGCCCGACCGGGACGATGCTCCTGCTCGTCGTCTTCTACCTGATTCTGGGAACCTTTATGGACGGGTTCGCCATGATGGTGACCACAATCCCGGTGATCCTCCCCGTGCTGAAAACGATGAGCATCGATCTGGTATGGTTCGGCGTCATCGCGGTGATCCTGACCGAGGCCGCCCTCATCTCCCCCCCCGAGGGACTGAACCTCTACGTGATCCACGGGCTCCGCGAGAAGCTCGGTAGCGAGGGTGGGCAGAGAACCATCATGGACGTCTACGTGGGGGTGCTCCCGTTCTTTCTGATGATGTTGGTGGGCATCGCCCTCGTCGTGGCCTTTCCTCAGATCGCCCTGTGGCTCCCGACCACGATGAAGGGAAAGTGAGACCGCTCGTTTCGTTTCCCAGCGTCCTGAGTCTGGCCGTCGACCGATCGGAGTCCGGGCGGCTGCCGGGCCGGCGCGAAGGAGGGATAGCGATGGGACCGACACTGTGGGTCGCCCTGATGTTGCTCTGGGCCGCTTCGGCTGAGGCGCAGGTCGTCAAGATCCGCTTCGCGGGGAACCTGCCGCCGGAGAATTCGAACTCGCGGGCCATGGAGGTGTTCAAGCAGGAGGTGGAACGGCTCTCGAAGGGGAGCATTGCGGTTGACACCTTCCCGGGCATGCAGCTGGGGGGGGCCAAGGACAACCTCGACCAGGTGAAGACCGGCACCCTCCAGGCGGCCTATCTGTCCACGGCCTTCATGACCGGGTTCGTGGCGAAGCTCGGCGTCTTCAACCTGCCCTTCATCTTCAAGGACCGCGAAACGGCCTTCCAGGTGCTGGACGGCCCGATCGGCAAGGAGATCGAGCGCGAGATGGAGAAGACGGGCTTCAAGAACCTCGGGTTCTGGGAGAACGGCTGGCGGCACATGACCAACAGCAGGCGGCCGATCACGACCCCGGAGGACCTCTCGGGGCTTAAGATCCGCCTGCAGAACAACAGCGTCCACCTCCGCACCTTCAAGCTGCTCGGGGCTAACCCCGTGCCGATGGACATCAAAGAGGTCTACTCGGCCATGCAGCAGGGGGTCATCGACGGGCACGAGAACCCGTTCTGCAACACGCTCAACCTGAAGTTCTACGAGGTGCAGAAGCACCTCTCGGTGAGCGGCCACTTCTACGACCTGATGGGCGCCATCATGAACAAGCGCTTTTACGATAGCCTGCCCCGGGACAAGCAGGAGGCCATCGATCGCGCGGCCCGGGTCGCCACCGAGTTCCAGCGCAAGCAAGCCGCCGAGGACGATCTCAAGTGCCTGGAGACGCTCAAGCAGCGCGGCATGCAGGTGAACACGATGTCGCCGGCCGCGCTCGCGAAGTTCCGGGAGATGACTCTCCCGGTCTACAAGGAGTTCGAGAAGGAGCTGACCAAGGATCTGATCGACCGCTTCGCCGCGGCGAACAGGTAGATGCGGCGGGTCGCCGACGCGCTCGCGGCCCTGACCAAGGCGGCCGTCGCGCTCGCCATGGGGGCGATGGCCGCCATCATCAGCGGGGAGGTCTTCTTCCGGTACGTCCTGAACAGCTCCCTGTACTTCTCCGAAGAGCTCTCCCGGTTCTGCTTCATCTGGGCGGGCTTCCTGGGGGCGAGCCTGGCCCTCCGTGAGGGCGGGCATATCGGCGTGACGGTGCTGGTGGAGCGGCTCGCGCCCGCTGTTCAGCGCTGGCTGCTGTTCGTCGCCCGGGCCCTCGTCCTGGTGCTCCTCCTGGTGGTGATCGTGGCGGGGGCGTCGGTCCTGCCGGACCAGTGGGCGCAGCAGACCTCCACGCTCGGCTTCAGCGTCTTCTGGTTCTACCTGGCGGTGCCGGTCGGAGCGCTCCTCATGGCCGTGCAGCTGGTTGCCCTCTCGTGCTCATCACGATCGCGCTGACGTTCTTCGCCACGGCCCTGGTGGGCGTCCCGATCGCGTTCGCCCTCGGTCTCTCGAGCCTGGCCGCGGTGGTCGTCTCCTCCGATCTGCCCCTGCGCATGATCCCCGAGCGCATGGTCGCCGCCGTGGACTCGTTCCCGCTCCTGGCCATCCCGCTGTTTATTCTGGCGGGAGAGCTGATGGAGTCGGCTGGCATTCTCTCGCGGCTGGTGGAGTTCGCCCGGGTGCTGGTGGGCCACATCCGCGGCGGGCTTGCCCACGTCTGCGTCGTCTGCGAAATGATCCTCTCGGGGGTGACCGGCACGGCGGTGGGGGATGCGGCGGCCCTGGCCAGCGTCTTCCTCGGGCCGATGAAGCGGGAGTACGATGAGGAGTTCGGTGCCGCGGTGGTGGCCAGCGCGGCGAACATCGGCCCCATCATCCCGCCCTCGGCGGCCATGATCGTGTACGCCATCATGGCGGGGTCGAGCGTGTCGATCGCCGGGCTCTTCCTCGCCGGCATGGTGCCGGGGATCCTGATCGGGGTGGGGATGATGGCGCTGTCGTACGTGATCGCCAGGCGGCGGAGGTATCCGATCTCCGGCGAGCGCCCCCGCCTGCGGGAGGTGGCGCTCCGCACGTGGCAGGCGCTGCCGGTCCTCCTGATGCCCGTGGTGGTGATCGGCGGCATGGTCGGAGGTGTCTTCACGGCGACGGAGGCGGCCGCGATCGCCGTCGTCTACGCTGTCGTGGTGGGCTTCTTCGTGACGCGGGAGCTCCAAGTGGCGCATCTCTGGCCTGCCCTCATTCGGAGCGCGGCGACCACCTCTATCGTCGTCATCCTGATCGCCCTGGCGTCCTCCGTGACCTTCCTCCTCACGGTCGCGCAGGTTCCGGCGGCCGTCGCGGGCTTCCTCCAATCGATCACGTCGAGCCCGACGGTGTTCTTGACGCTGGTCATGCTGTTCCTCCTCCTGGTCGGCATGTTCATCGAGTCCAACGCCGCCTATATCATGCTGGTCCCGATCCTCCATCCCATCGCCGTCCAGTACGGGATCGATCCGCTGCATTTCGGGTTCGTGTTCGTCCTCAACCTGGTCATCGGGATGCTAACGCCGCCGGTGGGGGTGGTCCTGTTCGTCGTCGCGAGTCTGTCGGGTCTCACGATGGAGCGCCTGGTCCGCGGGGTGTGGCCCTTCGTCGTCCTGCAGTTCGGCGTGCTGTTCCTGTGCGTGTATTTCCCGGGGCTCTACATGTGGGTCCCCCGCCTGTTCGGCTACTGAGGGGCCCGCGACCGCGAGGGAGGAGGGTGATGGCGGCACCACAGATGATCGTTCGGGGAGCACGTGGAGGCACTATCATCGTCGCTCGTCTCGGGTATGGCGACCTGTTGCTGGAGTCCCTCCGGGCGATCTGCCGGGCCGAGAAGATCCGAAACGGCGTGATCCTGACAGGGTTCGGGAGCCTTACGGACGTCTCCGTCACGGGGGTGCTGGGACCCGCGTTCCCGCCCCGGCGCTTCTACAACCGCCGGTCGCCGCGCGGGGTCGAGATCCTCGCCATCGCCGGGGTGATCGCCGATTACCATGTCCACGCCCACCTGGTCCTCTGCGACAAGGACCGGGCTTTCGGAGGGCATCTCGAGCCCGGCTGCCGGATCCTGAGCCTGGCCGAGATCGTCATCATGCGCCTGGACGGCGTGAAGCTCGCCCGCCGCCTCGACCCCCTCACCGGTCAAAAGCTTCTCCAGGCGGTCCGCGCCTACCCTCGCCGCAACGGGCGAGCGGATCAGGAGGGAAGCCTCCTGACCGTGCAGAAGCGACTCGCCCGCCGCCGGCGATGATCGACCTCCTGCTCCGCGCCTGCCGCCTGTCGGACCGCGAGGGCCTCGCCGACGTGGGGATCGCGGGGGGGCGGATCGTGGCGATTGGAGCTGTCGAGGGGTCAGCGCGCGAGATCGTCGAGGTCAGTGGCAGGCTGGTGACCCCCGGCCTCGTCGAAGCCCACATCCACCCGGACAAAGCGCTCCTCATGGATCGCGTCGCCGCCCCGGTGGAAACGGTGGCGGACGCCATTCGCGTGACGGGAGAGGCGAAGCGCCGCTTCACCGCGGAGGACATCCGTGCGCGCACCCGCCGGGTGCTCGACCTTGCCGTCGCGGCGGGAACGACGGCGATGCGGGCCCACGTCGAGGTGGATCCGATCGTCGGGCTGGCCGGGATGGAGGCGGTGCTGCCGCTCAGGCGGGAGTACGCGCCCGCGCTGGACCTTCAGGTCTGCGCCTTCGCTCAGGAGGGGATTCTTCAGTCCCACGGCACCGAGGCGCTGCTTCGCCAGGCGCTCCGGATGGGGGCCGACCTGGTCGGGGGGGTTCCTTATAACGATACCGACGCGGTCAAGCACATCGAGATCGTCTTTAGCCTGGCTCAGGAGTTCGGTGTCGATGCCGATTTCCACGTGGACTTTTTCGACGAACCCGACCACCTGCACATCCGCGAGATCGCCAAGCAGACCGTCCGCGCCGGCTGGCAGGGGCGGGTTGCCGTCGGCCACCTGAGCGAGCTCGCGGCGCTGCCGCCGCCCGAACAGGATGCGGTCATCTCCGACATCGTCGCCGCCGGCATCGGCGTCATCTGCCTCCCGGCCACGGACCTCTATCTGATGGGGCGGCGCGACCAGGTCAACGTCCGGCGGGGCCTGACGCCCATTCGCCGTCTCCTGGCTGCGGGGGTGCCGGTCGCGCTTGCCACGAACAACGTCCGCAACCCCTTCACGCCGGTCGGCACCGCTGATCTCGCTCACATGGCGTTCGTCGCGGCGGTCGCGGCGCACATGGGGACCCCCGACCAGATGCGCGAGTTGGTCGCGACGCTCACGACCCACCCGGCCCGGATCATGCGGTTGCGCGACTACGGCCTCGCCGTGGGATGCCGGGCCGACCTCGTCGTGTGGGGGTGCGAGCAGCCGGAAGACATCGTCGCGGCCCTACCGCCTCGGGTCCTCGTCGTCAAGAATGGTCGTGTGACGATCGAGCACGAGCAGCGGGTGCGCGAGCGGTGGCGGCAACCGCCGGGTCGCCCCTGACGGCTACCCGAGGCGCACGACGCGGAAGGAGTAGTCGGAGTAGCGAAGCTTGGGCGGGATGCTGGAACGATGGGCGACCGGGCTCCAGGGATATTGGTGGCGCCAGGCGCCGCCCCGTGAGACCCGGCGGGTTCCCGCAAGCGGGCCGTGAGGATTGAGGGTGGGGGAGGCGAGGTAGTACCCCTCCTCGTACCAGTCCATGCACCACTCGTGGCAGGAGCCCGAGAGGTCGGTGAGGCGGTAGCCGTTCGGAGGCCCCCACCCGACCCTGGGCGGGCCGGTCAGGGGCAGCGTGACGCCGGCGAAAACCGTCTCGGGCTTGTCGTTGCCCCAGGGGTAGCGGCAGCCGTCGAGGCCGCCTCGCGCCGCCTTCTCCCACTCGGCTTCCGTCGGGACCCGATGGCTTTCCCCCGTCGTGACGGTGAGCCATTCGCAGTAGGCGACCGCCTCGATCCAGTTGACTCCCACCGCCGGCTGGTCGGGACTGTTGAAGCGCGGGTTGTCCCAGAACGGCGGTGGGGCGACGCGGGTCGCTTCGACGAAGCGGGCGAACTCGGCATTGGTGACCGGGGCCCGGGCGATCAAAAACCCGTCCACCATGACGGGATGGCGCGGGCCTTCGCCCGGGAGGCCGTCCTCCCACCCCATCCAGAACTTGCCCGCGGGAATCTCCACGAACTCCACGGCGCCTAGTATAATGAGGCGGTCGCAAGGGGGTCCGCCATGAAATTTTCCGACCGGATGTCGCGGCTCGGGACCGAGTCGGCCTTCGAGGTGCTGGCGCGGGCCCGGGCGCTCGAGCGCCAGGGGTACCCAATCGTCCATCTGGAGATCGGCGAGCCCGACTTCGACACGCCCGCCCACATCAAGGAGGCGGCCAAGCGCGCCCTCGACGCCGGGGCCACCCACTACGGCCCCTCCGCCGGCCTGCCCGAGCTGCGCGAAGCGATCGCCGCCCACGTCTCCCAGACCCGGGGGATCCCCGTCAGCCCCGAGGAAGTGGTGGTCACACCCGGGGCCAAGCCGATCATGTTCTTCACGATCCTGGCCCTGGTCAACCGCGGCGACGAGGCCATCTACCCGAACCCGGGCTTTCCCATCTACGAGTCGGTGATCAGCTTCGTCGGTGGCGTGCCGGTGCCGATCCCGCTCCGGGAGGAGACGGGCTTCGGCTTCGACCTGGCTCTCTTCGAGCAAAAGGTCTCCGACCGAACGCGGCTCATCATCATCAACTCGCCCCAGAACCCCACGGGCGGTGTCCTCGAGAAGGACCAGATCCAGCGCATCGCCGAGCTCGCGCGGCGCTGGAGGATCCCCGTGCTCGCCGACGAGATCTACCGCTACTTCCTCTACGAGGGCGAGTTCGCCTCGATCGCGTCGCTGCCGGGGATGAAGGAGCACGCGATCATCCTCGACGGCTTCTCCAAGGCTTACGCCATGACCGGCTGGCGGCTCGGCTACGGCGTGATGCCGGTGCCGCTCGCGGAGCACGTGACGCGCCTCATGGTGAACTCGGCCTCGTGCACGGCCACGTTCGTCCAGCTGGCGGGCCTCGCTGCGCTTCAGGGGGATCAATCGCCGGTAGCCCGGATGGTCGCCGAGTTCAAGCGGCGGCGCGACCTGATCGTGGACGGCCTGAACAAGCTCCCCGGTGTCTCCTGCCGGAGCCCGCGCGGGGCGTTCTACGTCTTCCCCAACGTGAGCGCGTGCGGCCGGCCCGCCGGCGAGATCGCCGACCTCCTGTTGAACGAGGCGGGAGTGGCCGCGCTCGCGGGCACCGCCTTCGGCCAGCACGGCGAGGGGTATCTCCGCCTCTCCTACGCCAACTCGGAGGCGAACCTGAGAAAGGCGCTGGATCGGATGCGGCCCGTCTTCGAGGGCCTGGCCCGCTGATGGGCTTCGACATCGCGCGGGTCAAGGCCGAGTGGGAGGGGTTCCAGACGCCCGTGGCGCAGGGGCGTTACCCGGTGGAATTCGACCCCATCCGCCGCCACTGCCACATGGTGGACGACACGAACCCGCTGTTCCTGGAGCAGGGCATCTGCCCGCCGGTGATGGTGGACTACTTCGCCTCCCGCGGCGCCTGGCCCCCCGGTGAGGCCGACATTCTGGGGATCGTTCGGAAGATCCCTACCCCTGGGGACCGGCTCATCAACATGAACCACGAGTTCGAATGGATGCGCTACGTGAGGGTGGGGGAACGCCTCGCTGTGAGTCACAAGGTAGTGTCCGTGGACCTGAAGCCGATCAAACTCGATCCCCTGGCCATCTGGATCAAGACCGAGAGCCGGATCGCCGACGAGCGTGGGGAGGTCGTGGCGCTCCGCCGGAACCAGATCCTGGTCCACCGCACTCCCGAGCAGGTGAAGGCGGGCTGGATCCGTCCCGAGGCCGCCGCGTGAAACGGCTGGTCTGTATTCTCATCTCCGCCATTCTCCTATCTCCGCCGACCGCCGACGCGCAGCAGGCAGGAAAGGTCTACCGCATAGGTATGCTATGGAGCGTCTCCCCTGAGTTTCCCCTGGGCCAGGCACTGCTCGACGAATTCCGACACGGTCTTAGGGAGCACGGCTACACGGACGGACAGAACATCGCTCTTGAGCACCGATACGCGAGAGGGAAACTTGACCTCTTTCCCGAGCTCGTGGCGGAGTTGGTCAGGTCGCGGGTGGATGTGATCGTGGTGCCGAACTCGACGGCGGCCCTTGCAGCCAAGCAAGCGACCCCCACGATCCCCATCGTCTTTGCCACAGCCGCCGACCCTGTCGCCCAGGGGCTCGTCGCCAGCCTTGCGCGGCCCGGTGGGACCATTACGGGGCTCTCCCTGTTTGCCGGCACGGAGATAGTCGGCAAATCTCTGCAGTTGCTCAAGGAGGCCGTCCCCAAGGTGTCCCGCGTGGCCGTCCTGTGGAATCCCGCCATGGTATCGCACGCACTGCTCTTGAAAGAGATCGAGGTCCCGGCCCGGTCCTTGGGGTTGCAGCTTCAAGTGTTGGAGGCGCGAGGTCCCGACGCGTTCGCCAGTGCCTTCGCGGCCATGACCCGCGGGCGCACCGGTGCCCTCTTCGTCATGGCCGACCCGATGTTTCTTTCCAACCGAACACGCCTCGCGGAGCTTGCGGCAAAGCACCGGCTGCCGGCGATCTACGGGCTGCGGGAACATGTGGAGGCTGGAGGCCTCATGGCGTATGCGCCGAGCTTGGCCGGCTTGTTCCGGCTCGCCGCCACCTACGTGGCGAAAATCCTCAATGGTGCCAAGCCCGCCGACCTGCCCGTGGAGCAGCCGACGAGGTTCGAGCTGGTCGTGAACCTCAAGACCGCCCGTGCGCTGGGCCTGACGATCCCCCAGTCCGTCCTCATCCGGGCCGACGAGGTGATCCGGTGAGCCAGCGTTACTGGGAGGACGTGCGAGAGGGGGAGGCGCTCCCGGGCTTCGCCCTGGAACTCACCATGACGCGGATGGTCCAGCAGGTCTCGGGCACCCAGGATTTCTACCCGGTCCACCACGACCGGGACTTCGCGTGCTCCGGGGGGCATCCCGACATCTTCGTGAACACCGCGTTTACCCGCGCGGCGCTCTGCCGCCTCCTCACCGACTGGGCGGGCCCCGCGGGGTTCGTCAAACGGTTGGGCTTTCAGATGAGGCGCTATCACCTCCTCGGCGACACGATGCTTGTCCAGGGTAAGGTCGTGAAAAAGTACCGCCAGGACGGCGCCGGCGCCGTGGATCTGGAGATCTGGGCCGAGAACGCCCGCGAGGGAATCGCCACGCCCGGGACCGCCACGGTTCACCTTCCGTTCCGCCCCGCCTGATGTCCGTCCTCCCGCCACCGGATTCCCACGCCCTGGACCGCGCCGCCGAGCTGATCTGCTCTGCTTCGCGGCCGGTCGTGATCGCCGGCGGTCAATGCGGCCCTGCGGACGCTCCGTGGCTTCGCGCCTTCGCCGAGGCGCTGATGGTTCCGGTTCGCGCGCCCCGTCAGGCCAAGGGCGCCCTGTTCGAGACTCATCCGCTCGCGCTCGGGATCTTCACGGGCGGAAACCAGGACGACGCCGTGCTGGGCCGGGCAGATCTGATTGTGACGCTTGGCCTGGAGGCGGCGGAGTTCGAGTCGC
>JACPCF010000045.1 GCA_016179965.1 Candidatus Rokuibacteriota bacterium | reverse complement strand
GTGTGGAGCCAGGCGGAGAAGTACGCGGCCTGGCTCAGGGTCGAGCTGGCCGTCTGCGAGGCCTACTGCCGCCGGGGGCACATCCCGCCCGACGCCCTCGCCCGCCTCACAGCCAACGCGCGCGTGGACCCGGCCCGGATCGACGCGATCGAGGCCCGCGTCCGCCACGACGTGATCGCCTTTCTCACCAACCTGGAAGAGGCCCTGGGCGCCGACTCCCGCTACGTCCACGTGGGCCTCACCTCCTCGGACGTGGTGGACACGGCCCTGGCCCTCCAGCTCCGGAAGGCGAGCGACCTCCTCATCGCGGGGCTGGAGCGCCTGCGGGAGGTGCTGAGGGAGCTGGCCCTCAAGCACAAGGACACGCTGGCGGTCGGCCGGACCCACGGGGTCCACGC
Source organism: Candidatus Rokuibacteriota bacterium (assembly GCA_016179965.1). Taxonomy (GTDB): domain Bacteria; phylum Methylomirabilota; class Methylomirabilia; order Rokubacteriales; family CSP1-6; genus CSP1-6. The sequence continues at coordinate 7,149 of JACPCF010000045.1, read as the reverse complement.
CGAGCCGGTCACCTTCGGCCTGAAGGCCGCGGTCTGGTACGCCGAGGCGGGGCGGAACCTCGAGCGGCTCCGCCGGGCCAAGGAAACCGTTCGGGTGGGCAAGATCTCGGGCGCTGTGGGCACCTTCGCCCACGTGGAGCCGGACGTTGAGGCGGAGGTGTGCCGGGCTCTCGGGCTGGACCCCGCACCGATCTCGACTCAGGTCATTCAGCGCGACCGCCACGCCGAGTTCGTCGCCGCGCTGGCCATCGTGGCGGCGTCGCTCGAGAAGATCGCCGTGGAGATCCGCACGCTCCAGCGGACCGAGATCCTCGAAGCCGAGGAGCCGTTCACGGAGGGGCAGAGGGGCTCCAGCGCCATGCCCCACAAACGGAACCCGGTCGCCTGCGAGCAGGTGTGTGGGCTGGCGCGGCTCGTCAGGGCCAACGCCCTGGCCGCGCTCGAGAACGTCGCCCTCTGGGGCGAGCGCGACATCAGCCACTCCTCCGTCGAGCGGGTGATCCTCCCCGACTCCACGATCCTGGTGGACTATATGCTCCACCAGATGATCAGGATCCTCGAGGGCCTCCAGGTGTACCCGGAGCGGATGAGGGAGAACTTCGAGCGGAGCCACGGACTCCTCTACTCCCAGCGCGTGCTCCTGAAGCTGGCCGAGAAGGGGCTGCCGCGCCAGCGCGCCTACGAGATCGTCCAGGCCAACGCCATGACGGCCTGGCGGGAGCAGCGGAGCTTCCAGGAGCTCCTCGCTCGGGACCCGGACGTGACCGCCCGCCTCTCGCCGGCGGAGCTCCAGGAGTGCTTCGAGCCGGGGTGGTATCTCCGGAACGTGGACGCCATCTACCGGCGCCTGGGGCTCCTCTGATGCGGGCGCGGGTCTTCGTGAGACTCAAGCGCGGCATCCTGGACCCCCAGGGGACCGCGGTCAAGCGCGCCCTGGAAGGGCTCGGCTACCGCGAGGTGCAGGATCTCAGGGTCGGGCGGGTGCTCGAAATGGAACTGGACGCGACGCAACCGGATCAGGCGCGCGGCCGGCTCGAGGAGATGTGCCGGCGGCTCCTGGCCAACCCCGTCACCGAGGAGTTCACGGTGGAGATCGTGGAGGACGGCGGGCGGCCGCGCTTGGCATAGGGGGCGTCGCGGTGTAAGATGAAGTCGAACCCATGAAAGGGGGAGGATCCCACACTATGCGATTCGGGGTCGTGATTTTCCCGGGCACGTGGAGCGACTGCGATTTCCACTATGTGATCGGCGAGGTGCTGCGTCAACCGGTCAAGTACATCTGGCACCGGGACACCGACCTCAGGGAGCTGGATTGCATGATCCTCCCCGGGGGGTTCTCCTATGGCGACTACCTGCGCGCCGGCGCCATCGCGGGCCGCTCGCCCGTGGTCGAGGCGCTCCCCGACTTCGTGGCCCGCGGGGGGTTCGTCCTCGGCTCCTGCAACGGGTTTCAGATCCTCTGCGAGGCCGGGATGCTTCCCGGCGCCCTCCTCAGGAACGAGTGCCTCCAGTACCGCTGCCAGTCCACCTCTCTCTTCCTCGAGAACGCCGAAACGCCCTTCACCCGCGGCCTCCGGCCCGGGCAGGTCCTCAAGATGCCCATCTCCCACGGGGAGGGGAAGTACTACGCTGACCCCGACACCTTGCGCGCGTTGAAGGCCCGCAATCAGATCGTCTTCCGCTACTGCACCGAGTCCGGCGACGTGACGAAGGAGGCCAACCCCAACGGCTCGCTCGAGAACATCGGGGGGATCGTGAACGAGGCCGGCACCGTGCTGGGGCTCATGCCGCACCCGGAGCGCGCCGCCGAGACCGCCATGGGCGGCACCGACGGGCTGCTCCTCTTTCACTCGCTCATCGGCAGCCTGGTCGAGGACGGCAGCGCCCTGAAACGGTAGGGGCGGGCGGCATGGGGGCGGGGAGAGGTGACCGCGGCCGACCCTAAGGTCACTCTGGATCTCGCGCTGGCCCACGGCCTGACGGCCGAGGAATACGACCGGATCATCCAGCTCCTCGGCCGGGAACCCACCTACACCGAGCTCGGCCTCTTCTCCGCCCTCTGGTCCGAGCACTGCGCCTACAAGCACTCCAAGGTCTTCCTGCGCCTCCTGCCGACCAAGGCGCCCCACGTCCTCCAGGGGCCGGGGGAAAACGCGGGGATCGTGGACCTGGGCGACGGGTGGGCACTGGTCCTCAAGATGGAGAGCCACAACCACCCCTCCTTCATCGAGCCCTTCCAGGGCGCCGCCACGGGAGTGGGCGGGATTCTGCGGGACATCTTCACCATGGGCGCCCGCCCCATCGCGACGCTCGATTCCCTCCGGTTCGGCGATCCGGAGGATCCCAAGACCCGTTACCTGATCGGCGGCGTGGTGTCGGGCATTTCCTGGTACGGGAACTGCTTCGGTGTTCCCAACGTCGGCGGCGAGGTCGCCTTCGCCCCCGAGTATCAGGGGAACCCGCTGGTGAACGTCATGTGCGTGGGGCTGGTCCGCCGGGACCGCATCTTCCGGGCTCGCGCCGAGGGCGTCGGCAATCCCGTCTTCTACGTCGGCGCCAAGACCGGGAGGGACGGGATCCACGGCGCCACGATGGCGTCCGCAGTCTTCGAAGAAGGGGCTGAGGAGCGGCGCCCGACGGTCCAGGTGGGCGATCCCTTCACGGAGAAGATGCTGCTGGAAGCATGCCTGGAAGCCATGGCGGGAGGCGCCGTCGTCGGGATCCAGGACATGGGAGCCGCGGGACTGGCCTGCTGCTCCTCCGAGATGCCTTCGCGCGCGGGGACCGGGATGGAAGTGGAGCTCTCCCGGGTCCCCCGGCGCGAGACGGGGATGACGCCGTACGAGATCATGCTCTCGGAGTCCCAGGAGCGGATGCTCCTCGTCGTGGCCCAGGGACGAGAGGAGGAGGTCAGGACGATCTTCGCCAAGTGGGAGCTCGACGCCGTCGAGATCGGCCGCGTCACCGGCGACGGCTTGCTCCGGGTGAGGATGGACGGCCAGCTGGTGGCCGAGGTCGCCGTCCGGGCGCTCACCGAGGAGGCGCCAGTCTACGAGAAGCCCACGGCGCGTCCGGGGTGGCTCGCCGCGCTCCACGCCTTCGACCCGCTCAGCCTGCCCGAGCCGGCTGACTACGAGGCGGCGCTGCTCCGACTCCTGGCCGCTCCCACGATCGCCTCCAAGCAGTGGGTCTACCGCCAGTACGACCAGCAGGTGGGGATCAACACGCTCGTCCTCCCGGGCTCCGACGCCGGGGTGCTCAGGATCAAGGGGACGTCGAAGGCCATCGCCGTGACGACGGACAGCAACGCGCGCCACGTCTTCCTCGATCCTTATCAGGGCGCGGCCCTGGCGGTGGCCGAGGCGGCCCGGAACCTGGCGTGCTCGGGGGCCCGGCCCCTGGCGGTCACGGACTGCCTGAACTTCGGCTCCCCCGAGCGGCCGGAGATCCTCTGGCAGTTTGCTGAGGCGATCCGGGGGATCTCGGAGGCGTGCCGGGCGTTAGAAATCCCGGTGGTGAGCGGCAACGTCTCCTTTTACAATGAGACCGAGGGGGAGGCGATCCTTCCGACCCCGGTCATCGGCATGGCCGGGCTCCTGGAGGATGCCGGCTGGCGCACCACCCAGTGGTTCAAGAGCGCGGGGGATCGAATCGCCCTGATCGGGCCCGACGCCGTGAGCCTGGGCGGGAGCGAGTACCTGGCGATCCTCGACCGGCGGCTGGCGGGGCGGCCGGCGCCGCTGGATCTCAGGGTGGAGCGGGACGTTCAAGCGGCTTGCCGGGCGGCGATCGAAGCGGGGCTGGTCTCCTCGGCCCACGACGCGGCTGAAGGCGGGCTGGCGGTGGCGCTGGCCGAGGCCTGCATCAGCGGCCCCGAGGCCGTCGGCGCCGAGGTGGAGTTGCCGTCTCTGGGGCGCCACGACCTGACGCTCTTCGGCGAGGGGCCCTCGCGGATCGTCGTCTCGGTGCCGCCGCGGGCGCAGCGCCACTTCGAGAGCCTGATGGGGGAATGCCAGGTGCCCTGGCGGTTCATCGGGACCGTCGGGGACGAGCGCCTCACGCTCAAGGTGGGCGGCTCGGTGCTCGTCAGCCTTTCGCTCGACCAGATCGCTCACGCATGGAGAACTGGATTTGACAGGTATGTGGGCTAGGGACGAGAAGTTCCACGACGAGTGCGGAATCTTCGGGATCTGGAACCATCCCGAGGCGGCCAACCTCACTTACCTGGGCCTCTACGCCCTCCAGCATCGCGGCCAGGAGTCGGCGGGGATCGCGGCGACGGACGGCCACCTCTTCCACGTGGAGAAAGCCATGGGGTGGGTGGCGGACGTCTTCCACGGTGAGCGGCTCAAGCGGCTCCCCGGCACGGCCGCCATCGGCCACGTCCGCTATTCGACGTCGGGGACCTCGACGCTGAAGAACGCCCAGCCCATCACCGCCAACACCGCCCGGGGGCCGATCGCCATCGCTCACAACGGCAACCTGGTCAACGCCGAGGCGCTCAAGGGCGAGCTGGAAAAGGATGGGGCGATCTTCCAGTCCAACTCCGACACCGAGGTCATCCTCCACCTCCTGGCCCGCGCGCCGGGCACCACGCTGGAGGAGCAGCTCCCCCAGGCCCTCGCGCGCGTCAGCGGCGCCTACTCGCTCGTGATCCTTACCCCCGATGCCCTCGTGGCGGTCCGCGATCCCTACGGCTTCCGGCCGCTCTCCCTTGCACGGCTGGGGGACGCCTGGATCGTGGCCTCGGAGACCTGCGCCTTCGACCTCCTGGAGGCGAGCTTCGTCCGCGACGTGGAGCCCGGGGAGATCGTGTTCGTCACGGCCGAAGGCGTCCGCTCCATCAAGCCCTTCCCGCCGAAGGAGCGCCTCCACTGCGTCTTCGAGTACGTCTATTTCTCCCGCCCCGACTCGATCCTCTGGGGACGGAACGTCCATGGGGTGCGCCTGGCGCTGGGCCACCAGCTGGCCCGCGAGCACCCGGCCGAGGCCGACATCGTGATCCCCGTCCCGGATTCGGGCATGGGCGCGGCGCTCGGCTTCTGCGAGGAGTCGGGGATTCCGTTCCAGGTGGGGTTGATCCGCAACCACTACGTGGGGCGGACCTTCATCGAGCCGAGTCACGGGATCCGCCACTTCGGCGTGAAGGTGAAACTGAACCCGATGCGGGAGACGCTCGGGGGGCGCCGGGTCGTCGTGGTGGACGATTCCATCGTGAGGGGAACGACCAGCCGGAAGATCGTCAAGATGGTCCGGAGCGCGGGCGCCCGCGAGGTCCACGTGCGGATCTCGTCGCCGCCGATCCACTGGCCCTGCTACTACGGCATCGACACGCCGACCCGCAAGGAGCTGATCGCCTCGAGCCACGCGGTGGAGGAGATCCGCCGCTACCTGGGCGCCGACAGCTTGGGGTATCTCTCGCTGGAGGGAATGCTGAAGGCGACGGGCTCGGATCCCGGCCAGTTCTGCCACGCCTGCTTCACCGGCGACTACCGCGTCGGCTTCCAGCGCGAAGTGACCCCGCAGCTCTCCCTCTTCGACCCGCCCACCTGATCCCCGGGCACATGGATCCCCTCACCTACAAGCAGTCCGGCGTTGACATCGAGGCTGCTGAGGCCGCAATCCGCCGGATCGGGCCGCTCGCGAAGTCCACGTTTCGGCCAGAAGTTCTTGGCGAGATCGGCGCCTTCGCGGGTTTCGTCAAGGTTCCCGCCGGCTACCGCGAGCCCGTCCTCGTTTCCTCGACCGATGGCGTCGGCTCCAAGCTCAAGGTCGCCTTCCTGGCGGACCGCCACGACACGGTGGGGATCGATCTCGTGGCGATGGGGGTGAACGACGTCCTCGTTCACGGCGCCGAGCCGCTCTTCTTCCTCGACTACATGGCGGTGGGGAAGGTCGTCCCCGAGAAGATCGAGGCTGTCGTCCGAGGTGTGGCCGAGGGGTGCCGGCAAGCTGGGTGCTCGCTCGTGGGAGGCGAGACCGCGGAGCTGCCCGATTTCTACGCTCCCGGCGAATACGACCTGGCTGGTTTCTGCGTGGGCGTGGCCGAGCGGAGCCGGATCATTGACGGCTCGACCGTCACGCCCGGGGACCGGCTGATCGGGTTGGCCTCCTCGGGGCTCCACTCCAACGGCTACTCACTCGCCCGCAAGGTCGTCTTCGAGCTCATGGGGCTGAAAGTGAGCGATGTCCTGCCGGGGCTCGGCCGGACCGTCGCCGACGTGCTCCTCACCCCGACTCGGATCTACGTCAAGCCGGTCCTCGAGCTCCTGAAGGCCGGCCCGGTTCGCGCCATGGCCCACATCACCGGCGGTGGCCTCACCGGCAACCTGTCCCGGGTCCTGCCGACGGGGTGCAAGGCCGTGATCGACCACGGGGCCTGGACGGTGCCGCCGATCTTCACGCTCATCCGGGAGACCGGGAAAATCGCCGAGGAGGAGATGTTCAGGACGTTCAACATGGGAATCGGCCTGAGCCTCGTCGTCGCCCGCGAGCATGCCGATCACTGCCGGGCCCTCCTGACCTCACTCGGAGAGACCGCGTGGATCATCGGCGAGATCCAGGCGGGGTCGCGTGGCGTTGAGTACGTTGGGGCCCGTTGATGGTGCGACCCGAGCCGCTCAGGATCGGGGTGCTCGCCTCGGGGCGGGGGTCGAACCTCCAGGCGATCATTGACGCGATCGAGGCGGGGAAGCTGGACTGTCGTCTGGCGGTCGTCGTCTCGGACCGGGCCGACGCCCAGGCTCTGGAACGCGCCCTGAAGCACGGGGTGAAAGGTGTCTTCGCGGATCCTAAGGCTTATCCTAGCCGGGAGGCCTTCGATCAGGCGGTGCTGGCAGTGCTGGCGGAGCACCGGGTGGAGTTGGTGTGTCTCGCCGGCTACATGAGGATTCTCACGACGGCCTTCGTGCGGGCCCTCTCGGGGCGGATCATGAACATCCACCCGGCGCTCCTGCCGTCGTTCCCCGGGCTCCACGCCCAGCGCCAGGCGTTCCAGTACGGCGCGAAGGTCAGCGGCGCCACGGTCCATTTCGTTGACGAGGGCGTGGACACGGGCCCCATCATCTGCCAGGCCGCCGTCCCGGTGAGGGAGGACGACACAGAGGAGACCCTGGCCGCCCGCATCCTGGAGCAGGAGCACCAGCTCTA
>JACPCF010000044.1 GCA_016179965.1 Candidatus Rokuibacteriota bacterium | reverse complement strand
CGAGGGGTACGTCAGGGAGCATACTTCAGTGATGTGGGCCGGCGTCATCGAGCGCTACCGCGAATTCCTGCCGGTGTCGGAGGCCACGCCGGTGGTCACGCTCCTCGAGGGGAACACGCCGCTGCTCCCCGCCCCGCGCTTGGCCGAGGCCACGGACCCGCGCCTCACCATCTACCTGAAGTGCGAGGGCTTCAACCCGACGGGCTCCTTCAAGGATCGCGGGATGACCATGGCCGTCTCCAAGGCGCTCGAGGCGGGCTCCCGCGCGGTGATCTGCGCCTCCACGGGCAACACCTCGGCCTCGGCCGCCGCCTACGCCGCGCGCGCGGGGGTCAAAGCCGTCGTGATGGTGCCCCGCGGGGCCGTGGCGATCGGCAAGCTCTCCCAGGCGGCGATCCACGGGGCCACAGTGCTCATGGTGGAGGGCTCCTTCGATCAGGCGCTGGCCCTCGTCACCGAGATCGCCGAACATCACCCGGTGACTCTCGTAAATTCGCTCAACCCGTTTCGATTAGAAGGGCAGAAGACCGCGGCCTTCGAGGTGGTGGACCAGCTCGGCCGCGCCCCCGACTACCACCTGATCCCGGTGGGCAACGCCGGCAACATCACCGCCTACTGGCGCGGCTACCGCGAGTACCACCGGGCGGGGCGCGCGAAGGAGCTGCCGCGGATGGTGGGCTTCCAGGCCGCCGGCGCGGCCCCCATCTACGAGAACCGCGTGATCCCCGAGCCCAAGACCATCGCCACCGCGATCCGCATCGGCAATCCCGCCAACTGGGGGCCGGCCGTGGAGGCCATGAAGGACTCCGGCGGTTGGATTGAAACCGTCACGGACGAGGAGATCCTGCGTGCCTACCGGCTCCTGGCCCGCGAGGAGGGCATCTTCATGGAGCCTGCCTCGGCGGCCTCCGTTGCCGGCCTGATGAAGATGGTGAAGGCGGGACGCTTCGAGGCCGGTTCGACGCTGGTCCTGACGCTGACCGGCCACGGCCTCAAGGATCCCGACATCGCGCTGGAGTCAGCCTCCCGCCCCATCTCGGTGCCGCCCCGCCTGGACGCCGTCCTCGCCCAGCTCGGCCTCTGAACGCCCCCTAAGTGACGCGCGCTCGGGCAACCAGGGTCCTGATCGGGCTCGCCGTCAGCGCCGGCCTCCTCTATCTCGTCCTCCGCACCGTCTCGCCGGCCGAGCTCCTCTCCCACCTGGGCCGGACCCACTGGGGGTGGCTCGCGCTCTCGGCGGCCTTCAATCTCGCGATGGTCGGCGCTCGCGGCCTCCGCTGGGTCCTTTTCTTTCACCCGGCGGCTCCGGCCTCCTGGCCCCTGGTGTCCGCGACGGCAATCGGCTACATGGCCAACAACCTCCTCCCCCTTCGGGTCGGCGAGCTGGTGCGCGGATACCTGGCGGCGCAGAGCGCGGGGCTCTCCTTCTGGACCGCCATGGCCACACTGGCGGTGGAGCGGGTCCTGGACGCGCTCTCGCTCCTTCTCATCCTGGGAGGCGTGGTCGTCGCGGTAGAGGTCCCGCTCTGGCTCAAGACCGGCGCGCTGACCCTCCTGGCCCTCGACCTCCTTGCCATGGGGATCTTGATCCTGCTGGCCCGGGGGTGGGACCCGCTGGACCGCCTGCTCATGGGCATCCCCCGCCTCGGAACGACCGTCAAGCGCTGGCTGGGGCTCTTCGCGATCGGGCTTCAGAGTCTCCGGCCCGGGCCGCACCTGGGGCCGCTCCTCGCGTGGACGGTGCTCATCTGGATCCTGAACGCCGGGGCGGTCTGGGCGGCGCTCCGCTCGGTCGGTCTGGCGCTCCCCGCGTCAGCGTCGCTGACCGTGCTCGCCTTCGCCGGGATCGCGGTCTCGCTGCCCTCGGCGCCCGGGTACGTGGGCACGGTGCAGTTCTTCATCGTCCAGGCCCTGGCCATCTACGCCGTCACGGGCGCCGAGGCGGTCACCTTCTCGCTCCTCTCCCACGCGGCCGCGTACATCCCGATGACGCTCCTGGGGTGGATCTTTCTGCTGGCCCAGGGGGTCTCCCTCCGCAAGGCCTCCGAGGAAGCCCGCGCCCAGGCGACGACCCGAGCCACGTAAGGTGGCTCGCCTTCGCTCGCGCTTGCGTGAAGGGGGTGTAAACGCTCCCCGCCCGGCCCCCGTCCAATGGGGTAAGCAGTCAAACTTCCCCAGAGGAGGACGGGTCGATGAAGGCACTGACAGGAATCGCGGTGGGGGGGGCATTGGTCCTCGCCCTGTGGGCGCCCTCGGCGGGGGCCCAGGAGATCAAGGACGACCTGAAGGACATCCGGCAGGACCGCCAGGAGATCCGCGAGGACACGCGGGAGATCCGCCAGGACCGGCGCGAGCTCTATCACGACCGTGAGGCCCTGCGCGAGGCGGTGAAGTCGGGGGACCCCGAGGCCATGCGCAAGGCGCGGCACGAACTCCGGGAAGACCGGCGGGAGCTCCGCGAGGACCTCAGGGATCGCCGGGACGATGTGCGGGACCTCCGCCACGACCGGCGGGAGCTCCGGCGGGACGTCTATCAGAAGCGTCACGGCAAGTAGGGAGTCCTTCACGCGATGCGCGAGCGAAGCGAGCAACCTTAGCGGGCACCCGAGCCACTTCATGTGGCTCGGGTCGTGGGGGGCGACCGGCTCCGCCCTCCGCGCCGTTAGTTGGAGCCGATGACGGCGGTATGGGAAGATGAACGCGAGAGGACGCAGCCCCAGTGGAGCTTTCCGATGAAGCGCTCTGTCAGCGCGTGGCCAACGGGGATAAGCCAGCCTTCGACCTCCTCGTGGGGCGCTACCAAGAGCGGGCCCACCGGCTGGCCTGGTCGATCCTCCGCGACGCCGAGGAGGCGCGCGATCTCTCCCAGGAAGCGTTCATCCGTCTCTACCAGTCCGCCGGCAGCTTCGGCGGGCGGGCCCGCTTCTCCACCTGGTTCTACCGGATCCTGGTCAACCTCTGCCTGGATCACCGGCGCAAGCATCGGTGGTGGCGCCGGGTCATCGGGCCGGCGCGCTCCGAGGACGAGTCCGAGAGTCCGCTGCTCGAACGGCTGCCCGCTCCCGCTGAGGATCCCCTCGAGGAGTTGGGCCGAGGCCGGGTCATGAGCCAGCTCTGGGCGGCGGTGGAGGGGCTCTCGCATCAGCAGCGGGCGGCCCTGCTCCTTCAGGTGCAGGAGGGGCTGCGCACGGCCGAGATCGCCCAGGTGCTGAAGTGCTCGGAGGCGACGGTGCGCGTGCACCTTCACCGGGCGCTGACCACGCTCCGAAGGACATTGGGAGGCACCTGAAATGGGAACCACGCCGCATCCCGACACGCTGCTGATCGCCTACGTGAGGGGCGAGCTGGCCGAGGGCGACCGCATGACCGTGGCCGCCCATCTGGCCGCGTGCGCGGAGTGCACCCGGGCCCTGGAGGATTTCCAGCGGATTCTCCAGGACCTGGAGAGCTCCCTGCCCCGACCCCCCGAGGTCCATTGGGGGGCGTACCGCGCTGAGCTCCGGGAAAAGCTCGAGGCCCGCCGGCAGAGGGCCGGGGGATGGCAGTGGCTCCGGCGGCCGGTCCCCGTCGCGCTTTCCGCAGTGGCCGCGGGGGCGCTCCTGATCCTGGGCCTCCAGACCTGGATGTATCGCCCCGCGGTCAACGGCGACCTCGCGCTGCTCGAAGAGACCGTGGTGGCGAGCCGGTTCGACCTCCTTCGCCAATACGCCGTCATCGAGCGCCTGGATCTTTGGGAGGATCTGGATGTCGTCCGCCGTTTGGATGAGCTCTCCCCGCGCCGGAAGGGCTGATGGCCGCCGGGGCGGGGTGGAAGATGCTGGCCGTGGTCGCTTGCGGGCTCTTCGGGGTCGCGGGCCGGGTACCCATGCGGGACGGGTACCCACGCGTTAGCGTGGGTGCGGTGCGCGCCTGGGCCGCCGAGACGAAGGAGGAGGTCGTGGACGCCGAGATGCTGAAGGATTTGGACCTCTTGCGGGAAGTCAATGTGCCCCAGCAGGGGGAACTCCTGGGGCGCATGAGGTTCTGGGAGCGTTTCCAGATGCTGGAGCGACTGAGAATGCTGGAAACCACCACGCCCGATCCCGCCGCGAAGGAGGAAAAGTGATGCCACTGCTCCGGCTGCTGCGACTCGTGGCCCTCGCCACCGTTCTCGCGGCCGGCCTGGCAGAGGTCGCCTGGGGCCAGCAGCCTCCCGTCCAGGGACTGGAAAACCTCTCCCCGGAGGAGCGCGCGCTGGTCGAGCGGAACCTGGAGCGCTGGCGCGGGCTCAGCCCCGAGGAGCGCGCCCGGGTGCTCGAGAACTACCGGCAGTGGAAGCGACTGTCGCCGGAGGAGCGGCAGGCCGCCCGACAGAACTTCCAGCGCTTTCGCCAGTTGCCGCTACAGGAGCGCGCCCGGATCCTCGAGGACTTCCAGCGCTGGAAGGACCTGCCCGAGTCCCGCCGCCAGGAGCTCCAGGGCGCCCACGAGCGGTTCCAGCGGCTCCCGCCCGAGCGCCAGGAGCGCATCATGCAGCGCTTCCGCCAGTTCCAGGCGATGTCTCCCGAGGAGCAGCAGCGCGTCATCCAGAACTATGAGCGCTGGCGCCGGATGACGCCGGAGGAGCGCCAGCGCGTGCGCGAGCGCCTGAAGCAGCGCCGCGAATTCCCCCGGGAGGAGGAAGGGCCGCGCCCGGGGCCTCACCCGATCCCCCGCCCGGGAATCCCGCCCCGCCCCGGCCGCTAGCCCACCTGGGGTCAGGTCTTGCATTGCAACAGCACCCGCCCGAGGAATGTGTGATTGCAAGACCTGACCCCGGTCGTGTAGGATGCCGCCCATGAGCCTCATCGTCCAGAAGTACGGCGGCTCGTCGGTGGCCGACCCGGACAAGATCAAGGCCGTCGCGCGCCGCGTGGTGGAAACCGCCCGCCAGGGACACCGCGTCGTCGTGGTGGTGTCGGCCATGGGAAAGACCACCGACTCCCTCGTCGAGCTGGCGTCGCGGATCACCCCAACCCCCCAGCCGCGAGAGCTGGACATGCTCCTGGCCACGGGCGAGCAGGTGTCGATCGCGCTCTTGTCCATGGCGATCCAGAACCTCGGCCACCCCGCCCGCTCCTTCACGGGCGCCCAGGTGGGCATCTTCACCGACACCGCCCACACCAAGGCGCGCATCCGCAAGATCGAGTCCGACCGGATCGCCCAGGCGCTGGACTCGGGCCACATCGCGGTCGTCGCGGGCTTTCAGGGGATCACGGCCGACGAGGAGATCACCACCCTCGGCCGCGGCGGCTCGGACCTCACCGGCGCGGCGCTGGCCGCCGCGCTCAAGGCCGACGTCTGCGAGATCTACACGGACGTGGACGGGGTCTACACCGCCGACCCCAACATCGTCCCGGACGCGCGCAAGCTCGCGCGCATTTCGTACGACGAGATGCTCGAGATGGCGAGCCTCGGGGCCAAGGTGCTTCAGTCGCGCTCCGTGGAGTTCGCGAAGAAGTACGGCGTCCCGGTCCACGTCCGCTCGACCTTCAAGCCGGACCCGGGGACTCTCGTGACCATGGAGGACAGGGGCATGGAAGAAGCGGTGGTGACCGGCATCACCCACGACCGGGGACAGGCCAAGGTCTCGATCCTCCGGGTTCCCGACCGGCCCGGCATCGCGGCGCAGGTCTTCGGCGCGGTGGCGGAACAGAACGTCGTGGTGGACATGATCGTCCAGAACATCAGCCGCGACGGCTACACGGACATCTCCTTCACGCTGGCGCGGGGCGACCGGGCCAAGGCCGTGGCGGTCCTGGAAGAAGTGACCAAGCGAATCGGCGCTCAAGGGGTGACGTTCGACGACAGGATCGCCAAGGTGTCCATCGTCGGCGTCGGCATGCGCAGCCACTCGGGCGTCGCGGCGCGGGTGTTCTCGATCCTCGCCAAGGAGGGCGTCAACATCCAGATGATCTCCACCTCGGAGATCGCCGTGTCGTGCGTCATCGAGGACAAGTACACGGAGCTCGCCGTCCGGGCGCTCCACGATGCCTTCGAGCTCGCCAAAGACCGTCCCACGCAGTAGTGCCCTCCCGTCCGACGACCGAGGTCACGCGCCGGCGTAGAGAGTCAAGCCAGCAATCCGACGAAAGTGCTTCCAGTTGCGTGTCATGAGAGGAAGCCGCTTCACCATGGCGGTCGCGGCAATCAGCGCGTCCTCTCTCTCGAGGTTGGGATGCTGGCGGCGGAGAGTCGAGTACCGACCGGCAATGGCAGGGCCCAGCGGAATGAGACGGAACCGACGAAGAGCTTCTTTGATGGCCCGACGTTCGGCGTCCGTCAGGCCCTCTTTCGCGAGCAGCTCCTTCCGAGTGATGACGGAATAGTAAATTCGGTTACGTGGATCATCCAGGAGCCGGCTGTGGTGGCCGGCGTTAAAGTAGTCGATCAGGATGTCGGTGTCTATGAGGAGGCGGACCGCTGCCACGCCCGGATCTCTTTCAGAAAGGCGGCATCCGACTGGCCTCGAGAGCGGCGGCGCAGCATCCGGACGTACTCAGCGCTATCCTTGACGTCCGTGTGACCGTATGGATTGAACTTCTCTTTGACAATCTCCTCCAGCAAAGTCACGGGATATATCCCCTGCCGCTTTGCGGTCCTTACGAGAAACTTCTTCAATGTGGGGTCGAACGAGAGCGTCCACTTCTCCCGCTTGAGTGAAAGTCTGCCCACCCCCCTCACCCCCTTCGTACGTTTATTATACGTATGTGTCGGGTCGCCAGGCAAGCGCGTCTTGTGAGGGCGGATCAGCGCGCCGTGCTCAAGTTCGTGGACGCGCTGCTCGCCAGCCATGGCAACGGCTCACCTCTTCGTCGTATCAGTATTTCGTCCTGGGAGGTTCGCCCAACTCGACCGCTACGGGATTCTCGTTTAGGATGGCGTTTGTTCCCCGTTGCGCCATGACCCATCTCATGCCCCAAACTCCTTTCCGTAGAAGCTGGTGTCAACCCTCTCGTCGTCTGAATGCCTCCCTAGTTCGAGGATTGTAGAAAGCTGGAGCCGGATCCCCTGGCCTCGTCTCCCTAATCTTATACGTCGCTCTGGATTGCTCCAGCGTATCGCACAAGCCGCGCCCGGGGGACTAGCCGAGCGACTCTCGAACCCGACGCAGGAGATCCCCCACGCCCCGGGCGGCGGCCCGCGCCTCGAGACCTGGCAACGGGCCTGACCGCGAAAGAAGATCGGCAACATCAGCGAGGTCGCCGGGGCCGCCAGCCAGGAGTTTGAGGACGATCAGATCCTCGACGGCTACCACCGGTACTTCGGGACCCCCCGGGATGCAGACTCTGACCGCCCGCTGAAGTATCTCTCGCTCCCAGCCTCGCGTGACGCAGGCCACATCGACCTCCGGGCCTCCCGCTGCACTACGCAAGCGGAGAAGAAGCGGAACCGGATCATCCGGGCCACCGCGCCGCCATTCGGGTTCAAAGCCGGCGTGACGGAGGGCGGCGTCGAGCTCCGAAGACCTCGTCGCGTCGGCGAGGAGGTCGATGTCCTCTGTGGCCCGCGGGGCACCCCACGCCGCCACCGCCAGCCCGCCGATCAACGCGTGAGCCACTCCCGCTCGCTCGAAGGC
>JACPCF010000043.1 GCA_016179965.1 Candidatus Rokuibacteriota bacterium | reverse complement strand
CCGGTCTTCGTCCGCTTCACCGGTGGGAGCTTCAGCTTCTCAAAGAGGATCTGGGCGAGCTGTTTGGGCGAGCCGATGTTGAAGGCCTCGCCGGCCAGGCGGTGAATCTCCCGCGTCAGGTTGTCCAGCTCGCGTTCGAGCTCTTTGGCGAACGCTTCGAGGCCCTCCGGTTCCACGCGGATGCCGGTGAGCTCCATTCGCGCGAGGACGGCGACGAGAGGTCGCTCGACGTCCTCGTAGAGGACGCGGAGCCCAGCATCCTCGAGGAGGGCATGGGCGTGCTTCCAGTAGCGCCAGACCCAGCGCCCGCGCTCGCCGGCGAGGGCGGCCATCAGCTCCGCTGGGTTGCCCGGCTCGGCGGCCGGCGGGGGACCCTCGCCAAATGCCTCGAGACAGAGGGCCTCCAGCGGAAAGCTGGTCCTGGCGGGGTTCAGGAGATAGGCGGCGACGGCTGAGTCCTCGAAACGAAACGCGCCTTCTCCGCGCCTCAGCGCCCATTCGAGGAGCAGCTTCACGTCGTGGCCGATGACGAGGCGGCCGTCGAGCGGCGGGAGCCCATCGGCAAGGGGGAAGAAGGCCGGGCCGACCTCCGGGTGAAAGAAGGCGAGGCCGCGGAGCGCGGGATCGGGCGGCCCTCCTCCTCCGCACCAATGGAGCGCCAGCGCCGCCCCCGCCGGCAGCGGCCGGCAGTATGCCTCAAATGCCTCCGCGGAGGACACGACCGGGACGGGCTCGCGCTCGATCTGCACGGCGGCCTGGGGGATCTGCTTCAGGAGGGTCGAGAACTCCATCTCCGTCCAGAGCGCCCGGAGCCGTTTCCAGTCGGGCTCCTTCCGGCGCAGGGTCTCGAGGTCCAGCGCCAAGGGCACCCGCGCGCTCACGGTGGCCAGCTCGCGGGACAGGAGCGCCTGCTTCCGGTTCGTCGCGAGCGTCTCCCGCAGCTTGCCCCCCACGAGCGGGAGGTTCTCCAAGAGCCGCTCCACGCTGCCGAACTGCTTGATCAGCTTGACGGCGGTCTTCTCGCCCACGCCCGGCACGCCGGGGATGTTGTCGATCTGGTCGCCCATCAGCGCCAGGAGATCGGGGATCTGCGCCGGCTCGACCTCCCACTTCTCCCTCACGCCCGCCTCGTCGAAGACGAGGCGCTCGCCCTTGGCGGTCTGGGAGAGCACCCGCACCTTGGGCCCGACGAGCTGGAGCAGGTCCTTATCGGCCGTCACCAGCACCACGTCCAGCGACGGCTCCCGCACGCGATCCACCAGGGTGCCCAGGATGTCGTCGGCCTCGAAGCCCGGCACCTCCAGCAGCGGGATGCGGAGCCCCTCGAACAGCGCCTTGACGTAGGGGATCTGCTGCACCAGGTCGTCGGGCATCCCGGGGCGCTGGATCTTGTACGCCTCGAAGGCCTCGTGGCGGAAGGTGGGGCCGGGGGCGTCCCAGGCCATGGCGATGTAGTCGGGCTCCTCCTCGCGCAGGAGCTTCCAGAGCATCGTGCTCATGCCGAAGACGGCGTGGGTGGGCACGCCGCGCGAGGTGGAGAGGTAGTTGATGGCGTGGTAGGCACGATACAGGAGCGATGGCCCGTCGATCAGATACAGCCTCTCCCTCATGTGCTGAACACCCGGTCGTAGATGGCGCGGACCTCCGCCGTCCGCCGCTGATAGTCGGCGAGGAGCTCGGCGCGACCCGGATAGTCGAGGGCCTTCGCCAGGCGGCCGGGCATCGGCCCCGCTGCCTCCAGCGTGTCGGGCGGCCGCGCCCCGAAGAGCCTGAGGGCCGCCGCCACCCGGCGGAGCCAGCCGTAGTGGCGGAGCAGGGCGTTGCCGTCACGCTCCGGAAGAGCGCCTTCCCTCGCGAGAGCCCGGAGCGCCGACACGGTGTTGGCCCGGCGGCACTGGGGCCTGGCGCCGCCGTGCGCCAGCTGGAGCGCTTGGGCGATGAACTCCACGTCCACCAGCCCGCCGCGGCCGAACTTCACGTGAAATCGGCCGGGCACCTCCTTGCCCAGCTCGAGCTCCATCCGCTGGCGCACCTCGCGGATCTCCTTGAGCTCTGGGGATGAGAGCCCGCGATCGTACACGAGCGATCTGAGAAGGCGACGCACCTCGCGGCCCAGCCGTGGGTCGCCGCCGACCAGACGGGCCTTCGTCAGCGTCTGACGCTCCCAGAGGTCCGACCATTCCCGGTAGTAGTGCTCGAAGGCCTCCAGGCTGGAGGCAAACCCGCTTCCCTTGCTCCCCGGGCGGAGGCGCAGGTCCACGGGAAAGACCGTCCCCGCCGCCGTGATGTCGCCGAGAATGCTCGACGTGCGCTCCACGGCCCGATCGTAGAAGACGTGGGCGTCCACCCGTTCGGCCCCGTCTGTTTTCCCATCGGCAGCGTACACGACGAACAGGTCGAGGTCCGAGCCGACGGTCAGCTCGCGCCCACCCAGCTTGCCCATGGCGACGATGACGGCGGGAATGAAACGGCCCCGGCCGTCTCGAGGCACTCCGTACTTTTCGACGTCGGGGCTCACGGCCAGGAGCCACGCGACCGCCAGCGCCGCCTCGGCCAGCCCCGTCAGCTCGCGCGAGAACCCTTTGACCTCGGTCACGCCCAGGAGCCAACGCCAGGTGATCCCGAGCTCCTCGGCCTGCTTCAACCGGCGAAGGCGGTCTTTGCGCTCCGCCATGCTCAGGGCAGGCGCCAGGACGGGAGCCAGCGCGCGGCGAAAATCTTGCTCGCGCTTGGGGGTCCTGAACTGCGTCGGATCGGCCAGACCCGTCAAGAGTTCAGGCTGGACGATGAGGAGCTGGGTCAGCAGTTCGCCGCGGGAGCAGAGCTTGACGAGGTTCACGAGCAGCTCGGGGTGCTCGGCGAGAAGCTCCAGGTAGCCCGCGCGGGGCCCCATGGCGGAGACGAAGCGCTCGAACTGGTTGAGCCCCTCGTCCGGGTCCGGGCTCTGCCAGAGCGCATCCAGCAGGACGGCGAAGAGCCGGCGGAGGGCTCGTCGCATAGGATCGGGATACGGCACGAGGGGACGGCCCTCCAGGATCAGGCGGAGATTCTGGCGCGCCCGCTCCGGGTCGGCGAAGCCGGTGGCTTTGAGGGCATGGGTCGAGGGGATGCGGACGCGCACCGGCTCTTCGGCTGCCGGGGGCTGGAAGAAGGCGACGAACGCCTGATGGATGCCGCGGGTGACCGCCCGGTGCTCCGTCAGGAAATGCCTCGCGGCGCGCTCCGGCGGGAGGATGCTGCCCATCCGCCGCGCCAGTTGTCCCAGGGCGGCGGGCTCCTCCGGCAGGGTGTGGGTCTGAAACTCGTGGAGGATCTGGAGCCGGTGCTCGACGGTGCGGAGGTGGGTATAGCCGTGGCTCAAGACGCGTCCTAGCGCGTGGGGCAGATAGCCGCGCTCGACCAAGCGGAAGATCGCCCGGAGGGTGTTTCGCTCCCTGAGCCAGGGGTCGTCGCCACCGTAGAGCAGCTGAAGGGCCTGCACCAGGAACTCCACCTCGCGGATCCCGCCGGTCCCCAGCTTGACGTTCAGGCGCTCGTGACCCTTGGCCCTGAGCGAGCGATCGATCTCGCTCTTCATGACGCGAACCTCGGTGAGGATCCCGCGATCAATTCCCGGCTGATAGACGTAGGGGCGGATGAGGTCGAGGAAGCGCCGGCCGACGCGCTCGTCGCCCGCGCAGAACCGCGCCTTGATCAGCGCCTGGCGCTCCCAGAGTAGGGCCCGCTCGGCATAGTAGGCGCGGTAGCCGTCCAGCGAGAGGATGAGCGCCCCGCTCCGTCCCTCGGGACGGAGCCTCAGGTCCACGCGGAAGGCGTGCCCCTCCTCGGTGACGCTCTCGATGGCGGAGACGATCTCGCGCGCCAGGCGCCTGAAGTACTCGCCGTTCGGAAGCGCGCCGCCGGGGCCGCCAGAGGTCTCGCCGTCCTCGGAGTACACGAAGATCAGGTCGATGTCGGAGGAGTAGTTGAGCTCTTCGCCGCCCAGCTTGCCCATGCCGATGACGGCGAGCCCGGCCGTCTCTCCCGACGGAGCCATCGGGGTCCCGTGCTGGGCGGAGAGATCCGCGTCGGCCAGCCGCCACGCCGCGTCGAGGCAGGCGTCGGCGAGCCGCGACAGCTCCTCCGTCGTCACCGTGAGGTCGGCGTCGCCCAGGAGGTCACGGCTCCCGATCCGGAGGAGGTGGCGGTACTTGAAGCGGCGGAGGACGTTCCAGCGCGCCGGCGCACGCGAGAACGGGGCCAGGTCGCGCCCCAGTTCCTGGGCCAGGTCGTCCTCGGACCACTGGCGCATGGCTGAGGGCTCGAGGAGCCAGGGGAGGAACGTGGGGTGACGGCGGAGGGTTTCCGAGAGGAACTGGCTCCCTCCACCCAGGGTGGCCAGGAGGTGGGCGGCTCCGGGATGCGCGGCGAGCGTGGTGAGGAACGTGGACCGCTCCAGCATCGCCCCGAGACGCTCCAGGTTGTTGAGCGCCATGTCCGGGTCGGGCGCTGCGGCCAGAGCGCGGAGCAACCGGGGAAGGCCTGGAGCCAGCAGTTCAGCGTCCCGGGGGGTGGGAGTCAGGCTCTGGAGGTTGACGAAGGCTTGAGCGGGATTGCTGAAGCCCAGGGCGGCGAGAGCGCCAGGGGCGCGGCGATCATCGGGCGCCGCTTCGAGGAGCCAGCGACCATCCCCGACGCGGCTCAGCGCCCGCTCGATCGCCTCGGCCGGAGTGGCGACCCGCCGCCGATTCAGATAGCCGCCTCTCCGCGTTCGCCGGTCCGGATGCGCACGCTCTCGCCGATCGGCAGGACGAAGACCTTGCCGTCGCCGATGGAGCCGGTCTTGGCCGCGGCGCAGATGGTGCTCACGACTTTCTCCACGAGGTTGTCGGACACCACCACCTCGACCTTGACCTTGGGCAGAAAGTCAATGCTGTACTCCGACCCCCGGTAAAGCTCGGTGTGCCCCTTCTGCCGGCCGAAGCCGCGGACCTCGGTGACCGTCATCCCCACGATGCCCAGCTCCATCAGAGCTTCCTTGACGTCGTCCAGCTTGAACGGCTTGATGATGGCCTCGACTTTCTTCATGGCTCCATCCTCTCAGGGGGCGGCGGCCTTCACGGCTTTCCGGTAGAGGGAGACGTACTCGCGGGCGGAGGCCTCCCAGGAGAAATCCTCGGCCAGGGCGTTGCGCACGAGCCGCTGCCAGAGCCGGGGCTGGCGGAACACGGCGAGCGCCCGGCGGCAGCAGTCCAGGAGCGCCTCGTGGCTGAAGGGAGCGAAGCCGAAGCCGGTCCCGGCCTGCTTCGCGGGATCGAACTCCTTCACGGTGTCCGCCAGCCCACCGGTCCAGCGGACGAGCGGGATCGTGCCGTACCGGAGGCTGATCAGCTGGCCCAGGCCGCAGGGCTCGTAGCGGGAGGGCATGAGGAAGCAATCCGCGCCGGCGTAGATTCGCCGCGCCAGGGCCGCGTCGTAGCCGAAACTCACCGCGACCCGGCCCGCGTGCGTCGCCGCCGCCGCGGCGAACGCCTGCTCCAGCGCCGGCTCGCCCGAGCCGAGGAGCGCGAGCTGAACGCCCCCGGCGAGCAGCCCGGGCAGCGCCTCCAGGACCAGGGGGAGCCCCTTCTGCTCCACGAGGCGCGTCACCATCCCGAGGAGCGGCGCCGGCTCCCGGGCGAGGCCCAGCTCCTCCTGGAGGGCGAGCTTACACGCGCGCTTGCCCTGGAGATCATCGGCCGTGTACCCCTTCGGAATGGCCGGGTCGCTGGCCGGGTTCCAGACCTCATAGTCGATCCCGTTGACCACCCCGTGGAGCGCCTGGCTCCGCTCCTGCAGCACGCCCTCGAGGCCGCAGCCGAACTCCGGCGTCTGGATCTCCCGGGCGTACGTCCGGCTCACGGTGGTCAGGAGGTCGGCGAAAATGAGCCCGCCCTTGAGGAAGTTGAGCTTGCCGTAGTACTCGATCCCGGCCGGCGTGAAGAGGTCCCAGCCGAGCCCGGTCATCGGCATGTCGTAGTGCCAGAAGACGCCCTGGTAGGCGAGGTTGTGAACGGTGAAGAGCGTGGCGATCTTCGCCAGCGCCGGGTCGTCGCGGTAGAGCGTTTCAAGGTACACGGGCACGAGGCCGGTCTGCCAGTCGTTGGCGTGGATCACGTGGGGGGTCCAGCCGAGCTGCCTGAGCCCCTCCACGGCGGCGCGGCAGAAGAAGATGAAGCGCTCGCAGTTATCCCAGTAGTCTCCCTCAGCCGTGCCGTAGAGGGCGTCGCGGTCGTAGTACTGATCCTGGGCCAGGAAGTAGATCGGGATGCCGGCGCCCATCCTCCCCTCGAGCCACGCGCCCTCTGCCGTCCGGTCGGCGATGGGAACCTGGAGGCGGGGGATGATCGGGGTGAGCGAGCCCGCGTGACGCTCCACGCCCCGGTACTTCGGCATCAGCACGCGGACGTCGTGGCCGAGGCCCGCCAGCGCCTTGGGAACCGCGCCGGCCACGTCGGCAAGGCCGCCGGTCTTGGCGAACGGCTCCGCTTCGGAGGAGATGAGCAGAATGCGCAGGCGTTGGGGCACGGTGGCCTCCAGGTGGGAGTGCGAGGCCATTATCCCCACCCGGGCTCGCGCTTGTCAACCGTGAGATTGGCGTTCAGAGGCTCTTCAGAACCCGCTCCAGTTCCTTCCGGCCGACAATTCTGAGGACGACGACTTTCTCACCGCGAATCTCGAAGACGGAACGATACTCGCCCGTTCTGAGACGGTAGAGGTCGTGTCCTCGCAGCTTCTTAACCTTGGGTGGGCCCGGCCAGGGAGTTTTCTTGAGGAGTTCCAGATCGTCCAGGACTTCCCGGGCCGCCTCGGCCGGGACCCCCCCGAGGTCTCTGAGGGCTCGCGGCGACAGCTCGACGAGACGGCCGGCCATTCTATCGACGCTTCAGCTTCCGCCTCGCTTCTTCCAGGGAGACCCCTCCCTTCGCCTTATACTCCCGACGGGCCGCGTCAATCTCCTGAAGCAAGGAGGGATGAGTCAAGACCACATCGTCGATGTCGTCTTCCGTGAGCCTCACCAAAGCGGCCTGAGGCTTTCCCCGGTTGGTAATGATCACCTTCTCCCCCCTAGACACCTTTCTCAGCACCCTTGGGGTCTGAAGTCTCAGCTCCCGCAGAGTCACGAATTTCACGAACCCCCTCCTGTTACTCATACGTTCAACATCATTCTGCCCGAGGATATGCGAGAAATCAAGGGGCCAGGCAGGGCGATGGTCCGACTCGTCAAGGCGCCCGCGCCCACTCCCCGCGCGAGACACCCGGAATTTCGGCCTTGACTGGTGCTAGGATCAGAGCCATGACCAACTTCATCCGGGACATGGTCCTGGAGGACATCCGGACCGGCCGGTTCAAGGGCGTCGTCACGCGCTTTCCGCCCGAGCCGAACGGCTACCTGCACATCGGCCACGCCAAGGCGATCTGCCTCGACTTCGGCCTGGGGCAGGAGTTCGGCGGGCGCTGCCACCTCCGCTTCGACGACACCAACCCGACGAAGGAGAGCCAGGAGTACGTGGACGCGATCATGCGCGACGTGCGCTGGCTCGGCTTCGACTGGGGCGCGCACCTCTACCACGCCAGCGACTACTTCGAC
>JACPCF010000022.1 GCA_016179965.1 Candidatus Rokuibacteriota bacterium | reverse complement strand
ACGACTAGCGCAGGCCGACTAGCGCAGGCCGTAGAGGCGCGCGGCGTTCTCGAAGGCGAGCTTGCGGGCCGTGGCCGGGGTGAGCTGGCTGAGGATCCCCCGCAGGTACTCCCCCGCGTCTCGCGCTCGGGCCAGATGCGCCGTCGAGAAGAAATCGACGCCCACGAGCACCCGATCGGGATAGCCCTCCAGGAGGGCGCGCCAGGACTCTTCCAGCGCCCCGCCCGTCACGATCAGCGGGTGCTCGCGGAACCCGCGCGGGCAGCAGGCCGGATTCTTCGTCGAGAGGTCGAAGGAGAGATTCGGGAGCTCGTCCAGGAAGCGTCGGATCTCCGTGGGGCTCAGCACGCTGCCGGTGTGGGCCCAGACCACGCGCGTCTTCGGGTGAGCGCGCACCGCCCGCGCCATTTCCGCCGCGCCGTAGTTCTCGCAGTGGATGTTGATGGGCACCCCGTAGCGGCCGGCCAGCTCCAGCAGGCGACGGACCAGGGGGGAATCCGGAGAAATGGTGGAGCCCGGCGCCGGCGCCCCGCCAGTTGTCGCCGAGGGAATCGGGAGCGCGTAGGTGTGAATCTCGCCCACGCCTCGGTAGCGTCCGCTCTGGAGGGCCGCTTCGAACTCCTCCCCGATCGCGTCCACGACCCGCGGATCGGTCCCGTCCCGGATCTCGCCGCGGAGCTGGCGAGCCCCGAAGGAAACGTCGCCGGCGTAGGAGGGGATGAACCTGTCGGGATACTGGCGCGCGAGCTGGGGCACGACCTCCCGACCGAATCCGAGGACCACCATGCGCCGGATCCCCGCCGCGTCCATCGCGGCGAGGAGGTCGGCCACCGTGTAGCCGGCGCCCTCCGCCCGGCGCCCGACGTAGTGAGAGTGAGCGTCCAGGAGCGGGAACGCGGCCACTTCCTCGCGGGAGGTTTTCACGACCGGCGCCGCGCATCCGGCCGTGGCTCCGGCCAGGAGCCCCAGGAAGCGGCGGCGGGAGACGAGCTCCAGCGCCTACCTCCCGAGGTGGACGAGGTGGACGAAGCGGCCGACGGCCTGCCGGAGGCGCGGGTCGAGCGCGTCCCGGATTCCCTCGCCCAGCAGGTTGTAGGAGAGCACCGTGATCAGGATCGCGAGGCCCGGGTAGAGGGACAGCCACCACGCGATCTCGATGGAGTCCTTGCCATCGTTGAGGATGTTCCCCCACGTGGCGTAGGGGGGCTGGACGCCGAGACCGAGGAAGGAGAGGCCCGACTCGGTGAGGATGGCGGCGGGGATCCCGAGCGTCATAGCCACGAGCACCGGGGGCATCGCGTTGGGAAGGATGTGCCGCCAGATGATCCGGAAGGCGCTCGCGCCGATGGACTGCGACCAGATCACGAACTCGCGCTCCTTGAGCGACAGAAATTCCGCGCGGACCAGGCGCGCCACCCCCATCCACCCGGTGAGCCCGATCACCGCCATGATGGTCCAGATCGACGGCTGGAGGAAGGCCAGGACGGCGAGCAGGAGAAAGAAGCGCGGGAAGACGAGCATCAGGTCCACGAGGCGCATGATCACCCCGTCCACGACCCCCCCGTGGTAGCCGGACGAGGCGCCCAGGAGCACGCCGACCGCCGTGGCGATGCCCACCGAGACGAACCCGACGGCCAGCGACACCCGCGAGCCGTACAGGATCCGCGAGAGCACGTCGCGGCCGATCTGATCCGTCCCAAGCGGGTGGGCCCGGGAGGGGGGCGCGAGGACCTTCTTGACGTCGTGGCGGTTCGGGTCGTGGGGGGACAGGACCGGCGCGAACACCGCCAGGAGCACCAGGAGTCCCACGACCACCCCTCCCACACAGGCCAGCTGGTTGCGGGAGAACGTCCGCCAGAACAGCCGGATCTCGCCGCGGGAGCGCGGGGCCATCCCGTCACCGCCTTCCGCGGCGGCCGACCCGGATGCGCGGGTCCACCAGCCCGTAGGAGATGTCGGCCAGGAGGTTGGCGACGAGCGTGAGAGTGGACACGATGACCAGGTTCCCCATGATCACCGGGTAGTCGCGCGAGAAGACCGCCTGCACCATCAGCTGCCCCATCCCCGGGATGGCGAAGATCGACTCGACGATCACGCTGCCGCCGATCAGCCCCGGCAGCGACAGCCCCAGGATCGTCACGACCGGGAGGAGCGCGTTTCGGAGGGCGTGCTTGCCGATCACGGTCTGCTCGGAGAGCCCCTTGGCGCGCGCCGTCTGGACGTACTCCTGCCGGATCACTTCGAGCATGCTCTGACGCATGTAGCGCGAGAACCCGGCAAGGCCGCCAAACGTGGCCACCGTGATAGGCAGGATCAGGTGCTTCAGGAAGTCCCACTGCTGCTTCCAGAAGGACAGGTACTCCCAGTTGATGTCGCGGAGGCCGGAGATCGGCAGCCAGCCGAGCTGGACGCCGAACAGGATCATGAGCAGCAGGGCGAGCCAGAAATCCGGGGTAGCGAACCCCGCGAACACGAACACGGTGGTGACCTTGTCGAAGATGGAGTACTGGCGGGTCGCGGAGAGGACACCGATCGGGACCGCCAGGGCTAGAATCAGCAGCATCTCGATGACGTTCAGAAAGAGCGTGATCGGCAGGCGCTCGCTGATCTTCTGGAGCACCGGCTTGCCGTCGGGGGCGAAGGAGCGGCCGAAGTCCAGCCGCGCGATCCGATTGAGCCAGTTCCAGTACTGGATGTGGATGGGTTTGTCGAGATCGTAGGCCTCCTCGAGCTGCTTGACGATCTTCGGATCCAGCTTGGCGACGTCGGGATTGATGAGGAAATCAAACGGCCCCCCGGGGGCGAGCTGGATCACAAAGAAGGAGATGAAGGTGATGCCGATCAGGAGTGGGAGGGCCAGCGCGAGCCGCCGGAGCGCGTAGGTGAGCATCTAGCCGGCGGTGTACCGCTGCAGCCCTTTCGGGACGTACCACCTGATGAAGTTGTAGGTGATGCCGTTGGGGGACGACTCGATCCCGCGCACGCGCGAGGACACGACCGGCAGGGCGTCCCGGAAATAGAGGAAGACGATCGGTTGGTCCTCCGCCAGGATCTCCTGGAACCGATCGTAGTACTTTTTCCGCTCGTCGCGCTGGCAGGAGGCGCGCCCCACCTCCAGCATGCGGTCCGCCTCGGCGTTCACGTAGGAGACGTGGTTCAGCTCGTCCGGCCCGGTCTTGGAGGAGTGCCAGACGTCGTACTGATCCGGGTCGAGGCCGATCCCCCAGCCGAGGATGATCGCCTCGAAGCGCCGCTTCTTGACGAACTCCTTGATGAAGGAGGCCCATTCGAGCGTGCGGATCTCGGCCGCCACCCCGATCTCCCGGAGGCGCTGCTGGATGATCTCGGCGATCTTCTTCCGCTCCTCGTTCCCCTGGTTGGTCAGGATCGTGAACGAAAAGGGCTGGCCGTCCTTGTCGAGTACCCCGTCTCCGTCGGTGTCCTTCCACCCCGCCGTGGCGAGCAGCGCCTTCGCCCGGGCCGGATCGTAGGGATACCGCGCCACGTTGGGGTTATAGGCCCAGGTCCCGGGCTTGTACGGTCCCGTCGCCTCGCGCGCCAGCCCGAGGACCACGCCGTCGATCAGCTCCTGTTTGTTAATGGCGTGGGCGAAGGCCTGCCGGACGCGCCGGTCGGCGAAGCGCGGATCCTTGAGGTTGAAGCCGAAGTAGGTGTACGCGTTGGCCGGGTACTGATATTTGGAGTAGGCCTTGCGGAACGCGGGATAGTTGGTCTGCCGGACGAACTGGATGGCCGTGAGGCCGGCGTAGTCCACGCCCTTGGCCTTCAGCTCGAGGAAGATCGTGGACTGGCTGGGGATGATCCGGTACACGATCCGCGAGAGGTACGGCTTTCCCTCGAAGTAATCCGGGTTGGCCGCCAGGACGACTTTCTCCCCGCTCTTCCACTCCACGAACCGGTAGGCGCCGTTCCCGACCGGCTGGCGGTTCTGCGGCGCCTCGCGCAGGACACCCCCCTGGACGTACCCGGCCAGCTGGTGCCGGGGCAGCATCCACATCTGCCACGTCTCCAGCGCCTGGGCGAAGGGCTTGGCGTAGGTGACGCGGACGGTGAAGGGGTCGAGGGCTTCGACGTCCTTGACCTGCAGGAAATCTTCCTTGTAGGCGGTCGGGGTCTTCGGATGGATCATGGTCTCGTAGGTGAAGCGCACGTCGTCCGCGGTGAACAGCCACCCGTCGTGCCACTTGGCGTCCTTGCGGAGCTTGAACACGAGGGTCAGACAGTCCCGGGAGATCTGCCACGATTCGGCCAGACTGGGGACGAGGTTCAGGTCCCGGTCGCGCTTGATGAGCCCGTCGTAGATCAGGTTCCCGATCTCGTGGGAGGCGCCGTCGGAGGTGATGTTGGGAATCAACCCCTGGATGTCGGCGATGGAGGCCTCGACGAAGGTATCGCCGTAGGCCGGCGGCGCCGGCGCCGGGTGGGCGTCCCCCTTCCCTTCCACCTCTATGCCGCAGCCCGCCAGCGCGAGGAGGGAGACCCCAACGAGCAGGTCACGCCAGGACGCGCGCTTCACTTCTGACCACCCGGCGGCGTCGCGGGTTGCTGGACGGGGGCGGGCTGGGTCATGACCGAGGCCGCCCGACGGGACGCCAGCATGGCCAGGCTGAAAGATGTCAGCATGAACATGAGGGCCACGACCGTGGTGATCTTACCCAGGAGGGTGGGCGTTGTCATGGAGCCAAAGACGGTCTGGCTGCCCGCGCCGCCGAAGGCTGATCCGATGTCGGCGCCCTTGCCGGCCTGGAGCAACACGATGGCGATGATGGCGAGGCTCACGACCACGTGCACGATGACGAGCAGAGTGTACACACCTTACTCCTTGGGAGTCGCGCCGCCGCGGGCCGCGGCCTTCCTGACGATGCCGAGAAACGCTTGAGCCTGAAGGCTGGCGCCCCCCACGAGAGCGCCGTCGATCTCGGGCTCCCGGCAGAGCTCCCCCGCGTTGTCGGGCTTGACGCTCCCCCCGTACAGGATCCGGACCGTCTCGGCGATCTCCTTGGAGGCCAGCTCCGACAGGAGCCCACGCAGGTAACCATGAACCTCTGAGGCCTGAGTGGGGGTGGCGTTGACCCCCGTTCCGATCGCCCAGACGGGCTCATACGCCACAATACACCGTCCGAGGTCGTCAGGCGAGACCCCCCCGAGGCCCGCCCGGAGCTGCCCCTCGACGACGGTGAACGTCAGCCCCTGACGCCTCTCGTCGGCGGATTCTCCCACGCACAGGAGCGGCGTGAGTCCATGAGCGAGGGCCGCCCGCAGCTTCAGGTTGACCTGCGCGTCGATCTCGCCGAAGTGCTGGCGCCGCTCCGAGTGGCCGACGATAACCAGGCGGCAGCCGAGGTCCGCCAGCATGGCCGGCGACACCTCGCCGGTGAACGCGCCAGTGACCTCCCAGTGGCAGTTCTGGGCTCCCAGGCCGATGGGCGACCCGGCCAGGACCTCGGCGACGGCGGGGAGCGCGGTGAAGGGCGGGCAAAGCACCACCTCGACCCCGCGCGGCCGCTTGATCCCGTCCCTCACCGAGGTCGCCAGAGCTCGGGCCTCGCCCAGCGTTCCATGCATCTTCCAGTTGGCCACCAGCAGGGCAGCGCGCATTACGGCCGGTCCGTGAGCGCGGCGACGCCGGGAAGCACCCGCCCCTCGAGAAATTCGAGGAACGCCCCGCCGGCGGTGGAGAGGTAACCGATTTTCTCGGCCACCCCGGCCTGGTGGACGGCGGCCACCGTGTCGCCGCCCCCGACCACTGAAAACGCGCCCGAGGCCGCCACAGCCCGGGCCAGCTCCACGGTGCCCCGGGCGAAGCGCGAGCGCTCGAAGACGCCCATGGGGCCGTTCCAGACGATGGTCTTCGCCCCGCGGAGACCGGCGGTGAAACGGGCCAGCGTCAGGGGGCCGATGTCCAGCCCCATGAGGTCCTCCGGCATTTCGCGGACGCCGACAGCCCGACTCTCGACGTCATCGGGGCTTTCGGCCACCACGGCATCCACGGGAAGCCCCACCTGCGTCCCGCGCCGGCTGGCCTCTCCCAGGACGCGCCGCGCCAGCTCGATCCGGTCCGGCTCCACCAGCGAGCGGCCCACGCCGTGGCCGAGGGCGCGCAGGAAGGTGAAGGCCATGCCGCCGCCGATCAGCACCGCGTCCACCTGTTGGACCAGACGCTCCACCAGCGCGAGCTTGTCCGAGACTTTGGCGCCGCCCAGGATCGCGACCAGGGGGCGCTCCGGCCGGTCCAGGATCCGCCCGAGCGCCTCGAGCTCCCGACGCATGAGGAAGCCGGCGACCGCCGGCGACAGGTAGCGGGTGATCGCCTCGATGGAGGCATGGGCCCGGTGGGCCGCGGCGAAGGCGTCGTTGGCGTAGCAGTCTGCCAGCCTCGCAAGCGCCCCGGCAAAGACGGGATCGTTGGCTTCCTCCTCCGGGTGGAAGCGGAGATTTTCCAGCAGGAGCACCTGGCCGGGTCCGAGCGAGCGCGTTTGGGCTTCCACTGCGTCGCCGACGCAGTCGGCAGCGAGCGGAACCGGCTGGCCCAGCAGCTCCTCAAGACGCTTGGCCACCGGCGCCAGCGAGTACTTCGGGTCCGGCTTCCCCTTTGGGCGCCCCAGGTGGGAGGCGAGGATCACCGCGGCGCCGGATTTCACGCAGTGCTGGAGCGTCGGGAGGGCGGCCTGGAGGCGGGTGTCGTCGGCGACCTGCCGCTCCCCAGCCTCCGGCTGGGGGCCCGCAGCCTCTGGCGGGGGGCCCGCGAGCGGGACGTTCAGATCCACCCTCAGGAAAATCCGCTTTCCCCCGAGGTCGAGATCCTCGACGCTCAGCTTGGCCATGTCGGCTGGCGCCGGCGAGCGCTCTGGCTCAGAGCGACGTCGCCATGAGGCGGATCAGGTCGCGAATCCGGCAGGAGTACCCCCACTCGTTGTCGTACCAGGCCAGCACCTTTACGAGGGTTCCGTCGACGACCGCCGTCGAGGGGAGATCCACGATGGCCGAGTGGGGGTTGCCGTTGAAGTCCGACGAGACCAGCTCCTCCTCGGTGACGTCCAGGATCCCCTTGAGGGACCCGGCCGCCGCGGCGCGGAACGCGTCGTTGATGGCCTCGACCCCGGCGGGCCGCTCCAGCTCGGCCACCAGGTCCACCACCGAGACGTTCGCGGTGGGAACCCGGATGGCGATGCCCTCGAGCTTTCCCTTGAGCTGGGGGAGGACGAGCCCCACGGCCGTCGCGGCGCCCGTGGTGGTGGGGATCATCGAAAGGGCCGCGGCCCGCGCGCGCCGGAGATCCTTGTGGGGGAAATCGTGGACCGGCTGATCGTTGGTGTAGGCGTGAACGGTGGAGGCGAAGCCCCGCTTGACGCCGAAGCGATCGACCAACACCCGGGCCACCGTGGCCAGGCAGTTGGTGGTGCAGGAGGCGTTGGAGACGAGGTGATGGCGGGCGGGGTCGTAGCTCTTCTCGTTCACGCCGAGGACGACGGTGACATCGGGGTCTTTCGCGGGGGCCGTGATCACCACCTTCTTGGCGCCGGCGGCGAGGTGCTTCGAGGACGTCGCCCGGTCCCGGAAGAGGCCGGTGGACTCGACCACCACGTCCACCCCGAGCTCCTTCCACGGGAGCGCCGCCGGGTCCTTGACCGAGCAGACCCGCACTTCCTTGCCGTCCACGAAGATGGCGTCGCCCTTGGCGACCACCTCGGCGGCCAGCGTTCCGTGAACCGAGTCATGCTTGAGCAGGTGGCCGAGGGTTTTGGCATCGGCCAGGTCGTTGACCGCCACCACGTCCACCCCTCTGGTTCCGAGGGTGGCCCGGAAGAACACCCGGCCGATCCGTCCAAAGCCGTTCACGCCGACCCGCACGCTCATGGTCGACTCCTTTGTGAAGAAGTGGATCATCATTATAAGTGGGCGCGAACGAGACCGTCAATGGCCTACGCGACGCGCGCGACGGTCAGAACCCCGACGGTGCGCGCGCCCGCCTCCAGCAAGACCCGCGCGCACTCGGAGACGGTGGCGCCGGTGGTGAAGACGTCGTCGATCAGCAGCACGTGCCGGCCGTCCACCGCCCTGGAACGGCACACCTGAAAGGCGTCCTTCACGTTCGCCCGGCGCTCCTCGGCGTCGAGGTCGGTCTGCGAGGGCGTGGAGCGCCGGCGCCGGAGCGCCCGCGGCTCGACCGGAACCCCCCAGCGACGGCTCACCCGCCGCGCCAGGAGCACCGACTGGTTGAAGCCCCGCTCGGCCTCGCGGGAGGGATGCAGGGGAACCGGCACCAGGCAATCCACCGCGGCCACCGGCAGCACCATGGACCCGACCTCGGCCATGAGATCCCCTAAGGGGCGGGCCAGAGCCGTCTTGCCCTGGAATTTCAGGGCGTGCACCGCCTCGCGCACGCGCTCGCCGTAGAGCGTCGCGGCGCGGGCGTAGGAAAAGCGCGGGCGCCGGCGCCGGCACGGCTCGCACGGCCCGGCCTCCGGAGCGCCCCCGGGGTCAAACCTCGGGAACGGGCGCCCGCAGGTGCGGCAGTACGGCGGGGACAGCCGTTCCAGCCGATCCCAGCAGGATCCGCACAGCGGATCCCGGCGCCCCTCGTCGAGGCGCGCGCGACAAAGCGGGCAGAACGGAGGCAGGAGCAGATCGACGAGCGCGAGGGCCCACTCCCGCCACACGGGAAGCGGGTCAGGGCTGGGAGGTGTTCCAGCGGCCGCAGCCCGGACAGCGATCCTGCCAGTGGCCGTGCGCGAGCCCGCAGGCGGAGCACCGGTGCGGCCACTCGAAGGTCTGCGTCAGCGTGAGGGCCCGCCGGTATTCCTGGAAGGCATCGGCGACCTGCCCCCGCCGCTCGAAGATCGCGCCAAGGTAGGCATGCAGCGGGGCGAAGTCCGGCGTCCGGACCTCCACCTTCTGAAACTGGTCCGCGGCCTCGTCGAGCATCTCGAGCTCGAAGTACACGCGCCCCAGCGCGAACGCCAGCGCCAGGTCCTGGGGCGCCCGCGTCGCGGCGTCCTGGTAGAGGGCGATCATCCGGCTCGGCCGCCCCTCGGCGCGGTACACCTCCTCCAGCCGACGGAGGAGGACGAGGGCCGGGGTGACCTCCGTCGCCCGCTCCCAGGTCCTGATGGCCTCCCGCTGATCGCCGGCCTTGAGGTGGGCATCGCCCAGCGCCACGTGGGCCGGGAGGAAGCCGCGGCTGACCTTGAGCGATTCCTTGAAGTGACCCAGGGCGTCCTGAGTCTTCCCGTCGGCGAGGAGCCCCTTGCCGATCTCGTAGTGGAGCGCGGCGAGCCAGTCCAGCTCCACCGGCCGCTCGCCCTCCGTCACGAGGTCCACGAGCCGTTGCTGGGCCCCGAGCGCCTCGCTCCAGCGTCCCTGCTGGAGCGCCAGGTCGCGGATCGCGCGAAGCGCCGTCAGGTGGGTGCGGTCGCGGTCGAGGATGCGGCGATAGGTGGCCAGGGCCTCGTCCCCGCGCCCGCTCCGCTGATAATCGAGGGCAACGGCCAGGAGCGTGTCCCCGCGCTCCTCGCCCCGGAGCGCCTGCAGGTGGTGATCCAGCGCCGCCTGATGATCGTTCCGGGCGCGGGCCAGCTCACCGAGCCGGAGGTGCGCTTCGGCGTGCCCCGGCTCCCGCGCGAGCAGCTCCTGATAGGTTTCGGCGGCCGCCTCCACCTTCCCCGCCAGCTGGGCATCCACGCCCCGATGGTAGAGGTCGGCGAGGCTCTCCTCCCGCCGCGCGCG
This sequence comes from Candidatus Rokuibacteriota bacterium, assembly GCA_016179965.1. GTDB lineage: Bacteria > Methylomirabilota > Methylomirabilia > Rokubacteriales > CSP1-6 > CSP1-6. The sequence goes on along the minus strand of JACPCF010000022.1, from coordinate 23,893 downwards.
GCGCGCCACCGTGTAGTCCCGGAACGAGCGGCTCAGGTCGCGCAGGAGGGTCAGGAAGAGGGCGACGCACGCGCCAGCGAGGAAGACCCCCACCACGAGCGCCATCAGCGGCAGGTCGTACTGCCAGTCTGGGGAGAGCGAAAGTCGGACGCGCCCAGTGTTCAGGGAGGTGAGATACGCGACGAAGGCACCGAAGAGGAGGGCCAGCAGGAGACCGAGGCGGGGTGACACGGTGAGGCCTTACCCGGTGGCCATCCGCTCCTCTTCTTCGATCGCGCGCTGGCAGCCGATGCAGTAGCGGGCAAAGGGAAGGGCCTCCAGGCGTTTCTCGGCGATGACCTCGCCGCACCGCTCGCAGGAGCCGAAGGAGCCCTCGTCGAGCTTCTGGAGCGCGGTCACCACCTCTTTGAGGAGGCGCCGGTCCCCGTTCCCGAGCTCGAAGAGAAACTCGCGCGTGTAGGCCGTGGTGGCCTGATCGCCGAGATCCTTGATCGAGTCGTCCTCCTGGCCCTTGCCGTAGAGGGCGCTCTTCCCCACCTCTTCGACCAACTGGCGGTGCTTCTCCAGCAGGATCTTCCGGTAGTGAGCCAGCCGATCCTTCCTCATCGCTCCCTCCTCGCCGCGGGGGGACCCCCGTCGGTTTTGAGGGCATACGCTACCATGGCCTGTCAAGGAAATCAACCTCAGCGCTCGACCGAGAGCAGCGGCGCGTCGCCCCAGAGACGCTCGAGCGCGTAGAACTCCCGCGTCGCGTCGAGAAAGACGTGCACGACCACGTCGCCGTAATCCAGCAGGAGCCAGCCGCTCTCGGGGGTTCCCTCGCCGTGGTGCTGGCGGACCCCTTCCGCCTTGAGGGCCTGGCGGATCGCCTCGACGATCGTTTCCATCTGGGTGGTCGAGCTGCCGCTGCAGATCAGGAAGAAGTCCGCGACCCCCGAGATGCCCTGCAGGTCCAGCACCACGAGGCCGATGGCCCTCTTGTCCAGCGCCGTCCGCGCGCCGAGGCGGACCTTGTCCGCGGCCGTCAGCGCGGCCATGAGCCCTCCTCGCGGTAGAGCCGGCGCTCGAGGATGTAGGAGCTGACGGCCTGCGGCACGCGGTACGTCAGCGACCGGCCTTCCCGGGCGCGCCGCCGGAGGTCGGAGGAGGAGATCGGCAGCGAGGTGGCGGCCACGAGGAGGACTCCCTTGTCCGCGGGCTGCGCCGCCGAGAGGGCCGGTGGAACCTGGATCCAGCGCTCCTGGCCGATCTCCGCCAGCACCTTCTGCGCCTGGACTCCGTCGGGATCGAAGCCGGACTCGGCTCGCGGGATGACCAGCAGGCGGGCGAGCTGGGCCAGTCGCTGTGGCTCCTTCCACGAGAGGAGGTCCAGGAAGGTTTCGGAGCCGATGAGGAGGAAGAACGTCCCGTCGGGCCCGCCCTCTCGCCGCAGCGCCTCGAGCGTGTCCACCGTGTACGACGGGCCGGGACGACGGAGCTCGAGGTCGGAGATGGCAAACCGGGGGTTGCCGCGGATGGCGAGCTCGGTCATGGCGTAGCGGTCCTGGGCCGGGGCGAGCCCGCGCGGGGGTTTGTGGGGCGGCGCGGCGGCGGGCACGAAGAGGATCCGGTCGAGCCCGAGGAGCTCCAAGATGTCTTCGGCCAGCAGCAGGTGACCCAGGTGGATGGGGTTGAACGACCCTCCGAAGACCCCGACGCGCGGCAACGCCGGCCTACTCCCGCACCTGGCCGTCGCCGAACACCACGAACTTCGTGGTCGTCAGCTCCTCCACGCCGACCGGGCCGCGCGCGTGGAGCTTGGAGGTCGAGATGCCCATCTCGGCGCCCATGCCGAACTGCCCGCCGTCCACCAGGCGGGTCGAGGCGTTCACGAGCACGCACGCCGCGTCCACCTCCTGGGTGAACCGGCGCGCCCGCCGGTAATTGCTGGTCACGATAGCTTCGGCCAGGCCGGAGCCGTGGGCGCGAACGTGGGCGACCGCCTCTTCAAAGTTCTCCACCACCTTCACCGAGAGGATCAGGTCGAGGTATTCGGTGTCCCAGTCGGCGTCGCTCGCGGGACGCGCCTCGGGGATGAGGGCCCGCGTCGCGGGACACCCCCGGACCTCCACCCCCGCCTCCAGGAGCCGCGGGGCCAGCGCGGGGAGGAAGCGGGTGGCCACAGCCCGATGGACCAGGAGCGTTTCCATAGCGTTGCAGACGCTCGGGCGCTGGACCTTCGCGTTCACGGCGATCTCGACGGCCATGGCCAGGTCGGCGTCCTCGTCCACGAAGACGTGACAGAGCCCTTTGTCGTGCTTGAGGATCGGCACCGTGGACCGCTCGGCGACCAGCCGGACGAACTCCTCCCCGCCGCGCGGGATGATCAGGTCGATGTAGCGGTCCAGGCCGAGAAGGGCCAGGACGGCATCGCGGTCGGGGGTGTCGATGAACTGGATCGCCTCCGGCGGAACGCCCGCCTTCTCCACGGACTTGGCGAGCACGGTGGCGAGCATCGCGTTGGATTCGAGCGCGTCGCTGCCGCCCCGGAGGATGACCGCATTCCCCGCCTTCAGGCAGAGCCCAGCGGCGTCGGCGGTGACGTTGGGGCGCGACTCGTAGATGAACCCGATCACGCCGAGCGGGACGCGCACCCGGGCGATCTCGATCCCGTTGGGGCGGCGCCAGACTTCCACGGTCTTCCCGACCGGATCGGGGAGCGCGGCCACCTGACGGAGCCCCGCCGCCATCTCCTCGAGGCGGGCCTCGGTCAGGGTCAGGCGATCCAGGAAGGCGCGCGGATGGCCCTGGCTCCGGGCGCGATCGAGATCCCCCCGGTTCGCCTCGAGGATCGTGGCGCCCTTTTCTTCCAGGCCGCGTGCCATCTGGAAGAGGGCGTCGTTCTTCAGCTTGGTCGAGCAGAGGGCCAGCGCCCGGGCCGCCTCCTTGGCCGCCCGCGCCTTGGCTTCCACCATCTCCCGGATGTCCATGCTCATCCCTCCCGCACGTTACAACAGGACGAGGTTGTCGCGGTGAATCACCTCGTCGAAGCTCTTGTAGCCGAGCAACCCCTCGAGGGCCGACGTCTTGGCGCCCCGGATCTTTCTCAGCTCCGCCGCGTCGTAGTTGGTGAGCCCGCGGGCGAACTCCTTGCCATCCGCCGCGCTGAGCGACACGACCTCACCGGCGTGGAACTCTCCCTCCACCTCCACCACCCCCGACGGGAGCAGGCTCTTGCCCCGCTCGATCAGCGCGCTCCGGGCGCCGGCGTCCACGGTGAGCCGGCCCTGGGGCGGCACCGCGAACGCAATCCAGCGCTTCCGCCCCTGGAGCCGGTCGCCCCGGGGGACGAAGTAGGTGCCCAGCGGCTCGCCCCTCAGCACGCGACGGAGCGTTCCGGGCTCGCGGCCGCTGGCGATGACCATGGGAATCCCCGAGGAGGTCACCTTCCGCGCCGCCTCGAGCTTGGTGCTCATCCCGCCCACCGAGACCTGGCCGTCGGCATCCCAGGCGAGGCGCTCGATCTCCTCCGTCACCGCCTCCACGGTTGGGAGCCGCCGCGCGTCGGGATCCACGCGCGGATCGCCGGTGTAGAGCCCGTCCACGTCGGTCAGGATCACGAGGAGGTCGGCGTCCACGAGGTGGGCGACCAGGGCCGCCAGGTTGTCGTTGTCGCCCACCTTGATCTCCTCCACCGCCACGGTGTCGTTCTCGTTGACGATGGGCACAACACGGAAGCGGAGCAGGACCTGGAGCGTGTTGCGGGCGTTCAGATACCGGGTCCGCGCGCTGATGTCCTCCTGGGTGAGGAGCACCTGCGCCACCCGGATCCCGTACCGCGCGAACGCCTGCTCGTAGTGCCACATGAGGGCCGACTGGCCGACGGCGGCCGCCGCCTGCTTTTCGGGGATCGAGCGCGGACGCCGAGTGAGGCCGAGGCGGGCCATGCCCGACGCGATGGCGCCGGAGGAGACCACGACCACTTCCCGGCCGTCCTTGGCGAGCGCGGCGAACTCGTCGGCCAGCGCGCCGATCCGCTCGCGCAGGAGGCCCTGCGCGGGGTCGGAGATGAGCCCGCTCCCCACCTTGACAACCAGGCGCTTGACCTTCAGGAGCGCGCGCCGCGCCGGGGCCTCTCTCAGCTGGCGGCTCTGGCCCATCGCTCCTTCTCGAGGCGGGCGGCGACCTCCCGCATCAACTCCGGCAGCCCCTGCCCCGTCACCGCCGAGACCGCAAAGAACGGCACGCTCCGCGCCCGTGCCAGCTCTTCGACCTGCCGGCGGCGCGCCTCGGTCTCCGGGAGGTCGGTCTTGTTCGCCACGAGCACCCGAGGGCGGTGAGCCAGCTCCGGGGAAAACGCGTTGAGCTCTTCCTGGATGGCGTGGACATCCTCCACCGGGTCGCGCCCGGTGCCGGGATCGAGATCCACCAGGTGGATGAGCAGGCGCGTGCGCTCCGTGTGACGCAGAAAGCGGATGCCGAGGCCTTTGCCCTCGGCGGCGCCGGGGATCAAGCCGGGCAGATCGGCGATCACGAACGAGCGCCCCTCCTCCACCCGCACCAGGCCCAGCGTGGGCACGAGGGTGGTGAAGGGGTAATCGGCGATCTTCGGGGTCGCCGCTGACACCCGGGAAACCAGGGTGGATTTGCCCGCGTTGGGGAACCCGATGACGCCGACGTCGGCCAGGAGCTTGAGCTCCAGGTGGAGCCAGCGCTCCTCGCCCGCGCGCCCCAGGTCAGCACGGCGCGGGGCGCGGTTCGTCGCGCTCACGAACCGGGCGTTGCCGCGGCCGCCCCGCGCGCCCCGGGCGACCAGGAGCCGCTGGCCGTGGGTGAGCACCTCCCCCAGGCGGAGGCATGTCGCTCGATCGGTGACGATGGTCCCGCTGGGAATCTTCAGAACGAGATCGGCGCCGCTCCCGCCGTGTTTGTTCCCGCCCTTGCCGTGCTGGCCGCGCTCGGCCGCGTAGTGGCGCTGGTAGTGGTAGTCGAGGAGGGTCGCGACCGCCCGATCCGCTTCGAGCCAGATGCTGCCGCCGTCGCCGCCGTCGCCGCCGTCGGGGCCGCCCCGGGGGACGAACTTCTCGCGGCGGAAGCTGACGCAGCCGGCGCCCCCGTCTCCGGCCTTGACGAAGATATCGATCTCGTCGATGAACATCAGGCCCCCCGGGGGTCGCCGGGGGGGATCAGGCGGGGGTCGCGGAGACGCTCACGTACCGGGAGTCGCCCCGCCGCTCGAAGCGGACGTACCCCTCGGCCCGGGCGTAGAGCGTGTCGTCGGAGCCGCGGCCGACGTTGCTCCCCGGCTTGAAGGGCGTCCCGCGCTGGCGGACGAGGATACTGCCGGCCGTCACGAACTGGCCCGCAAAGCGCTTGATCCCCAGCATCTGGGGATTCGAGTCGCGGCCGTTTCTCGAGCTGCCGACACCTTTCTTGTGAGCCATGCTCCTACACCTCGATTGTCGTGATGCGGACCGACGTGAAGGGCTGGCGATGCCCTCGCTTGCGCCGGTAGTTCTTCCGCTTCTTGAACTTCACCACGGTGACCTTGGCGGCCCTGCCGTGCCCCAGCACCTCACCGACCACCTTTGCCTTGGCCAGGGCCTTCGCCCCGACGGTCACCTGACCGTCCCGGTTGGTGAAGAGGACGTTCCTGAACTCCACCGGGCCCGGCTCGGCCTGGGGCAACCGCTCCACGCGGATTACCTGCCCGGGGGACACCCGGTACTGCTTCCCGCCAACCGCAATCACGGCTTCCATAGCCTTCATATTCGACCACGAAGCGGCCGAAAAAGTCAAGGCCGAGGCCCGATTACCTCTCGGCCCGGCGCTAGGTGTAGGAGCCCTCGACGAGGGGCTTGCCCCGCCACATCACCGGCGGGGCCTCCCAGCGGTACGGGAGCGAGACGTGGCCGCCCGGCTCCCGGATCGTTTCCAGCGCGGCGAGGGTCTCGCGGAGAACGGCGAGCTGCTTGTCGCGGTTGCCGGGTTCTCCCAGCATACTCCCGCGCGGGAAGCGCACGTGCACCCACCGGGGCGGATTCACGCGCGCGGTGGCGGCGGGGTTGTTCGAAAGGGAGATGGTGGAAATCCCCCAGGCTTCGATCTCCCGCTGCACCAGTCCGCCGGACTGGTGGCAGACCGGTCAGACGGGAATGACGAGGGCGACGTCCACCCCCTCGGCCTTCATCCCTGCGGCGATGGCCGGAGCCGTCTCGGCCGCCAAGTCGGCGGCGCGGGTGACGTAGCCCATCGTGCTGTAGTGGGTCGGCGCCAGGCGGCCGATGACGCCCGCCGCTTCCAGCTCGGCCAGCCGCCGGAGGGGAAAGATCGTGTTCATATCCGCCTCGGCCACCTCATGCGCGAAGTGCGGGTGGCCGATGGCGAGCCCGGAGAGGTCCACGTCGCGGGGCAACGCGCGGAACCCCCAATCGCCCTCGGGCGCCTCGCCGCCGAAGGGCGGATCAATGCCGGGGCGGTAGAGCCCTCCGGTCGTGACGACGGCCACGGTGCTCTGGGCCACGGGTTTCCCGAGGGGCGTCCACGGCGTTTCGGCAAAGGTCGGCCAGGGATAGGTCTTGAAGGCCGGCCCGTACTGGTGCTGGGCGATCAGGGGCTCGGCCTCCGGCCACCACGCGGCGTACTGGGAGCGGAACTCCGCCAGCCAGCGCGCGTCGCTCTTCACGGGCGGCATGGATCCGTTAGGCCACGGCTAGGTAGCGCCCCAGCCGCTGGCGGAGGAAGAGCCGCGACCGGTGGACGCGGGACTTCACCGCGGGGAGGCTGATGCCGAGGGACCGGGCGATCTCCCGATTCGGCATCCCCTCCACGTCGTGGAGGAGAAACGCCGTGCGGTAGTCGGGAGGCAGGGCGTCCACGGCGGCGCTCAGGACATCGCGGAGCTCGCGGTTGAGGATCGGCTCCCCCACCTTCCCGGACCAGTCCTCCACGGGCTCGGCGTGCTGGCCGTTCTGATCGAAGTGCGGCAGCAGCGCGTCCCAGGAGATTTCGGCGTGGTCCCGGCCGCGCCGCCCCCGGAGCTTCTGGTAGGCGGTGTTCGCCGTGATCCGGTAGAGCCAGCTTCCGAACGCCGATTCGCCCTTGAACGTCCCGATCTTCCGGGCCGCCGTCCAGAGCGCGTCCTGGGCCACCTCCTCGGCGTCCTCCTGGTTGCCCGTGATTCGAAACGCGAGCCGGTAGACCCGGTCCCCGTACTCCCTCACGAGCGATTCGGCCGCGCCGGGCTCCTCGCGCCTGAGTCGGCGCACCAGGGCCTCGTCGCGGTCGCGCTTGGTCCCTTCCCGAAGAGCCCGCCGGGCCATTGCGCGAGCCTCCAGCGTCTGGGGGGTCACGACTGCGCTCCCGTCGCGTAGAGCGCCAGGTGCGCTTTGAGCTCCCCCACGCACGTTTCCATCACCTGGATTTCCTTCGTGACCTTGGTCATCAAGATCGCGCCTTCGAGGGACGCGACGAGGAAATGGGCGAGCCGCGCCGGATCGCACGCCGCGGTAAGGGTTCCGTCGGCCTGGGCGTGCGTCAACGCCTCGGTGAACTTCTCGCGCCAGCGGGTGAAGACGTCGGTCAAGCGCCGGCGAAACCCCTCGTGCACGTCGGAGAGCTCGGAGGCTAGATTCCCCATGAAACATCCACCCACGCAGTTCCGCTGCCGCTGGCTCTCAAGGATGGAATCAAAGAAGCGCTGGATCTTTTCCAGCGGCGCGTGGCTCGGGTCGGCAAAGCTCGGCGCGAGGGTCCGTTCCAGGAACCCCTGGACGATCCGGTCCAGAATCGCGTAGCCGAGCTCCTCCTTGCTCTTGAAGTAGTAGTAGAAGTTGCCCTTGCCGACCCCGCTCTCCTTCAGGACATCGTCCAGCGAGGTCCCGCGGTAGCCGCTCACGTGCATCAGCCGCGTGGCGGCGTCCAGGATCTGCTCCCGGGCGGGTTTATCAGTCTTGGCAGCAGTCGTCATAGCTCTGTACCAACCGGTCGGTACATAATCTAACCCATTAGATGAGCACCGTCAAGGAGTGGATTCTTCCCTTATGATTTCAAGTGCTTGCGGAACCAGGAGCGCGCCCTTCGGTGACGCACGACCTCTCAGAACAGGCCGTTGGCGACGCGGAGCGCCAGCTCCACCAGCGGCTTCGGATAGACGCCGAGGCCCACGACGCCCAGGGCGCAGATGAGGATGGCCAGCGCGAGAGGCGGCGACACGGGAATCCGGCCGGGCCGCTGAGGCGCTTCGATGTACATGCGCCGGGCCAGGATCAGGTAATAGAAGAGCGCCACCACCGTGAGGACAGCCCCCACAAGCACGAGCCAGTAGAGTCCGGCCTGGGCGGCGGCCCAGAAGACGTAGAGCTTGGCCCAGAAGCCGGCCACGAAGGGAATTCCCCCGAGCGACAGGAGGCAGAGCAGCATGGCCAGCGCCAGGAGCGGTGAGCGCTGCGCCAGGCCGCGGAGCGCATCCAGGTGCGCCGAGCCGCCCTCCGCCTGGGCCACGCTCTCGACCACCAGGAACGCGCCCATGTTCCCGAAGACGTACGCCACCAGGTAGAAGAGCACCATGGCCGTTCCCGACGCCGACACGGCGGCGAGGCCGACCAGCATGTAGCCGATGTGGGCGATCCCCGAGTAGGCCAGGAGGCGCTTGCTGTTCTGCTGGGGCAGGGCCATCAGGTTCCCGGCCACCATCGTGATCGCCGCGAGCCCGGCCACGACCGGCACCCAGAGCGCGACGGTGTCCCCCACTCCCTCGAGGTAGACGCGGAAGAGCGCCACGAACCCCGCGGCCTTCGGCGCCACCGAGAGCCAGGCCACGAAGGGCGTGCTGGCGGCCTCGTAGGTGTCGGGCACCCACATGTGGAACGGAAAGGCGGCGATCTTGAACCCGAAGCCGCCCAGCACGAGCAGCATGCCGAGGATGAGAAGCGGGCCGGGCACCGCCAGGGCCCGCGCCACGCCGGCCAGGTCGGTGGTCCCGCTCGCGCCGTAGACGAAGGAGAGCCCGTAGGCCAGGATGGCCGACGAGACGGTCCCGACGAGGAAGAACTTCAGCGCTGCCTCCACGGCGACATCCTCTCGCTTCAAGAAGCCCGAAAGAATATAGAGCGGGATGGACATCAGCTCGAAGGCCACGAAGAGCAGGATCAGCTCCCGCGCTCCCGCCAGGACGAGCATCCCGAGGAGCGAGGCCAGGAGCAGTAGGTAGTACTCCGGCGCCCGACGGCGGAACGCGGGGTCCGGGAGCGACAGCGAGCCGAGGATCCCGATGAAAGTCGCCACGAGGAAGAGCTGCTTGGCGAAGAGCGCGAGGCCGTCCAGGACGAAGGCAGCGCGGGTCCCGGCGGGCAGAGGCTCGAGGAAGAACGAGCCGACGGTCAGGGCAAGCACGCCGACGGCCGAGAGCAGCCCGGCGATTCGGCGAGCGTCGCCGCGGGCGACCAGGCCCACCGCGAAGACGCCCAGCATCAGGAGCCCCAGCCCGATCTCGAGGGCCAGCGCACTCATGGGCGGATCCCCAGCCGGGTCAGCAACGGGACCGTGGCAGTATCGATGGGGCCGATGGCGATTGCCGGCACCATGCCGAAGAGGACGATCACGAACATGAGGAGCACCAGCGCCACCCACTCGGGCCCGCGAGCGTCGGGGAGATCATGGAACTCGCCGTGGGCCGGGGCGGGACCCCAGAAGATCTGCTTCACCACGCGGAGGACGTAGATGGCCGTGAGGAACGTCCCGGCCACCGCGGGGAAGAGCCACCAGGCGTGGGCCGAGCGCCAGGCGCCCAGGAACGTGAGGAACTCGGCCACGAACCCCGCCGTCGCGGGCAGCCCCAGCGACGACAGGCCTCCGAGGGTGAACGCCGTGGCGATCCCCGGCATCATGCGGCCGAAGCCGCCCATCTTGGAGATCTCCCGCGAGTGCGCCTTTTCATAGACCAGGCCGACGAGCGCGAAGAAGAGGCCGGTCATGATCCCGTGGGCGAACATCTGGAAAACCGAGCCGTTCAGCCCGGCCTCGGTCAGCGTCGCGGCCCCCAGCATCACGATCCCCATGTGCGAGACCGACGAGTAGGCGATCACGTACTTGAGGTCGGTCTGGGCCATGGCCGAGAGCGCGCCGTAGACGATGTTGATGGTCGCGATCGTGCCCACGAGCGGCACCCAGTCGTGCGTCCCCTCGGGCAGCAGCCCCATCCCCATCCTCACCACGCCGTAGGCGCCCAGCTTCATCAGCACGCCGGCGTGAAGCATGGAGACGGCGGTGGGAGCCGAGGCGTGGCCGTCGGGGGACCAGGTGTGGAGCGGCCAGATCCCCGCCAGGACCCCGAACCCCACGTAGAAGAGCAGGAACACCCACCGCTGGAGCACCGGGTCGAAGGCGGCGCCCTCCAGCTCGAGGAAGGAGAAGGAGGAGCCGCCCGCGGCCATGTAGAGGGCGAGGATCCCCACCAGGATAAAGGCCGACCCGAGCAGCAGGTAGAGGGTCAGCTTCATCGCGGCGTACTCCTTGGACCCGACCCCCGTCTCCCGCATCGCCCACGCGAAGATCCCCCGCGGCCGGATCTGGGCCGACGTCCCCCAGATCCCGATCAGGAGGTACATGGGCAGGACCGCGAGCTCGTAGAAGAGGAAGAAGACGAAGAGGTCGAGCGAGACGAAGACGCCGAAGACGCCCGTCACGAGGACCAGCAGGAGCGCGTAGAACTCCTGGCTCCGCGTCTGGATGGTCCACGAGGCGAAGACGCCGGAGAAGATGATGATGGCCGTGAGGAGCACCAGGATGAGGCTGATCCCGTCGGCGCCCACCTCGTAGGAAATCCCGAGCGCGGGCACCAGCGGGATCTTCTCGTAGCACTGAAACCCCGCCGCGTCGGTGTCGTACCCAAGATAGACCACCACCGACAGCACGAGCGAGATGCCGGTGGTCACCGCCGCGATCAACCGCACGGCCAGGGGATGATGACGGGCGGTGAACATGATGAGCACGGCTCCCAGGAAGGGCGCCCAGGTGATCAGCGTGAGGAGGGGAATCCCGTTGCAGCCCATCAGCGCCAGTAGCTCCAGACGATCACGAGGAGGAGGCCGAGGGCGACGCCGTAGAGGTAGTCCTGCGCCCGCCCTGTCTGGATCTGTCTCAAGCGGTCGCCCCAGCGGAGGGTCCAGGCGCTCGCCAGATTCACCACGCCGTCCACCAGGTAGCGGTCCACCCACCCCACGCCCCACGAGACGCCGAGGAAGACGCCGCGGTAGATCGCGCCGTAGAGGTCGTCCAGCCAGAACTTCTTGACGGCGGCGAAATAGAGTGGCCGGAACGCCCGCACCAGAGCGTCGGCGCTCACCGTGCCTCTCTGGTAGGTGAGCCACGCCCCCGCGATCCCCGCCACGGCCAGGGCTGAAGACAGCCAGGGCACCCAGCCGGGGCTGTGGGCTCCCTCATCTCCGCCGACGGCGAGCCGGATTCCCGCCCCCACGGTGAGAATCGCGAGGATCCAGAGCGGCACGGTCATGACGAGCGGCGCGTCGTGGGGGTGGCCCTCGGCGTGGCCGCTCCCGAAGAAGACGACGAAAACGACCCGGAACATGTAGAAGGCCGTGAGGAAGACCGTCACGGCCAGCATGAGGAACGGCACCGTAAGCCCGCCCTCCCAGACGCCGGCGAGGACGGCGTCCTTGGAGAAAAACCCGGCCAGCGGCCAGATGCCCGCCAGGGCCAGCGTCCCCACGAGAAACACGATCGCGGTCTGCGGCATCGCCCGCCCGAGGCGCCCCATCTGCCAGATGTCGTTGGTCCCCACGGCGTGGATCACCGCACCGGCGCCCAGGAAGAGGAGCGCCTTGAAGAGGCCGTGGGTCAGGAGGTGGAAGAAGCCCGCCGCCGCCGCGCCGGCGCCGAGGGCCGCCATCATGTAGCCCAACTGCGAGACGGTGGAATAGGCCAGCACGCGTTTGATGTCGGCCTGGACGAGCCCCAACGTGGCGGCCAGGAGCGCGGTAAAGGCCCCCACCCAGGCGATCAGCGCGAGGACGTCGGGGGTCAGCAGGAAGAGCGGATAGACGCGGCTGACCAGGTACACGCCGGCCGCCACCATCGTGGCCGCGTGGATCAGGGCCGAGACCGGCGTCGGGCCCTCCATGGCGTCGGGGAGCCAGACGTGGAGGGGGAACTGAGCACTCTTGCCGACCGCGCCCAGATAAATGAGGAACATGATGAGGCCGAGCCCCGCCGCCGGAAGCGTCTTGCCCGAGGCCATCGCGAACAGCTCGATAAAGTTGAAGGTCCCCGCCTGCCCCCAGAGCAGCACGATCCCGATGATGAACCCGAGGTCCCCCGCTTTCGTCACCCAGAACGCCTTCACGGCCGCGCGCGCCGCCTCGGGCTTGTCGTACCAGAAGCCGATCAGGAGGTAGGAGCAGAGCCCCACCAGCTCCCAGAAGATGAACATCTGGAGGAAGTTCGAGGCGAGCACCAGGCCGATCATCGAGAAGGCGAAGAGCGAGTGGTAGGCGAAGTAGCGCCCGAGCGCGGGGGCCGTCTCCTGCTCCAGATATCCCAGCGAGTAGAGCTGGACGAGGAACGAGACCAGCGCCACCAGGACGAGCATCTTTGCCGCCAGGGGGTCCACGAGGACGCCAACGCTGGCCATGGGGCCGCTCTCGGCCGGGAGCCAGCTCCACTGGAGCTCGACCGGCTGACCAGGGAGACCTCGCCAGAGGATCAGCGAGGCCAGGAGTGAGCCGCCGGTGGCGGCAATGCTCAGCGCTCCTGCAGCCCGGCCGGCGCGCCGGAGCGGCGGAATCACCGCGAGGAGGACGAACGAGCCAAAGGGCAGCCCCAGGGCCGCCAGGGCCAGCGTGCCGGCGTTGATCATGGGGAGTAGATCAGCCCAGTGAAATCAACCTTTTAACAGATCCAGATGGTCGGCCTCCACCGTGAGCCGGACCCGGAAGATCAGAATGACGATGGCGAGCCCCAGGGCGACCTCGGCGACGGTGATGGAAATGGTGAAGAGCGTGAAAATCAGCCCCGCCGGATCCGCGGCGTAGCGGGCGAAGGCGACAAGATTGATGTTGACCGCGTTGAGCATCAGCTCGATCCCCAGGAGGATCCCGATGGCGTTCCGCCGCGTCAGGACGCCGAAGAGGCCGATCGCGAAGAGGCAGGCCGCCAGGATCAGGTAGGGCTGGAGCCCCATCACTCCTCTTTCCGCGCGAAGAAGAGCGCGCCGAGAAGCCCCGCCAGGAAGAGCACCGCCAGGAGCTCGAACGGCAGCACGAAGCGGGTGAGGAGGTCCCGCCCGATGGCCTGGGTCAGGTCTCCCGGCGGGGGCGGCGCCGTCCGGGGGAGTTGAGCCCCGGCAATGAAGACGACGATCCAGATCAGCACCGCCAGGGAGATGAGCCCCCCGTTGATCACCCCGCGGTTCGTCTGGGCCAGCCGCTCCCCCACGAGCCGCTCCGTGACGACGATGGCGAAGACCACGATCGTGATCACGCCGCCGGCGTAGAGGAGGACCTGGACCGCGGCCAGGAATTCGGCCTGGAGGAGGAGGAACACGCCGGCGGTGGCGACCAGCGCCAGCGCCAGGTAGAGAACCGAGTGGAAAAGGTTCTTGGAAAGGACGACGGCGAGACTGGAGGCCAGGAGCACCGGGGCCAGCCCCCAGAAGCCCGCCGCCTCGAGGGTCACTCCTTGGCCTCCGCCTTTGCCGTTTTCGGCGGCGCCTGCATCTCCCTCAGCTTGGTCCCGGTGGCCCAGGAGTTCTCGAACTGCTTCCCCAGAGCGTGGAGGCGATCCTTGTCGAGGAGCATCTCGCGGCGGTCCGAGGTGGCCAGGTCGAAGGTCTTCAGCATGATGATGGCGTCCGTCGGGCAGACCTGGACGCAGAGCTCGCAGAACTCGCAGGCGTAGAGCTCCAGCGTGAAGGTCTTCGCGTAATTGCGCTTCTCCCCCTTGAGCATCTCCACCTTGATCACCTGGGGCGGGCAGACGTACTCGCAGAGCCGGCACCCGATGCAGGCCTCCTCCCCCGTCTCGTCGTAGATGAGCGCCAGGATTCCTCGGAGGCGGTCGGGATAGGGGCGGACGACGTCGGGGTAGTGGACCGTCACCGGCTTTCTGAACAAGTTCTTCAGGGTGATCGTCATGGCCGCCGCCACGGCGCGGGCCGTCTGCCAGGTCTCCCCCCAGAACCCCGTCCCGTTACGCGACATGGCCACTTCTCAACGCCACCCAGAACCCGGTGGCCATGAGGAGGATCAGCGTCGCCGGGAGCAGCACCTTCCAAGAGAGGCCCAGGATCTGGTCCACCCGGATCCGGACGAAGCTCCAGCGCACCCACGTCACGAGGAGGAAGATGAAGAGGGCCTTCAGGAGGAACCAGGCGGCGCCCACGACGGGATGGGCGCTCCCCGGGCCGAGCCAGCCGCCGAGGAAGAGCAGCGCCCCCAGGCACGAAACGCCGAACATGTGCGTGTACTCCGCCAGTTGGATCAGGGCGAACTTCATCCCGCTGTACTCCACGCGGAAGCCGGCCACGAGCTCCGACTCGGCCTCGAGGATGTCGAACGGCACCCGGTTCTCCGAGGCGATCGTGGCGATGACGAAGGCGATGAAGGCGAGCTGCCCGAGGACCGGATAGGCCACGAACCAGAGCCCCCGTTGCGCCTCCACGATGGCCGAGAGCTGGAGCGAGCCGGCCAGGAGAACCGGGATCAGCGCGGTCAGGACGAACGGCACCTCGTAGGAGATGATCTGGTTGACCCCGCGCATCGCCGACAGCAGCGCGTACTTGTTGTTGGAGCCCCAGCCGCCCATGAAGAGGCCCACGATCTCGAGGGAGGAAACGGCCAGGAAAAACAGGAGGCCGATGTTCAGATCCGCGAGTCCCAGGCCCGGGGCGAAGGGGATCGTGGCGAAGATGAGGAGCGAGGGGATCAGGAAGACGATCGGCGCCAGGTTGTAGACGGGCCGGTCGGCCAGCGCCGGGATGATGTCCTCCTTGATCACGAGCTTGATCGCGTCGGCGATGGGCTGGAGCCACCCGTGGGGGCGCCCCACCCGGTAGGGCCCGATCCGCGACTGCATCCGGGCTGCGAACTTGCGCTCCACGTACGTGAGGTACGTGACGATCAGCACGACCGCGTTGAGCAGAATGAAGGCGGCGAGGACGTCCCGCATCAGCGATCCACCTCGCCGAAGACCGGATCCACCGACCCCATGATGGCGACCACGTCGGCCACCTTGTGGCCCGGCACGATGTGCGGAAGGATGGAGAGGTTTGAGAAGGAGGCCCCGCGCCACTTCATCCGGTACGGCTTGGGGCTCCCGTCCGCGATCAGGTAGCAGCCCACCTCGCCGCGCGGCCCCTCCACCCGCGCGTAGGCCTCGCCCTTGGGGATCCTCACCTGCCCCACCGACTTCAAGGCTGGCCGCGAGGAGATGGGCCCCTCCGGCAGCCCGTCCAGCGCCTGGCGGACGATCTTGATGGATTCCCTGAATTCCTGCATCCTCACCCGGTATCTCGCGTAGCAATCGCCCGCTTCCTCTACGGGAATCTTGAAGTCGAAATCCGCATACGAGGAGTACGGGTCGTCGCGCCGGATGTCGAAGTCCACGCCCGAGCCGCGGAGGAGCGGCCCCGCGATGCCAACCTCCTGGGCCAGCTCCCTGGAGATCACGCCGACGCGCTGGGAGCGGATGAGGAAGGCCGTGTTCGACTCGAGCATGCTTTCGTACTCGTCCAGCCGCTGGTCGATGCGGTCCACCGTGTCACGGCAGCGCTGGGCCCATCCCTCCGGCAGGTCGTACCGCACGCCGCCGACTTGGTGAAAGCCGTAGAGGAGCCGGGCGCCCGTCAGCGACTCGAACAGGTCCAGCACCATCTCCCGCTCGCGGAAGCAGTAGAGGAAGACGGTGGCGCCGCCGCCGAGCGCGCCGCCAATGTCCAGGCACCAGGTGCCGAGCCAGAGGCAGTGCGACGCGACCCGCTGGAGCTCGGCCACCAGGACGCGGAGGTACTGCGCCCGCTTGGGGACCTCGATCTTCCCGATCTTCTCGGCGGCCAGGACGTAGGCGAGCTCCGAGGTCATGGCCGCCACGTAGTCGGTCTTCGACGCGATGGAGGGGTACTGGGCGTACGTGAGCGTCTCGCCGAGCTTCTCGTGGCAGCGGTGGAGGTAGCCGATCACCGAGTCCAGGGCCGCGATGGTCTCCCCCTCCAGGGTGAGGATCATCCGGAAGACCCCGTGGGCGGAGGGGTGCTGCGGCCCCATGTTCATCACGAGGCGCTCGTTCCCCCCGTAGCCGAGCTCGATGACCTTGCGCGCTTCGGGATCGGCCATGGGCTACTGGAGCGGAGAAGTCTCCGCCGGGGTCAGGATCGTCGAGTGCATCTCCGCCAGCAGCGGGTATCCCTTCTTGAGAAACGCCTGCCACTCCGGATCCTGGACCGCCTTCGCCCGCACCTCGGCGCGGTGATTCAGATCGCTGTACGCCCAGAGGTGCACGACCTGGTTGAGCCCGCCGATGTCCGTGGTCCAGAGCCCGACGATCTTCGAGTACTTCTCGCGCGTCGGCAGAATGGCCTTGAAGTGGCCGAGCCACTCCGGTGCCTTGCCCACAGGGGTGCGGTACGTCCGGAGCTCGTACACGTGCCGGCCGGCGCCGATGGGAGGTGTGAGCGGAACGCCATCCACCGCGTAGAGGATCTTGTTCTCCTGCGCTAGGAGCATTGGGCGGATCTTCGGCAGGTATTCCTTGGTCCACCCCTCGTCCTGCGCCATCGCCTTGCGCAGACGCTCTCGCTCGTTGAGATCGGCAAAGCTCCAGAGGTGGACGTACTGGTTCAGCGTGCCGAACTCGGTCGTCCACGCCCCTTCGAGCTTGCCGTACTTGTCGCCGCGGGTCTTGCGCCCGATGTCGCGCGAGAGCTGGAGATACTCGGCCTCCGTTCCGGGGATCAGCGTGTAGGTCCTGAGCTCGTAAATCATGGGCGCCTCCTTTTATCGATAGGGCGGGTGAGGAGTATCCACGGCGTAGTCCTTCCGGAGCGGGTACCCCTCCCAGTCTTGGGAGAGGAGGATTCGCCGGAGGTCCGGGTGGCCCTCGAAGCGCACGCCGAACATGTCGTAGCACTCGCGCTCCATCCAGTCCGCGCCGCGATACAGCCCGGTGAGAGACGGGCAGCGCGCGTCCGGCGCGAGCCGGGCCTTGGCCAGCATCCCCACGCCGTCCTCCAGATTCTCGACGCGGCAAACGACCTCCAGCCCCTGCTCCTTCCAGTCCACGGCCGTGAGGAACGAGAAGAAGCGGCAGCCCAGCGTCTCCTTGGCGAAGCGGAAGAACTCCTGCCAGCGCTCGACCGGAACCCCTTCGACAGTGAGATAGCGCCCCTCGCCGGCGGCCTGGAGGCCAAACCGCTCCTGGACGAGGGAGATCGCGCGGTCGGGGGTCACGGGGTCAGGTCCGAGCCGGGACGAGAACCGAGCAGCCCAAGGCCCGAGGGACGAGCCGACCGGAGCGTACGCAGTTGTACGTGAGGATCGGCGAGAACCGAGAACGCGGGGATGCAATGGTTATCGGCACGGCTCTAGTCGGTCTTGAGGGAGGGCTCGGCGCGCTTGCCTGTCTTCTGGAACTGGGCGATCTGCTCCTGGAGCTTCAAAATCCCGAACATCAGCGACTCGGGCGTCGGCGGGCAGCCCGGCACGTACACGTCCACCGGCACCACACGGTCCACCCCCTTCACCACGTGGTAGCCGTAGCGGAAGGGCCCACCCGAGTTGGCGCACGAGCCCATCGAGATCACCCACTTGGGGTCGGGCATCTGGTCGTAGATCCGCTGGAGCATTGGCGCCATCTTGATCGTGACGGTGCCCGACACGATCATCAGGTCCGAGTGGCGGGGGGAGGCCCACGTCACCATGCCGAAGCGCTCCACGTCGAAGCGCGAGGCGAAGGTGGCCATCATCTCGATGGCGCAGCAGGCCAGGCCGAACGTCACCGGCCAGATGGAGGACTTGCGGGCCCAGTTGAAGAGCTTCTCCGTCGAGGTGACGGCGAGCCAGCCGCCGGGAAAATTCTCGATCGTGTCGAACAGCGACTCGACGATGCGGGAGGCCTTGTCCCCCTCGGGGCGCTCCTGGTGGAGCTTCTCCCACTCCTGGAGGTCCTTGAACTCGCTCCAGACCGGGGCCGGGATCTGCGGGGTCGGCGGCTTCACTTCCAATCGAGCATCCCTTCTCGGTAGGCGTAGAGCCAGCCGAGCGAGAGGATGAAGAGGAAGAGCGCCATCGCCCAGAAGGCGGCCAGCCCCAAGTCGCGCAGGGTCAGCGCCCAGGGGAAGAGGAAGACCGCGAGGACGTCGAACAGGAGGAACACCAGCGCGACCAGGTAGAACCCGACGGGAAACTGGACCCAGGCCGCGCCGATCGGCTCGGAGCCGCACTCGTAATTCAAGAGCTTAGCGTCGTACGACCGGCTCGGCCTGAGGAGAGCCGCCACGCCGAGCGAGGTCACCGCGAACGCGAGGATGAACGCGGCGTAGATCAGCACGGGAACGTAATCGGACATTCGTTTATCCTGAGGATGCTTGGGAACCGTTTCACACTATACCACACCGGTCTCAGCACCGGAAGGCGCCTGAAAGAAAGGCTGCCGACCGCCCCCCGGGAACCCGACAGGCCGGTCGCGGATTTGCAAAGCCCATGACACGCCGAACGTTCGCCCGCATCATGGTCGGTCCCCTGGCCCTGACACTCCTCGTGCAGGCCGGGTGTCCGACGATGCTGAAGGAGACTCGGGGCTCCGCGCCCCGTCCCCCGTTCCAGAAAAACGCACCGGACATGTCATTTTCGCCCAATATCCGGCCAACGAACCCGGAGGTCATCTGCGCGTCGATTCAGGCCCTTCGAAGGGGCGGTGCCGCCGAGGGGAGTCGAACCCCTACGGCCTTGTTACGCGCGCTTGACACGGCACTCGGCGTGCTGGCGTCTTAGGGCGTCTACAAACCAAGACATTGACGGGCCGCCCGCCGCGCCTTAGCGTTGGGGCGGAGGTCCCCCGTGCGTGCCCGCCCGACGATCGCTGCCGATGAGCTAGGCGAGCTCTACGTCGACCGTCGGTTGACAATCGAGCAGATATCGCAGCGCCTTGGCTCCGCCCCGACGACGATCCGACGGCGGATGGCCGAACTCGGCATCACAAGACGGCCGCGAGGACCCGTGCCGGGTGCTCGACGCATTGGGTCTAGATGCACACACGAAAAACCCGAGTGGGCGCCAGAGTTGGCGTGGGCCGTCGGGCTGCTCACGGCGGATGGAAACCTGTCCGGAAATGGTCGGTCGCTCAGCATCACGTCGAAAGACATCGACATGCTCGAGACCGCGCGATCCTGCCTCGACCTCACGGCTCCGATCAGCAGAGTCGCGAACGGCCGGGGGCAGCTCTACCATCGGCTTCAATGGACCGATCGCCTCTTCTATCTGTGGTTGCTGAGCATTGGACTGATGCCGGCGAAGAGCTTCCGGCTTGGCTCCCTTCGCGTGCCGGACAAATGCTTCCGAGATTTCCTCCGAGGCTGTATCGACGGTGACGGATCGGTCACGGTGTACATCGATCTGTATCACGCCGCCAAGAACCACCGGTACGTCTACGACCGGCTATACGTCGAACTCGTCTCGGCCAGCCAGCCCTTCCTGGAGTGGGTGCAAAGCACAACGTACCGGTTGCTTGGCATTACGGGCACGATCACTGTGAGCACGGCGTGGCGCCGCCACCCCCTATGGCGCCTCTGCTACGCCAAGCGGGAATCGATGGAACTGCTCCGCTGGATCTACTATGCCCCAACGGTCCCGTGCCTGGCCCGGAAACGCGCAAAGGCGGAACCGTTTCTCAAGCCGCTGGGGCACATTCGCAAGCGTCCCGTTGGAAGGCCAAGGGTCGGCTGGCTGTACGATTCGGCTGGCTGTACTATACCAATCACCGCCTCAAGGTCCGCCGAACGGAAAAGAGCCGGGGTGGAGAAACTGGTAGACTCGCCGCGCTCAAAACGCGGTGCCCGCAAGGGCGTAGGGGTTCGAATCCCCTCCCCGGCACCACTCGGATCTCCTCCAGGTCACAGATTGTCCTGACGGCCTTCACCAACCCCCTGCACGCCAGCAAGTTCCCACCAATTCTTGACAAATCCACCCCCGCCCGGTAACGTAGCCGACGCGGCGGGGCTGTAGCTCAGCTGGGAGAGCACAAGGCTGGCAGTCTTGGGGTCAGGGGTTCGAATCCCCTCAGCTCCACCATTTCTTCTCGCGGGGTTGCGGAGGAATCCGCAGCCCCGTTTTCCTTCAGGCCTCCTCGCGCTGGACGAGATGCAGGAGCACCCCGTAAAGGCTCTTCGGGTGGATGAAGCCGATCAGCGCCCGGCGCGACCCGGGGCGCCCGACCGTATCGATGAGCGAGTGACCCGCCCGCCCGACAGCGGCGAGGGCGCCGTTGATGTCAGTCACCTTCAGCGCCACGTGGTGGAGGCCCGCCCCGCGCGTGGCGATGAAGCGCGCGATCGCGCCCTGGTCCTGCCGGGTGGTCCCGGGCCGATCGCGAGCCACCCGGGGGCCCGCCCGCGGATCGAATTCCTGCAGAAACTCCAGTTCTGAGTCGCCCACGGTGACGAACGCCGCGCGGAGCCCACCCACCGGTTCGGGCGGCCGCGTGTGATAGACGACCCCGTACTTGTCCGACGTGAAGCTCTCGACCGCGATCTGCGCCTCCACGTCCGTCTGGGTGCTCTCGAGGCGGCAGCCGAGGCGCGTCACGAACGCCTCGATGGCCGCGCCGTTGTCAGCGCTGGCCACGCCCAGGTGGTCGATGCGCTCGACGAAGCCTCCGCGCGCGCGTTCGACCGGGAGGGGCTCTGAAAGATACGTCCTCACTCCGGCGGTCGCCTCCGGAGAAAGCAACACCCGGCGCGTCCCGTTGAGGCCCTCGCCCGGCTCCGCGTCCGCGACGGGGACACCCGCGGCCGTCGCAGCACGGGCCGCCGCCGACAGATCCTTCATGCCAAGGGCGATGTGGTGGATGCCCGGCTTCGACTGGCCGCCGACGAACGGATCCCCCGGCGGAAAGAGCGCCAGGGCGCTTAGACCGACGCTCAGCACCGGCGCCCGGCGTCCGCTCTTGCCCACGGCGCAGTCCGTGAGGCGAAGCCCGAAGTCGCGCTCGAACATGGCGGCCGCTGCCTCGACGTCGCTGACGACGAGCGCCACGTAGGCGAGGGTCTCTATCATCACCTGGGGCGGGCACCCCGGGTCTCTCCCTCGCCCTTCGGCGAGGGGCCCGCACAGCCCGCCCCCTCCGGAACATCGCTCGAAGTGATTCTCATGCCCGATCTCCGATGTTGCCCACGCAGCCCGGTCATCACGTCCGCGAGGTCGCTCATCTCCCCAGATGCTCCCGGAGGAAGATGACGGTCCGCTCCCAGGACAGGCGCGCCGCCTCGGGATGGTGCCGGCTCCCGGGGAAGTTGAAGACGTGGTCCGCCCCCGGATAGGTGTAGAGGAGGCCCCGCTTCCCTGCGCGGGCCAGCGCCGCGTGGAGCAGGCCCCCCTGCTCAACTGGGTTCGTCTGATCCGCCTCGCCATGCTGGATGAGGACAGCGGACCGGATCGCGTCAACCCGCTCGGTCAGGGGAACGGAGCGGAGGGCGCGGTCGCCGACCTCGCGGCGGTTGGCCAGTTGCTGAAACGACGCCACGCCGTAGTAGTTGACCGCCGCTCGGATCTGGGGGTGGAGGGCCGCCGCGAGCACCGCCAGCCGCCCCCCGAAGGAGAACCCCACGACGCCGATGCGATCCGGGTCCACCTCGGGCTGCCGCTTGAGAAAGGCCAGGGCGCCCGCCAGATCGCCGAGGATGAGCGGGTGATCCACCCGCCCTTCGCCGCCGAACTCGTGCAGGCTGAAGAGATCCGGCGTCAGCGTCACGAACCCCTCGGCCGCCAGGCTTCGAGCGAACGCCTCGATCACCGGCTGCGGCCCATCGATCCCGTGGAGCACAAGGACTCCCGCCCGCTTGGAGCCGCCCTCCGGCACGTACAAGCCCGCCGACATGGCGCCCTCGCTGCCGGCGTACTCCACCGCCCTCTCTCTGACGCCGGTAGCCTCCGCCACAGACTGAACGGTGAGCCACGCCAGGACGCCGAGCACGACAAGTGACCTTCGCATCGCCAGGATTATAGAATGAACGGTCGGAGGCGGGCGATGAAGATCGAGCGGGTCTCCGAGCACTGAGCCGTGTGCTAGCATAGGGTCGCCATGTCCACGGCGGTCCTGAACGGGATCAAGCTGTACTACGAGGTCCATGGCCAGGGAACGCCCCTGGTGCTGATGCACGGATTCGCCGGGACGGCCGAGAGCTGGAAGCCCCAGATCCCGGCTCTTTCCGCCAAGTACCGGCTGATCCTTTACGATGCCCGAGGCCACTGGCGGAGCGAGAGCCCCCGGAGCGCCGATCTGTATTCCCACGACATCTTCGCCGACGACCTCCGGGCGCTCCTCGACCACCTCGACGCGGAGGCCACCATCGTGGGCGGGCTCTCGATGGGCGGGGTGATCGCGCTGACCTACTACTTCAAGCATCCCGAGAGAGTTCGCGCGCTGATCCTCGCCGACACCGGGCCGGGGTTCAGGAACCCCGAGCGGCGCGCCCAGTGGACGCGCTCCCGGGAGGTCGTGGCCCGGCTCCTCGAGGAGGGCGGCATGCCGGCCTTCGCGCGGAGCAAGTACGCCGAGCTGGATTACTACACGGCCCCGGAGATCATGCTCCAGCACGATCCGACCAGCCTGGCCCACGTGAACCGGAAGGTGCTCGTCATTCCCGACAGCCGGCTCATTGACCGGCTCCCGGAGATCCGTGTCCCCACGCTGGTGCTGGTGGGCGCCGACGACACCGACTTTCTGGCGGCCGCGGAGGCCATGGCCCGGAAGATCCCCGGCGCCGTGCACGTCGTCATCCCGAAGGCCGGCCATGGGGCCAACGTGGATCAGCCCGAGGCCTTCAACCACGCCATCCTCGATTTCCTGGCGCCGAGGCTCTGACCGATGGGTGCCACCGCCCGTCTCGCCGAGTTCATCGTCAAGAGCCGCTGGGAGGACCTGCCCCCCGCCGCGATCGACGCCGCCAAGGGCGCGATCCTGGACAGCGTCGGGGTGATGCTGGCGGGGTCGGTGGAGCCGGCGGCCCTGATCGTCCAGCGCCTCGCCGAGGCCGAAGGGGGCGCGCCGCTCTGCACCGTCCTCGGCACGCGGCTCCGGACCGGCGGCGTCTGGGCGGCGCTGGCCAACGGTACCGCCGGCCACGCGCTGGACTTCGACGACACCAACTTCGCCCTGATGGGCCACCCGAGCGTAGTGGAAACCGCGCTCGGTGAGGCCATGAACCCCGCCCACTACGCCCGCGGGTGGCACGCGACCTCGACCCTCGGCACGCTGGGCGCCGCGGCGGCGGCGTCCAAGCTCCTGGGCCTCGATCCGAGCGAGATCCGTCACGCGCTGGCCATCGCCGCCTCGCAGGCCTCGGGGCTCAAGGAGAACTTCGGGACGATGACCAAGCCCTTCCACGCCGGCCACGCGGCGCGGAGCGGCTTGCTGGCCGCGCTCCTCGCGCGTGAAGGCTTCACGGGGTCGGAGATCGCCCTCGAGGGGCCCCAGGGCTACCTGCGGGTACTGGGAAGCCAGACGGAGAATCCGGCGGCCACACTCGAGTGCCTCGGCTCGCCCTGGAAGATCCTCACGACCGGCGTGGCGGTCAAGCCGTACCCGTCGTGCGCCTGCACCCACTCGATCATCGCCGCGCTCCTGGAACTGCGACACGTCCATTCGATCCGCCCCGAGGACGTGGCGGAGGTGACGATCGGGATCAACC
>JACPCF010000042.1 GCA_016179965.1 Candidatus Rokuibacteriota bacterium | reverse complement strand
AGCCGGACCGGAAGCTCAACTGGGTGATCACGGTGACGTCGAAGGAAGCTCTTTCTCGCCTCGGCGAGGTACTCGGAGTTCCCGCCATCGCCGAGGCGACCAACCACAGCAAGGGTCAGACAGTTCTGGATGAGCGAGCCCTCTATGTGGGCGTGCGCTCCGTTCGACGGGTTCCTTACGCCGGCCATGTTCATAACTTGGAGGTGGAGAGCGCGCATTCCTTCTCGCTCCCTGGTGTGGCCCTGCATAACTGCGAGGTGAACGGCCCCGGGGAGGCGCGCGCCGCCGACATCGGCGTGGCGGGCGGCAAGGGGATCGGGCTCATCTTCCGCAAGGGCGAGGTCGTGCGCAAGGTGCGGGAGTCTCAGATCATCGAGGCGCTCTGGGAGGAGGTCGAGCGCTTCATCGCCGAGAAGCGCGCGGAGAAGACCGCGGCCGTCGAGGATTAGCCAGAACACCATGGACGAGCCGGTCGGGAAGACCAAGCACGGGGAGCTGACCCTCGACGAGATCGCCGGCCTTCAGCCGGGGATGAGCGAGTGGATGCTGGCCATGGCTCACCGGACCCACGTCATGTACTTCGCCTGTAAGGCGGGGAACTGGGACCTGGGCCTGTATCAGCTCAGGGGCATCCGCAAGATTCTCAATAACGCGGCGCTGACCCGGCCCAAGTACAAAAGCGCCCTCGAGCAGTTCGCCAAAGAGCACCTGGATGGTCTCGACGCGGCAATGCGGCGACGGTCGTGGGAAGAGCTTGACCGGTTGATGGCCGCCGCCGTCCAAGCCAGCGATCGCTACCATGCCGAGTGGGGGTACGCCTACATTCGGTACCGGATCCCCGACCACCCTCCAGGCGACTACCTACTCGCCCCGCCGGCGACCGAAGCCTAACATGCGCTGGGCCCGGTCGCTCATCCCGACCCTCCGGGAGGACCCTGCCGACGCCGAGGCCGTCAGCCACAAGCTCATGGTGCGCGCCGGCCTGGTGCGCCAGCTGGCGGCGGGCATCTACGTCTACCTCCCGCTCGGCCAGCGGGTGCTGGACAAGATCAGCGCCATCATCCGTGAGGAGATGAACCGGATCGGCGGCCAGGAAATCACGATGCCGGTGCTCCACCCGGCCGAGATCTGGCAAGAGACCGGCCGCTGGCAGGCCATCGGCGACGAGATGTTCAGGCTCAAGGATCGCAACGCGCGGGACATGTGTCTCGGGATGACCCACGAGGAGGTCATTGCCTGGCTGGCGTCCAAGGAGCTCCGCTCCTACCGCGACCTGCCGCAGATCTGGTACCAGATTCAGACCAAGGAGCGCGACGAGGCGCGCCCGCGCTCGGGCGTCCTCAGGACCCGCGAATTCCTGATGAAGGACTCCTACACGCTGGATCTGGACGAGGCGGGCCTGGCGAAGGCCTACGACGCCCACAAGGAGGCGTACTGCCGGATCTTCGACCGCTGCGGCCTCCGCTACCACGTGGTCGAGTCGGACCCGGGCATGATGGGGGGCTCCGGTTCCCACGAGTTCATGGCCCCCAGCGCCGCGGGGGAGGACGAGGTGGCGCTCTGTGAGCGCTGCGGCTACGCTGCCAACGTGGAGCTCGCCCGAGGCGTCCCCGCTCGCCCCCGATTCCCCGACTGGACCCTCCAGGAAGTTCCGACGCCCAATGCTCGGACCATCGCCGAGGTGGCGGCGCTGCTCAAAGTCGAGCCCACGCTCACGATCAAATCGCTCCTCTACGTGGCGAAGGACGGTCCGGTCCTGGCGCTGGTCAGGGGGGACCAGGCCCTCCACGAGAAGAAGCTGGTGAGGGTTGTAGGGGAGTTTCGCCCCGCGCACCCCGACGAGGTGAAGGCCCACCTGGGCGCTCCTGTCGGCTCGGTGGGGCCCGTGAACGTCAAGCTTCCGATCATCGCCGACGAGTCGCTCAGCGAAGGGGTCTATGTGGTCGGCGCGAACAAGGAAGGGTTTCACCTGAAGGGTGCGCGTCCCGGTAAGGACTTTTCTCCGCGGTTCGCGGATCTCCACGTGGTTCAGACCGGGGAGGGCTGCGCCCAGTGCGGGAGCCCGCTCAAGGTCGAGCGGGTCATCGAGGTGGGCAACATTTTCAAGCTCGGCACCAAGTATTCCGTCCCCCTCAGGGCCGTGGTCCTGGACGAGAGCGGCCAGGAGCGGCCGATCGTGATGGGGAGCTACGGGATCGGCCCGGCGCGGATCGCGGCGGCGGCCGTGGAGCAGCGGCACGATGCCGACGGCATCATCTGGCCCTGGAGCATCGCGCCGTTTCACGTCCACCTCCTGGCGGTCAACCAGAAGGACCCGGCCCAGGGCGGGGTGGCGGAGGAGCTGTACGAGGAGTTGGTCGCCGCCGGTGTGGAGGTCGTCTACGACGACCGGGACGAGCGGCCCGGGGTCAAGTTCAAGGACGCCGACCTGATCGGCCTGCCGATCCGGGTGACGGTGGGCAACGCCTACGTGAAGGAGGGCGTGGTCGAGGTCCGGTCTCGGCGGGACCGCACCGACCGGCGTGTCCCGAGGCGAGACGTCGTTGTCACAGTCAAGGAGCTGGCTCAGGAGTTGAGCGGGGGATAAAAGTCTTCCCCCATTCCCCTTGCTGGGGGAGGGCGGGTGTGCTAAACTCTTGAAAAAGTGGGCGCTGCCCACTTTTTTCTTGCCCCTGGGGGTGGCAGGCGTGGAGGCTCCGGAGCGACTGGCCCAAATCGAAGCCGTCGTCTCCCCGGTCCTCCAGGCCCATGGGCTCTTCCTGGTGGACCTCCAAGGGCGCCGGGAGGGCCGGCGCTGGGTGCTCAGGTTCTTCGTTGACAAGACCGGCGGGGTGGGAATCGCCGACTGCCAGCGCTTCAGCCATGAGGTCGGCGATGTCCTCGACGCCTCGGCCCTGATCCCGGAGAGTTACGACCTGGAAGTGTCCTCGCCGGGCCTGACCCGGGAGCTCAAGACGGAGCGAGAGTGGCGCTGGGCCAGGGGAAAGAAGGTGCGGTGCTGGGTGTCCGAGCCCGTGAACGGCCGGACGGAATTCACGGGGCGGCTCACCGAGGTGACCGAGTCCGTGGTGAGGCTGGAAGGGCCCGACGGCGCGCCGGCCGAGTTCTCGCGGCGGAGCGTGACCAAGGCGCGGCTCGACCCTGAGTTATGAACCGGGAGCTGATTACCATCATCGAGCAGATCGCGCGCGAGAAGGGGATCGACAAGGAGGTCCTCTTCGAGGCGCTGGAGTCTGCCCTGCTCTCGGCCTTCAAGAAGACCATGGGGGTGGGGACGGCGGACAACATCCGCATGGAGCTGGCCCGCCAGACGGGCTCGTTCCGGGTGCTGGCCAAGAAGCAGGTGGTCGCCAAGGTCACGGACCCGAAGATCGAGCTGACGCTGGCGGAGGCCCGGGCCCTCAAGCCCGACGCCGAGATCGACGAGGAGATCGAGCAGGAGCTGGAGCCCAGGGAGTTCGGCCGGATCGCGGCCCAGACCGCCAAGCAGGTGATCCTCCAGCGGGTCCGGGACGCCGAGCGCGAGGGGATCTACTCTGAGTTCGTCGGGAAGGAAGGCCATATCGTCCGGGGCGTCGTGCACCGGATCGAGAAGCGGAACGTCATCGTGGAGATGGGGAAGGCCGAGGGCTTCCTCCCGGAGCGCGAGCAGATCCCGGGCGAGAGGATCAACCCCGGGGATCGGATCCGCGCCTTCGTCCTCGAGGTGAAGAAGACCGCCAAGGGGCCCCAGATCACGCTCTCCCGGACCCACCCGGGCTTCCTGGCCCGGCTCTTCGAGACCGAGATCCCCGAGATCGCCGAGGGAATCGTGCAGGTCAAGGCGGCCGCGCGCGAGGCGGGCGAGCGGGCCAAGGTGGCCGTGGCCTCCACCAAGCGGGACGTGGACCCCATCGGCGCCTGCGTGGGCCTGCGAGGCACGCGCATCCAGGTGATCAGCCGGGAGCTCCGGGGCGAGAAGATCGACATCGTCGAGTGGTCCCCCGACCCCGCGACGTTCGTGGCGCGGGGGCTGTCGCCGGCCAAAGTGGCGTCGGTCACGATTCAGGAGGGACGCTCGGCGGAGGACGGAACGGCGGAGCGGTCGGTCCTCGTGCTGGTGCCCGACAACCAGCTCTCGCTCGCGATCGGCAAGAAGGGCCAGAACGCCCGCCTGGCGGCCAAGCTGACGGGGATGCGGGTGGACATCAAGAGCGAGTCCGAGCTCGAGGAGGAACGCCGCCGCGAGGAGGAAGAGCGCACCCAGGGACGGGCCGCGCTCGAGGAGTTCGCCGGGGTCGGGCCCCAGCTGGTGGGAAAGCTCATCGAAGAGGAGCTCTACTCGCCGCTCCGGATCGTCCGGGCCGGCCTGCCGCGCCTGCTCGAGATTTCCGGCGTGGGGGAGAAGAAAGCGGAGCGGATCCTGGCGGCGGCGCGGGAGTGGCTCGCCGCCCATGCTCCGGCGCCGCCCGCGGGCGAGCCCGTCGCCGGAGAGGCCGCAGCGCCCGTCGCCGAGGAGGCCGGCGTGCTGCCCGCGGGCCCCCAGCCGGAGGCTGCGGGCCCCCAGCCGTAGGCTTGGGGAGTGGGCGGTGCCGCCCGCGTGAAGCGGGAGCCCCAGCGCACGTGCATCGGGTGCCGGCAGGTCCGGGCGAAGGCTGAGTTGATCCGACTCGTGCGCCGCGCTGATGGCATCGTGTACGTGGATCGGACGGGCACGGCCCCCGGTCGGGGCGCGTATGTGTGCAACCAGAGTGGGTGCGTGGAGGAGGCCCTGAAGCGAGGGCGATTGGCGAAGGCGTTCAGAGGGAAGGCCGAGGCGTCGGCCGAAGTGATGAGCCTGGGGAGGTGAGGGGACGATGGCGTCGCGCATCAAGGTGATTGATCTCGCCAAGGAGCTGGGGGTCACCAGCAAGGACTTGATCCAGGCTCTGGAAGGCATGGGGCGCAAGAGCGTCAGGACCCAGAGTCCCCTCGACGCCGAGGCCGTCCGTGAGCTCCGGGTCAAGCTCGGGCGTGGCCGCGACGTACCCGAGGAGCTGAAGCCCAAGCGGGCAAAGGCGGCTCCCAAGGAGCCCAAGACCCCGGTGGCGAAGAAGAAGGCCGCCCAGGAAAAGGCCCCGGCGGAGAAAGTGGCCGTGGCCAAGAAAGCGGCCGCCAAGAAGACCAAGGCTGCCCCCGTCGTCGAAGTAAAGGCCAAGGAGGTCGTCGCTGTCGCCCCGCCCGCTCCCCAGCCTGCGGCTGGGGGCCCGCGGCCTGCGGCTGGGGGCCCGCCCGCGCCCGCTCCGCCCAAACCCGTCGAGGTCAAGCCCGCCCCGCCCAAGGTGGAAGTCAAGGCGGCGCCTGCTCCACCCGCTCCCAAGCCGGCGCCTCCCAAGCCCAAGGAGGCGGCCAAAGTCGTCCCCATCAGGCCGGCGGCGCCTCCGCCGCCCCCCGCGCCGCCGAAGAGGGTGGCCGCTCCCCAGCCTGCGGCTGGGGGCCCGCGGCCTGCGGCAGTGGGCCCGCCGGCGGCGCCCCCTGCCGTCAAGCCGGCGCCTTCCAAGCCGCCCCAGCGTGAGGTCGCGGCCCCGGCGCGCCCGGCAGCGGTGACACCGCCGGCCGCCGTGGTGGCGCCGCCCCCCGCGCCGCCGGTGGAGGCCCCGAAAGTGGCCCCGGCTCCTCCCAAGCCCGCCGCTGCCGCCCCCGTGGAGCCGGCGCCGCCCGTGGAGGTCAAGCGCGAGCTCATCAGGCTGCCCGAGTCGGTCACGGTCGGCGAGCTGGCTCAAGGCATGCGCCGGAAGTCCGGAGAGGTGATCAAGGCGCTGCTCGAGATGGGCGTGATGGCCACCGTCAACGAGATCCTCGATCCCACGGCCGTCAAGCTCGTGGCGGACAAGTTCAACTTCGACGTCGAGGTGCGGACCCTCGAAGGAGAGGAGCTGCGCGAGGAAGAAGTGGATCCTTCCCAGCTGCGGCTGCGCTCCCCCGTGGTGACGGTGATGGGTCACGTGGACCACGGCAAGACCTCGCTCCTGGACGCCATCCGCCGGACCAAGGTGGCCGAGAAGGAGTTTGGCGGCATCACCCAGCACATCGGCGCCTACCAGGTGGAGACCTCGCACGGCAAGGTGACCTTCCTCGACACGCCCGGCCACGAGGCGTTCACCGCCATGCGCGCGCGCGGCGCCCAGGTGACGGACATCGTGATCCTGGTGGTGGCCGCCGACGACGGCGTCATGCCTCAGACCGTCGAGGCCGTTAACCACGCGAAGGTGGCGAACGTGCCGATCATCGTTGCCGTCAACAAGATCGACAAGCCCGGGGCCGACCCCGAGCGGGTCAAGCGCGACCTGTCCAACGTCGGGCTGGTTCCCGAGGAGTGGGGCGGCCAGACGATCTACGTCGAGACGTCGGCCAAGAAGGGGACGGGGATCGACAACCTGCTGGAGATGACGGCGCTTCAGGCGGAGATCCTGGAGCTCAAGGCCAACCCCAACCGGGCTGGCAAGGGCGTGATCATCGAGGGCCGGCTGGATCGGGGGCGCGGCCCCGTGGCCACGGTGCTCATCCAGCAGGGGACGCTCAAGGAAGGGGACGCGATGGTGGTGGGGCAGCACTCGGGGCGCGTGCGGGCAATGTTCAGCCACCTGGGCAAGAAGGTGAAGGTCGCCGGCCCCTCGGATCTCGTGGAGATTCTCGGGCTCTCGGCGGTGCCGCAGGCCGGGGACACGCTGGTGGCGGTGGAGGATGAGCGGAAGGCGCGCCAGATCGCGACGCTCCGCCAGGACCGGGAGCGGCAGCGCGCCAAGGGCGTCGCGCGCGTAACGCTCCAGGACCTGCATCAGCAGATCGAGACCGGCGAGGTGAAAGAGCTTCGACTCATCCTCAAAGCGGATGTTCACGGCTCAGTGGGGGCGCTCACCGAGTCGCTGGAGGGGCTCTCGACGGACCAGGTCAAGCTGAAGGTCATCCACGGCTCTGTCGGCACCATCACCGAGAGCGACGTCATGCTGGCCTCCGCCTCCAACGCCATCGTCCTCGGCTTCAACGTGAAGCCCGAACCCAAGGCGGCCAGCCAGGCTCAGAGCGAGGGCGTGGACGTCCGCACCTACAACGTGATCTACGAGGCCATCAACGATGTGCGGGCCGCCCTGTCCGGGCTCCTGGCGCCCGAGATCCGCGAAGTGGCGCTGGGCAAAGCGCAGGTGCGGCAGCTCTTCCCGATCTCCAAGGTCGGGACCATCCTGGGCTCCTTCGTCATGGAAGGGAAGATCCAGCGCGGCGCCAAGGTGAGGGTCAAGCGCGACGGCGCCCTCGTGGGCGAGGGGACGCTCAACTCGCTGAAGCGCTTCAAGGACGACGTGCGCGAGGTGCTCCAGGGGCTCGAGTGCGGCATCGCCGTGGACGGCGTCAGCGGGGTCCAGGTGGGCGACGTGATCGAGGCCTACACCACCGAAGAGGTCGCGCGCACCCTGTAGCGCACCCCTCACCCCGCCTCTCCCCTGAGGGGAGAGGGGAAGTGGTGAGAAGCGTTTGAGTGGGAGGAAAGGCTGTGCATCAGGCCCGGGTCGCGGTCGGAACTGTCGAGCTGCACCTTCCCGACGTTGACTCTCTCAAGGGGAAGCGCCACATCCTCAAAGGCCTCAAGGAGAAGGTGAGGCAGCGCTTCGAAGTGTCCGTCGCCGAGGTGAATCACCAGGACACCTGGCAGCGGGCCACGCTGGCCATCGCCTGCGCCTTTCAGCGTCAGTCGGCGCCGGTCCTCGACGTACAACTGCGTACGCCTCCGGCCAGCGCCTCCCTCGGGCCTTGTCTGGCTCGTCATTTGGCCCGCCACGTTCGAAGCCCGCGTGGCGTCTAGGTGCAAGCCGCTGGAGATCCTCTGACATGCAACCCAAGCGACTCGAGCGGGTGAACCAGCTCATCAAGGAGGAGATCTCGCGGGTCCTCCAGCGGGAGCTCAAGGACCCTCGCCTCGGCTTCGTCACCGTGATCGACGTCGAAGTGACGAAGGATCTGCGCCTGGCCAAGGTGTACGTCTCCATCCTCGGCCCCGAGGAAAAGTGGAAGGCGTCGCTGGCCGCGCTGGACAGCGCCCGGGGGTTCATCCACAACTGGCTCCGTCACCACCTCTCGCTCCGGGTCACCCCGTCGGTGGACTTCCGGCCCGACCGCTCCATGGTCCACGCCGCTCAGATCCAGGGACTGCTCGCCGAGCTCAAGGCGGAAAGGGCGGCTCCGGGTGAGAATGGCTGAAGCTGCCTGGCCGATTCCGCCGGAACTGCTGACCCTGCTGCGCTCTCCGCGCGGCAGCGTCCTCCTGCTGGGCACGGTCCAGCCCGACGGGGATCTCCTGGGCTCTCAGATCGGCCTGGGGCTCGCCCTGGCCGCCGCCGGCGCCTCGGTCACGCTCGCGGGGCCCCATCCCGTGCCCGACGTCTTCCGGTTCCTTCCCGGGGCGGACCGCGTCCAGCAGTGGGAGCGAGCCCCCGGCCCCTTCGATCTCGTGATCCTGGTGGATTGCCCCGAGCCCTCGCGGACCAACGGCCTGCTCGAGGGGAGCCGCGGACCCGCCACGCGCGTCATCAGCATTGACCACCACCCGGACAGCAAGCGGTACGCCGACGCCCACTGGGTCGAGCCCGCGGCCTCGGCCACGGGCGAGATGATCTACGACCTGATCCGGACGCTCGGTCTCAAGCTCACCCCGGAGGTCGCCACCAACCTCTATACCTCGATCCACACTGATACGGGCTCGTTCCGCTACTCGAACACGACCCCGCGGGCGCTCAGGATCGCCGCCGACCTCGTCGCGCACGGCGCCAGACCCGAGCTGGTGGCGGGGGCGCTCTACGAGGGGCGCCGGCTCGAGGACCTCCGAGGGCTCGGCGAGTTGCT
This sequence comes from Candidatus Rokuibacteriota bacterium, assembly GCA_016179965.1. GTDB lineage: Bacteria > Methylomirabilota > Methylomirabilia > Rokubacteriales > CSP1-6 > CSP1-6. Next base: position 6,341 of record JACPCF010000042.1, on the reverse strand, counting down.
CGGCCGCGTGGAGGTGAGCCCGGACGGGCTGGTGGCGTGGCTGGCGCTTCCGGCCGGGACCGTGACCGAGGGCTTCCTGACGGCCGAAGATCTCGTGAACTATCCGCGCTCCATCGCCAGCGTGAAGGTGGCGGCCCTCCTGCGGGAGGTCGGCTCCGGCAGCGTGAAGGTGAGTCTCCGCGCCAAGGGAGAGGTCAACGTCGGCAAGATCGCGGGGGCCTTCGGCGGCGGGGGGCACGCCAACGCCGCGGGCTGCACGATCCGCGGCAGTCTCGCCGAGGCGCGCGAGGCGATCCTCAGAGCCGTGGCCGCCGCGCTGGCGACGCGGTAGGGGCCGGACGTGCCGCGCTCGGGAATCTTGATCATCGACAAGGGGGCGGGGGTGAGCTCCTTTCACGCCGTCGCCCACCTCCGGCGTCTGCTGCGCGCCCCCAAGGTCGGTCACGGGGGGACCCTGGATCCCGAGGCCACCGGCGTGCTCCCGATCCTCGTTAACGAGGCGACCAAGCTGACCCCGTACTTCGTGGATCACGACAAGGAGTACCTCGCCACGGTCCGCTTGGGCGTCGTCACCGACACGCAGGACCTGTCGGGGACCGTCCTCCGGACGTCGCCGGTGCCGGCGCTGACCGCCGCGGACCTCGAAGGCGCGCTCGGCCGCTTCGTGGGGACGATCCGCCAGGTTCCCCCCATGTACTCGGCCCTGCATCACGGCGGCCGGCGGCTGTACGAGCTGGCCCGCCGGGGCGTGGAGGTGGAGCGGGAGGCGCGCGAGGTCCTGATTTACTCCCTCGGTCTGGAAGGGGTGGCGCTGCCGTCCTTTACGATCCGCGTCGTGTGCGGGCGAGGGACATACGTTCGGACGCTCTGCGCTGATCTGGGAGAGGCGCTGGGCCCGGGTGCCGCCTTGGAACGGCTCGTTCGCACGCGTGTGGGGCCCTACACGCTGGAGGAGGCGCTCCCGTGGGAGCGCGTGAGGGAGGCGCACGAGGGGGCCCTCTTGTGGGATCGGCTCCTGCCTTCGGACTCCGCCCTCGCCAGCCGACCGACGGTCACCCTGGAGGCGGGGGCCGCGGAAGCCCTGCTCCATGGGCAGGCGGTCCCGGTGCCCGCCGCCGGCGCCGGCGCTCACGGGATGGTTCGGCTCTACGCCGCCACGGGGGAGTTCCTCGGCGTCGGCCGAGTGATGGAGGGCGGTGCCCGCGTAAAACCCGAACGGATCCTGCATGGAGATCGTCCGCGGCCTCGAGTCCTACCCGCCTGACAGCCCTCCGAGCGTCGTGGCCCTCGGGGCCTTTGACGGGATCCATCTCGCCCATCAGAAGATCCTCGCCACGGCCCTCGAGCGGGCCCGGGCGCTCGGCCTCCGGGCGCTGGCGTGCACCTTCGATCCCCACCCCCTCGTGGTCCTCCAGCCCGACCGGGCGCCGATCCGGATCACCGAGCTGTCCGAGAGCCTGGCCCGGATCGCCGAGCAGGGGCTCGACGCCGCGGTGGTCATCCCGTTCACGCGGGAGTTCTCGCTGATCGAGGCGGAGCCCTTCGTCCGGGACGTCCTGTGCGGCACCCTCAAAGCCCGGGTGGTGGTGGTGGGGTTCAACCACACCTTCGGGCGGGGCGCCCGCGGGAACGCGCGGCTCCTCACCGAGCTGGCCCCCCAATACGGCTTCGCGGCCCACGTGGTCCCGCCGCTCCTGCTGGACGGGGTCGTCGTGTCCTCCTCGGAGATCCGCCAGGTCCTCGCGGCGGGAGAGGTGGCGCGGGCCCGGAAGTTCCTGGGCCATCCCTACACGGTCCGCGGACGGGTGCTGCGGGGGAAAGGGCGGGGACACCAGTTGGGCTTTCCCACGGCGAACCTCAAGCCGGAGCGCGAACTGATTCTGGGCCCGGGGGTCTACGCCGCACGCGCCACCTGGGAGCGCGGCCGGGCCGGCGCGGTGGTGAACGTCGGCATCCGCCCCACGTTCGGCGAGGGCGAGTACTGGGTCGAGGCGTATCTGCTCGACTTCACTGGGGATTTATACGATACGACCCTGACCCTGGAGTTCGTCGAGCGGATCAGGCCCGAGCGGAAGTTCCCCGACGTCGAGGCGCTCCGGGCCCAGGTCGCGCGGGACGTCGCGACGGCCGCCCGGCTCCTCGCGCCGACGGCCGAGCGTTCCTGAATTCACCTTTACTTCCCGCCGCGTCTGTGATAGTTTCGATCGCGTAATTCATTGGAAGGACGGGAGTTTTTGGAACCCCCCCGTTGGGGCTTTCGGCTCCGGGGTGGGGCGATTGGGGGCGGGGCCTCCGGAGGAGCGATTTCATGCCCGTTGCGGTCGAAAGGAAGAAGAGCCTCATCGAACAGTTCCGACTCCACGAAGGGGATACCGGCTCGCCCGAGGTCCAGATCGCGCTCCTGTCGGAGCGCATCAACGGTCTGACCGACCACTTCAAGCTCCACGTCAAGGACCACCATTCCCGGCGGGGCCTGCTGGTGCTCATCGGCACGCGCCGCAGTCTCCTGGAGTATCTCAGAAAGAAAGATCCGGAGCGGTTCCGGGCCCTGACAGAAAAGCTCGGGATCCGCGGGTGAGGGTGGCTCCGGCGACTTCCAGCCCCGAGCGCACCGGCTGTTCCCCTTCATCTTCGCTGTTCCTTGATTCCCCCCTGATGCAGGAGGCACGACGCACGTATGGTGCATTCAACGGCGGTTGAGATAGGCGGCAAAACCCTCACCCTGGAGACCGGGCGAGTCGCCCGGCAGGCCGATGGCGCGGTGATGGTGCGCTACGGCGGGACCGTGGTGCTCGCCACCGTGGTGGCGACCAAGACCCCCCTCGAGGGGGTCGATTTCTTTCCGCTCACGGTGGACTACCGGGAGCGCGCCTACGCGGGCGGCCGCATCCCCGGCGGGTTCTTCAAGCGGGAAGGGCGGCCCGTGGAGAAGGAGATCCTGACCTCGCGCCTCATCGACCGCCCCCTCCGCCCGCTCTTTCCCAAATCGTTCAAGCACGAAGTGCAGATCCTCGATCTGGTGATCTCCGGAGACCAGGAAAACGATCCCGACGTCCTGGCCGTGGTCGGGTCGTCCGCGGCGCTGATGGTGTCGGGGATCCCCTTCAACGGCCCCGTGGGCGCCGTCCGGGTCGGGCTCGTGGACGGGCGGCTCGCGGCCAACCCCACGGAGGCCCAGCGGGCCGTCTCGACGCTGGACCTGGTCATCGCGGGGACGGAAGAGGCGGTGCTGATGGTCGAGGCCGGGGCGAAGGAGGTCCCGGAGGAGATGATGGTCCGGGCCATCGCCTTCGGCCACGAGCAGTGCCGGATGATCGCCAAGGCCCAAAAGGAGCTTCGCGCCGGCGGGGGCAAGCCGGCCTGGCCCGACGATTCGAGCGCGGGGGAAGACCCGGCCCTCGAGTCGCGCGTGCGGGAGCTCGCGGCGGCGAAGATCGCTCAGGTGCTTTCGATCCACGAAAAGCAAGCCCGCGCCCAGGCCATGGACCAGGTCTTCGAGGAGGTCTTCCAGGCGCTGGGGGCCGACCCGGCGCTCAAGGGCGCGGCCCGCGAGGCCTTCGAAAAGGTGGAGCGCGCGGAGGTCCGGCGGATGGTGCTCGAAAAGGGCGTGAGGGTGGACGGCCGCAACCTCACGGAGACCCGCCCGATCACCTCCGAGGTCGGCTACCTGCCGCGGGCCCACGGCTCGGCCCTCTTCACCCGGGGCGAGACCCAGGCGCTGGTGGCCGTGACGCTGGGGACCAAGGAGGACGAGCAGAAGATCGAGGACCTGACGGGCAAATCCTACCGCCACTTCATGCTCCACTACAACTTCCCGTCCTTCTCCGTGGGCGAGGTGCGGCGCTTCGGTGGCCCTGGCAGGCGGGAAATCGGGCATGGCGCTCTGGCCGAGCGCGCGGTGGAGGCGGTGCTGCCGACCAAGGAGGCCTTCCCCTACACGATCCGCGTCGTCTCCGACATCCTGGAATCGAACGGCTCGTCCTCCATGGCGACCATCTGCGGCGCCAGCCTCTCCCTCATGGACGCCGGCGTGCCGCTCCGGGCGCCGGTGGCGGGGATCGCCATGGGGCTCATCAAGGAAGGGGACCGGGTGGCCATCCTGACGGACATCATGGGGACCGAGGACCACTACGGGGACATGGACTTCAAGGTCGCCGGAACCGAGGCCGGCGTGACCGCGCTCCAGATGGACATCAAGATGGCGGGGGTCTCCACCGAGCTCATGGGGCGAGCGCTGGCCCAGGCCCGGGAAGCCCGGCTCCACGTCCTGGCGAAAATGCGCGAGGCCATCGAGAAGCCGCGCCCCGAGCTGTCCCCCTACGCCCCCCGCTTCGTCACGATCCGAATCCGCCCGGAGAAGATCCGCGAGGTCATCGGGCCGGGCGGCAAGGTCATCCGGGGGATCCAGGAGCAGACCGGGGTCAAGATCGACGTGGAGGACGACGGGCGCGTCACGGTGTTCTCGGCCGACAACAGCGCGGTCCAGAAGGCCGTGGCCATCATCCAGGACATCGTCCGGGAGGTGGAGGTGGACCGGATCTACGTCGGCAAGGTCAAGAAGATCGTCGAGTTCGGCGCCTTCGTGGAGGTGATCCCGGGAACGGAGGGGCTGCTCCACATCTCCCAGATTGCCGAGAATCGGATCAAGACCGTCGGTGACGTGCTGGCCGAGGGCGACGAAGTCCTCGTCAAGGTGATCGAGGTGGATCCGACCGGCAAGATCCGGCTCTCCCGCAAGATGGCGCTTCGAGAGCAGCCGGCGCTGGCCGACAAGGAAAAGCGGAAGAACCCATAGTGCGCGGAGGAGAGTCCCCTGGCGGAAGAGTACCGGAAGAGCGTTCTCCCCAACGGAATCCGCGTGGTCACCGAGCGGATGCCCCACGTCCGCTCGGTCGCCGTGGGGATCTGGGTGGACACCGGCTCCCGGAACGAGCCCGCCGGGTGCGGCGGGGTCTCCCACCTGATCGAGCACCTGGTCTTCAAGGGCACCCACACCCGAACCGGCGAAGAGATCGCCCGGACGATGGACTCGGTGGGGGGCCAGATGGACGCCTTCACCGCGAAGGAGCACACGTGCTTCTTCGTCAGCGTGCTCGACGAGCACCTGCCGCTGGCGGTGGACCTCCTCACCGATATCCTGCGCCACCCCCTCTTCAGCGCGGACGATATCGAGAAGGAGAAGTCGGTGGTCCTCCAGGAGATCAAGATGGTGGAGGACACGCCTGACGACCTGATCCACGACCTGTTCGCCGAGCGCGTCTGGCCCGGCCATCCGCTGGGCCGCCCCATCCTGGGCAACCGTGACGTGGTCCAGGGCCTGAGCCGCGAGACCATCCTCGGTCACTTCCGGCAGGAGTACTGCCCCCAGAAGATCACCGTGGCCGTGGCGGGGCACGCCGACCACGACCGCGTGCTGGGGCTCCTGGCCCCCCCCTTCGACGGGTTCGAGGGTCCCGCGGCCCAGCCGAACGGCGGCCCGCCGACGCTCCGGGTCGCCGTGGACATGGTGGAGAAGACCCTGGAGCAGGTGCACGTCGTCGCGGGGTTTCCGGGGCTCACCCACACCGCGCCGGAGCGCTACGCGCTCTATGTCCTCAACGACGTCATCGGGGGGAGCATGTCCTCGCGCCTCTTCCAGCAGGTGCGGGAGCGGCAGGGGCTGGTGTATTCCATTCACTCGGGCACGCAGGCCTACCACGACACGGGGCTCCTCTACGTCTACGCCGCCACCGAGGCGGCGAACTTCGGGAAGGTGCTGAAGCTGATCCTCAAGGAGATCCGCGACCTCAAGAAAGACGGCATCGGGGCCGACGAGCTCCGGCGGGCCAAGGACCACCTGAAGGGGAACCTGATGCTCTCGCTCGAGTCCACCTCGAGCCGGATGAGCCGGCTGGCCAAGCAGGAGCTCCACTTCGGCTCGTTCTTCTCCCTCGATGAAATGCTGGCGGCCATCGACGTCGTCAGGGAAGACGAGGTGCAGGCGCTGATCCACCGCCTGCTGGACGAGGAGCAGCTGTCGCTCCTGACGCTGGGACCGCTGGACCGTCGCCACCTGCCGGGGGAGCTGCGACCCGAGCCACCTTCAGGTGGCTCGGGTGCCCGCTAAGGTGGCTCGCCTTCGCTCGCGATTCCCCGACCGCAAGGGTCGGGGGCCCGCTGAGGAAAGCTCGCTCCGCTCGCGCGTTGCGTGAAGGGGGGATAGAGGGGTGATCGAACGGTACACGCGGCCGGAGATGGGCGCGGTGTGGAGCCAGGCGGAGAAGTACGCGGCCTGGCTCAGGGTCGAGCTGGCCGTCTGCGAGGCCTACTGCCGCCGGGGGCACATCCCGCCCGACGCCCTC